>JBMHDP010000001.1:0-3738 GCA_049889335.1 Planctomycetota bacterium
ACTCGGCGGCGCGGCCGCGAGCGGGCACGGCGGACGCCGCCCCGTCAAGCAGCTCGGCGCCCTCGCGATGCTGGCCGGCGCCGCGGGGCTGGTCGCCGTCGGGCGCGGCTAACGCGGGACGCCGGCGGCCACCTTCTCGGCGCCGAACAGCCGCTCGAGGGCCGCCGCGGCGAGGTGCGCCCCGGCGACGTCGTTGGGGTGGAAGACGTCGTTGGGGGTGGCGCGCACCGGCGCGCCGGTCGCCGCGAGCTCCTCGAGCGCGGGCTGCAGGTCGAACCACTCGACGCCGAGCCGCTCGAGCATCGCGATCTCGAGGTCGCGCGCGCTGCGCTCGTGGGGCTGCCAGTCGCGCTCTGGCGAGAAGATCGGCAGCAGGGCGACCGTCAGCCGCGCGCCGCGGCCGGTGACCTCGTCGCGCAGCTCCGCCAGCGCGGCCTCCACCTCGGCCGCGCGGAAGGTGTAGTGCTCGGGGCGCAGCCGGTCGGTGTGCCTGCTGTGGACGTAGAGCTGGTAGAGGATGCTGCGGCCGTACCACGCGGGGTCGACCGGCACGAAGGCGCCCGGGTTGCAGAGCGTGAACTCGCCCCGGTCGAAGCACGCGACCGTCGTCTCGCTCAGGTCGTTGTTGTGCAACCACAGGATCACGTGGTCTGCCGCGAGCTGGCGCTGCAGGCGCTGGTAGGACGCGACCTCCTGGATCGGGTTCCAGCTCTCGACCCCGGCGTTGAGGAACTCGAAGTCCCGCTGCTCGCAGAGCGCGCGCAGCGGCGCCGCGATCGTGGCGCGGCGCGTGACCGAGTCCCCGAGCAGGAGCACGCGGCGCGCGCCTTCCGACTTGCTCGCATCGCCGGAGACCGTGCCCCAGCCTCGCAGGAGCCCGAACCGGTCGTAGTGTTCGCCGTCGAGGACCGGGGCGTGGCCGAGCTCGGGGTCGGCCTGGATCATCGAGGCCTCGACCACGGCCCGCTCGTGGAACGTCGCGATCGCGGTCGGGCTCAGCAGCCGCCCGGGCGGCATCAGGAGCCGGACGCCTGCTTCGGCCGCCAGCACGGCTAGGCCGAAGGCGGCTGCGGCGAACAGCAGCTTGGTGCGCAGCGTGGGCCTGCGCGTCGGTCGGGCTCCCTTCATGCCGCTCCAGCATGCCAGGGATCGGCGCCGCCCGCTAGGTGCCCCGACCGGGAGCCCGTCGGCCTAGCCGACCCGGAACTTCCCGCTGCGCTTGATCTTACGCTTGATGATCTTGCGGCCGCCCGCGGTCTTGCTGCGCGTGCGGAAGCCCACCTTCTTGGCGCGCTTCGTCTTGGAGTTCGTGACCTTCAGCTTCATGGCGGGTGTCCGGATTGGGAGGGCGAAGCAGGTTAGCGAGCCCAAAACGCGCCGTCAACTGTGGATCTGCGAAGGAACCGCGGCGCTCTCGGGCCCCGGGACCGAGGCTGGAATCCCGCGGCGACGAAGGCATCGTGCGGTCATGCGCATCCTGCTGGTGAGCCACGGTTTGCCTCCCGACAGCGTCGGCGGGGTCGAGCAGCACGTCAGCGGGCTGGCGCGAGCCCTCGTCGAGTCCGGCCACGACGTGACGATCCTGGCGCGGGCGCACCTGCCGGAGCAGCCACAGGGCTCCGCCGAACTCGCCGAGGAGGGCAACCCGACGGTCTGGCGGATCGCCTACCGCTGGGAGGGCGTCGACTCCTTGGCGGCGATGTATACGTGCGCGCCGATGGCCGCGGGGGTCGCCGCGTTCCTGTCGGAGCGCGCCGCCGAGGGCGTGCGCTACGACGTCGCCCACGTGCACCACCTGACGGGCCTGTCCGTCGACGCGCTCGCTGCGCTGCGGGACGCGGGCGTCGCGACCGTGCTGACGCTGCACGACTATTGGACCTTCTGCCCGCGCGGACAGATGTTCCACCACGACGGCTCCGTCTGCACCACCGCGGACCTGGACCGCTGCCGGGGCTGCCTGGAGCAGACCTTCCCGTGGTGGCTCCGAGACGACCCCGCAGGCCAGGTGACCGCGCTGCACGACCGGGCCCGAGAGTTCCTCGCGGTCCCGGCGCAGCTGGTGGTCCCCAGCGCGCGGGTGATCCCGCCGTTTGCCGCGCTCGGGGTCCCAAAGGACCGCTTCACCGTCGTCGAGAACGGCGTCGACACGGAGCGCCTCGATCGGCTGCCCCCGCCGACGGGCGGCCCCGGACCGCTCCGCGTCGGCTACTTCGGCACGCTGATCCCCTCGAAGGGCCTCGACGTCCTGGTCGACGCGGTCCAGCGGCTGAAGCCCGGCAGCGTCGAGCTGCACATCCACGGCAACGTCGTCCCCTACCACGGGGACGAGGGCTTCCTGACCCGCTGCTTCCAGGCGCTGAGACCGGAGAGCGACGTGACCTACCACGGCCCCTACGCGCTGGAGGAGATGCCGGGCCGGATGGCGTCCATCGACGTGCTCGCGGCGCCAGCCCGATGGCACGAGGCATTCGGCCTGACCGTAAGAGAGGCCCTGGCCGCGGGCCGGCCGGTGCTGGTCAGCCGCGTCGGCGGGCTCCAGGACGCGGTCGAAGACGGCGTCGAGGGGCGCGTGCTGCCGCCGGGCGACGTCGACGCCTGGGCGGCGGCGATCCGCGAGCTCGCCGAAGATCGCAGCCTGCTCGCGGCGCAGACGCCGCAGGCGCGCGCGCGCGCCCGCGGCTTCGCGGCGATGGCTGCGGAGCTGGCCCGGATTTACGGCGAAGTCGCGTCCGGACCTGCAATTTCTTGACCACGCCGGGGGGCGCGCACTAGGGTGTGCGGCCCTTTCTCGCGGCCAGAGCGCGCTCTGGCCCCCCGAAGCGGGCTCCCGGAGCGCCTCCTCAGGTGCCCGGAGCCGACCCCTGTGGCCAAACGACGATGACGGAAACGGACCTGGTCCCCGAACCCCAGCCCAAGCTCGACCCCACCGCGATGCTCGCCGGAGAGCTGACGCCGGAGAAGCTCGACGCGTTCCGCACGGCCGCGTTCCGCTCGGTCGACTCGTTCGAGCAGCTGCGGGACTGGCTGTCGCACCCGCTAGCGCAGGGGCCGGCCCGCGGCGTCGCGCTGTGGGCGCTCGGCCGTCACGCCGACGCCGTCGCGCTGCTCAGCGAGGACAAGAGCGAGGTCGCGCGCGTCTGCCTGGCCGACTGCTACGCCGCGCTCGGCCAGCTCGATCACGTCGCGACCACGCTCGCGCAGCGCGAGACGGACGGAGCCCAGGCGCTCGCCTACCTGCGCGCGCTCGACGCCAACAACGCAGCCGAGCTGATCGAACAGGTCGGCAAGCTGCAGGGCGTCCTGCCGCCGCTGGAGCAGACCTACTTCCGGGGCCGCGTCGCCGAGATGGAGCGGGACGTCGAGGCCGCGATCGCCTGCTACGACGAGGTCCTCGGCCAGGACGAGAACCACAAGCAGGCGCTGTTCCGCCTCGCGCTCAACGTCGACCTGCGCGGCGAGGACGAGGAGGCGCGCGAGCTGTACGAGCGCTCGCTGATGTCGCCGCCCGTCAACATCGCCTGCGTGCTCAACCTCGGCATCCTCTACGAGGACATGGGCAACTACCGCCGCGCGATGCAGTGCTTCGACCTCGCGCTGCAGGCCCACCCCGACAACGCGCGCGCGCGCCTCTACCGTCGTGACGCGGCCGCCGCGCTCAACATGTACTACGACGAGGACCAGGAGCGCCGCGACGACAAGCGCAACAAGCTCCTGCGGACCCCGATCAACGACTTCGAG
>JBMHDP010000002.1:0-10979 GCA_049889335.1 Planctomycetota bacterium
TGGTAGAGCTCGACCCCGTCCTCGAACGAGAGGCGCTCGCCCGCCTGCACCTTGCGGTCGATCTCGCCGAGCCCGGCGCGGTCGATCAGCTTCTGGGCGAGGGAGTCGTCGAGGTGGGCGTAGGCGTGCGTTTGCATGGCGGTAGAACCACGCAATCTAGGCCGTTGTTTCGGGCGGGAGAAGCGAAACCCCGGACGCGTCGATCGCGCCCCAAGCCTCTGTCAACGTCGAGGTTGCGGTAGAGCGCTTGCAGGCGGGCGCGGTGCGGGGATCATGGCCCGCGGCCGCACCATGACCTCGACCTCCAACCGCCGTGTCCTCCCGCAGTGGATCCGCTCGCTGCATATCTGGCTGTCCATGATCGGGTTCGCTGCCACGCTGCTGTTCGCGGTCACGGGCTTCACGCTCAACCACACGGACTGGTTCGAGCGCGCCGAGCCCGTCGTGACCACGACCCAGGGGGCGCTGCCCGCGCCGCCCGCGGCGGGTGACGTGGACCGGCTCGGGGTCGCCGAGGAGCTGCGCGCCGCGCACCGGATCCGGGGCCGCGTGGCGTCTTTCGAAGTCGAGGACGAGCGCGTCGAGGTGGTCTTCCGCAACGCCGGCTACGCCGCGACGGCCGCCGTGGACCGCGCGACCGGCGCCTACACGCTGACCGAGGAGCGCCGCGGCGTGGTCGCGATCCTCGACGACCTGCACCGCGGCAAGCACTGCGGCCCGTGGTGGTCAACGCTCGTCGACGTTGCGGCCGCGCTGCTGATGCTGATGTCGGTCACCGGGATGTGGCTGATGCTCTACCTGACCAAGCGCCTCAGGACCGGGATGATCCTGGGCTTCATCGGCGGCGCGACCTTCGCGATCAGCTACGTGTTCACGGTGCGGTAGGCGCAGTCGCGGATGTGTACCATGGCAATCGGGATCAACGCATGGGCCCACTTCGCGTGGGTGTAGGGGCGGGCTGGCGCTGGTCGCGCGGCGACTCTCTGGAGATGGTGCGCACGGAGGCGCGTGTCCCGGGGAAGTGGAAGCAGCGAGAGGCTCTAGAATGAACGGAAGAAGGACACGGGCGGCTGCCAGTCATCCGTCTTGCGAAAGTAGCGTGAAGGGCCGAATCGACCCTGGAGCCGCTTGATGAGGGTCTTGATCGGATTGGTCGACTGAGAGATGCGGGGTAGGCCGACATCCAGCTCGTCGTATCTTCGATGCCGGAGCATGTAATGGATGACCTTGTGCACCGCCCGCCACCCGGTGTCATCGAATGCGATCACTCCGCCAACAGGAACGAGTCGGTCGGCGTAGAACATGTCTACGAATGCGTGGTCAAAGCCGTGATGTCCATCGATATAGACGAAATCGGCTTGGACGCCCTCTGCGACAAGCGCCGGCAAGGCTAACTCGCTCTTCTCATGGCGATGCTGATGTCGCATCGCTAGGCCTGACTTCTCAATCGCGAGGAGCGCCGACCTTCTGGCCGAGTCGAACTGGATGTAAGGGTCAATCGAGATCAGCTTGCCCCTGCGATTCTTCTCCATGGCTGTGAGCATTGTCAGCGCGGACAATCCATAGGCCATACCGATCTCTACGGCGACCTCAGGTGGGTTCGCTGTCAGCCATGCATACATAGCTGCGGACTCTGCTGGAGAAGACGCAGAGGTGACAGGGCGCGTGCTTCCGTCTTCCAAGACCACGAGCCCGGTCTCATAGATCGACCTGAGAGCGTCATTCGGTGGCATATTCAGGTTGTGCGCGCTCATCGTCGATCTCTTGACAGAGGACCACCCGGTGCGAAGTCGGGGTGCGTATCGCCGACGAATGTAGCACAGGCGGCCCGCCTCGGTCAGACTGGGCCCGTCCGGCTGCGCCGGGGCGAATAGACGACGTTGCTTCGTCAGATCAGACGGTGGTGAGCGGGAGGCCGCGCTTACGCCCGGCCGACCGCAGCCTGCCACCGCGCGAGGTGCGCGTCTTTGGCTTCGCGCGCCATCTGCGGCGCGAACGCCCGGTCCTCGCGCCACGTCGCGGTGATCGCCTGCTTGTCGGGCCACAGCCCGCAGCCGAGCCCGGCCAAGAACGCGGCGCCGAGCGCGGTGGTCTCCAGCAGCTGCGGTCTTCGGATCGGCACGCCGAGCACGTCGGACTGGAACTGCATCATCAGGTCGTTCGCCGCCGCACCCCCGTCGACCTTGAGGGTTCCGAGCGGGTGACCCGCGTCCTTCTCCATCGCGCGGAGGATGTCGACGTTCTGCAGCGCGATGCCCTCGAGCGTGGCGCGCGCGACGTGGGCGCGGGTCGTGCCGCGGGTCAGCCCGGTGATCGCGCCGCGCGCGTCCGGCCGCCAGTGCGGGGCGCCGAGCCCCGTGAACGCAGGCACCACGACGACGCCTTCGGAGCTGTCGACGGTCGCTGCGAGCGCCTCGACCTCGGCCGACGACGAGAAGAAGCCGAGCCCGTCGCGCAGCCACTGCACCGCCGCGCCCGCGACGAACGCCGAGCCCTCGAGCGCATACGCGCGCTCGCCTGGGATCTCCCAGGCGACCGTCGTGACCAGCCCGTGCGTCGACGGCACCGGCGCGTCGCCGGTGTTCATCAGCAGGAACGCGCCGGTCCCGTAGGTGCACTTGGCGTCGCCCGGCGTGAAGCACGCCTGGCCGAACAGCGCCGCCTGCTGGTCGCCGGCGACGCCGGTGATCGGCAGGCCGTCGGGCAGGCCCTCGACGTCGCGCACGGCGCCGAAGCTGCCGGCCGAGGGGAGGACTCGGGGCAGCACGCTGCGCGGCACTCCGAACGTCTCCAGCAGGTCGTCGGACCACGCCATCGCGCACAGGTCGAACAGCAGCGTGCGCGACGCGTTGGTCACGTCCGTCACGTGCGCCGCGCCGCCGGTCAGGGCGTGGATCAAGAACGTGTCGATCGTGCCGAAGCACAGCTCGCCGCGCGCGGCGCGGGCGCGCAGGTCGCCCTGGTCGAGGATCCACGCCAGCTTGGTCGCCGAGAAGTAGGGGTCGATCGGCAGGCCGGTCGCGGCGCGCACCGCCTCCTGGTGGCCCCGGTCGACCATCGCGCGGCAGGCGTCGGCCGTGCGGCGGTCCTGCCACACGATCGCGCGGTGCACCGGCTCGCCGGTGGCCCGGTCCCACACCACGACCGTCTCGCGCTGGTTGGTGATCCCGACCGCGGCCAGGTCGGCGCCGGTGACCTTGCTCTGGTCCAGGGCCTGCGCGATCGCGTCGCGGACCGAGGCGAGGATCTCGGCGGCGTCGTGCTCGACCTGGCCGGGGCACGGGTAGTGCTGCGCGAACTCGCGGTAGCCGCGCCCCTTGACCGCGAGCTGCTCGTCGAGGACCAGCACGGTCGAGCCGGTCGTGCCCTGGTCGATGGCGAGGATGTGCTGCATGCCGGGATGCTAGCTCGGCCGCGACCGTAGATCCGCGCCGGCTCATACTGGCGCACATGAAGAGTTGGGTCGCGTGGCTGCGAGGCGTCAACGTCGGCAAGGCCGGGGCCGGCCGCAGGGCCGTCCCGATGGCCGCGCTGCGCGAGGTCGCCGCCGACCTCGGCTGGCAGGACGCCCAGACCTACCTCCAGAGCGGCAACCTCGTGTTCCGGGCGCGCGGCGGCAGCGCCGCCCTCGCGACAGAGCTCGAGGGCGCGATCGGCGCGCGGTGGGGCTTCGGCGTGCCGGTCGTCGTGACGCCGGCGCGCGCGCTCGCGCCGCTGGTTGAGGCCTGCCCGTTCGGCGACGTCGCGGACGATCGACCGCAGCTCGTGCACGTCGGCTTCACCGCCGCGGCGGTCTCGCCCGAGGTCGTCGACGTGCTCCGGCCGTACTGCACCGCGGGCGAGCGGGTCGCGGTCCGGGGCGGCGCGCTCTGGAGCGACTTCGCCGACGGCGTCGGCCGCAGCAAGCTGACGCCCGCCGTGCTCGACCGCGCGGTCGGCGCGCCGGTCACGTCCCGCAACCTCAAGACGCTGCGCGCCGTCCGCGCGCTCGCGCGCTAGTCGGACTTGGGCCAGAGCCCGCGGTGGCGGCGGCCGTCGAGCTCGAGGTGCAAGAGCTCAGGGCGCGCGTAGTGGCCCGAGATGTCGAAGTTCTGGCGCTCGCGCCGCACGAACGCGTGGTCAAGCTCCGCGAGGATCAGCTGCTCCTCGCCGCACACAGGCTCGACCAGCCAGCTGCCGTCCGGGTTCGCGATGCACGAGCCGCCGTCGCCGCAGACCTCGGGCAGCGCCGCGCGCAGCTCGTCGGCCCTCGGCGCCTCGTCCGACACGTCCTCGCGTCGCATCAGCGACGACACCGACAGCACGTAGCTGCGCCCTTCGCGCGCGGCGAACCGGGTGATGTCCTCGGTGTTGCGCCGGCTGCCGGGCCACGCCATCACGTGCAGGTCCTCGCCCTGCGCGTGCAGCGCCGCGCGCGGCAGCGGCATCCAGTTCTCCCAGCAGTTGAGCCCGCCGAGCGTGAACGGCTGCAGCTTGTGCACGCGCAGGCCGTGGCCGTCGCCCTGGGCCCAGACCAGCCGCTCCTCGTGCGTCGGCATCAGCTTGCGGTGGGTGGGCTGGACGAGGCCGTTGGCGAGCACCGTGACCAGCGAGCAGTAGAGGGAGTGGCCGCCGCGGTCGAGCGCCCGCTCCATGCAGCCGAACACGATCGTCAGGTCGCGGTCCTCGGCGAGCGCGGCGAGCTGCTTGAAGTGCAGGTCGGGTTCGCAGCTCTGGTCGACGTAGTGCGCGAACCACTCCTTCTGCCGCTCGTCGTCGAAGCGCGCGCCGTCGGTGTGCTCGACCCACCAGGGGTAGCCCGGCGCCAGCGCCTCGCCGAACGCGACCAGCTTGGCGCCCTGGTCCGCGGCGCGGAATGCCCAGTCGAACATCTTGGCGAGCGTGCGGTCGCGGTCGAGCCAGACCGGCGCGATCTGCGCCAGCGCGACGGGGAGCTTGTCGGTCATGACGCCAGCCTAGCGCGGCGGCGCTCCGCCTCCCGCTACGCCTCGACCTGGCTGGTGACCTTCTTCTTCTTGCTGCCCTTCTCGACGCCGAACTTGTCGGTCTCGGGCGTCGCCACCGGCTCGTACATCATGTTGCGGCGCTGCGGCACGTAGCCCGCGTCCTTGATGTGGCGCTCGATCTCGGGGATCGAGGTCGGGTGGGTGCAGCCGGCCGAGCTGACGACGTTCTCCTCGATCATCGCCGAGCCGAAGTCGTCGGCGCCCATCGCGAGGCCGAGCTGGCAGGTCTTCATGCCCTGCGTGACGAACGAGCTCTGGATGTGCGGGACGTTCTGCAGGTAGAGGCGCGAGAGGCTCAGCGTGCGCAGGTATTCCGCGACGGTCGCCTTCTGACCGCCGCGCGCTTCGAGCAGCTGGTCGCCGATCGGGGTGTTCTCCGGCTGGAACGTCCACGGGATGAACGCCGTGAACACGCCGGTCTCGTCCTGCAGCTCGCGGATCCGCGTCAGGTGCTCGATCCGCTCCGCGTCGGTCTCGCAGTGGCCGAACATCATCGTCGCCGTGCCGCGGCCGCCCATCGCGCCCCATTGGCGCATCACCTCGAGCCACTCCTCGGTGGTCGCCTTCTTCGGCGCGATGATGTCGCGCACGCGCTTGACCAGCATCTCGGCGCCGCCGCCCGGGATCGAGTCGAGGCCGGCGGCCTTGAGGTCCTGCAGCACGTCCTGGACGGGCCGCTTCTCCATCTTGGCGACGTGGGTGATCTCCGGCGGGCTCATGCCGTGGATCCAGACGTCGGGGTAGCGCTGCTTGAGGTCCGAGAACAGCTCGGCGTACCACGGGGTCTTCAGCTCGGGGTGGTGGCCGCCCTGCAGCAGCAGCTGCCTGCCGCCGAGCGCGACCAGCTCGTCGACCTTCTGGTAGATGACCTCGCGCGGCAGGACGTAGGCCTCCGGGTCGCCCGGCGACCGGTAGAACGCGCAGAAGCCGCAGTCCGTGACGCAGACGTTGGTCGGGTTGAGGTTGCGGTCGACGATGTAGGTGACGCGGACCTGGCCGTCCGCTCCCGGTGGATTGAGCCGCAGGCGGACGTCGTTGGCCAGCAGCCCGAGCGAGGGCTGGTCGAGGCCGCGGTAGAGGGCCAGGGCCTCGTCGGGCGCGAGCGCGCCGCCGTCGAGGGCCTTCTGGCCCAGGTCGTGGATGCGGGTCGGGTCGGGAGTGCCGGCGGACATGGGGCAGAGAGGTTAGGACGAGGACGCACGCCCAGAAAGGCGTCATCAGCAAACGGACCGCCGCCGTGCGAATTCCAGCCGGCGCATCGGGCGGTTACGGGGCGCAGCGGCCATGCTAGTCGACGGTATGAGAGTCCACCTGCCCGAGGCGGCGCTGCTGGCGTGCGCCCTGTTCGCCGCGTGCAGCGGCTCCGGCAGCTCCGGCCCCCAGGCGGTCGCGACGATCGGCCCGGACGGCGGCGTGCTGGCGGTCGAGGAGGGCGCCCTGCGGGGGTTCGAGCTCGAGGTCCCGCCGGGGGTGCTGCCGTCGCCCGTGGAGCTGCGGGTGTTCGCCGTGGCGTCCCTGGCGAGCAGCGGCTCGACGTCCGTCAGCTACGCGCCGTCGGTCGGGCAGGCGATCCGCGTCGAGCCGGTGGACCTCGCGACGACGGCCTCGATGCGGCTCCGCCTGCCCTACCGGCCGGGGGCCATCTCTCAGACCGGCGCCGGCAACGTCGACGTGCGCCAGGTCAACCCGTGGACCTCGCGCCGATACGACCCGTCTGCGGTCGACGCGCTCGAAGGCTGGGTCGAGATCGCGACCAAGACGCTGGACCGGTTCCAGGTCGAGCTGGGCGCCTACCCTGCTGCGCGCGGCGACTACCTGCCGCCGCTGGGCGAGGCCGCCGCGCTGGAGGGGGGGCTCACCGTCACGGTCGGCGAGGAGGGGCCGGGCTCGGTCTTCGCCGGCGCCGGCGCGACGCACCTGGAGGTCGACGGCCCCTCGATCTCCGAGCGCCTGGTCTTCGCCGCTGACCTGCTGATCGGTCGCGGCGCCGGAGCGGTCTGGGCCGAGGAGTGGTCGCAGCCCGTCGACGCGCTGCAGGACCCCGCGGCCGCGCTGTTCTCGATGACGACGCAGCCCGCGCTCGTGACCACCTATTTCTCGGGCACGACGATCGGCGCGGCGGTGACGCCGCTCGCGTACCTGCAGTTCGGCCTGCCGATCCGCTACCGCGACGCGCTCTACACGGACATCGCCAAGGTGATCGTGGACGTCGCCTATGACCGCCCGGACCTGGGCGCAGGCGACCGCCGGCTGACCTTCTGGCTGTCGCCGGAAGTCGGCCTCCTGCGGCTCTCGGTCGACGGCCAGGTCTACGAGCGGCTGCCGTAGGTCCGCCGGGCGGCGCTACATGCCGGCGGTCAGCTCGCCCTGCGAGCGGAACTCGCCGGCGGCGGGGATCGGGTTGCTGCCGCTCCAGAACTCGATCGAGTTGAAGATCAGCACGTCGCCCGCCATGCACAGCGGGTAGGCCGGCAGCAGGTGCAGGCCGAGGAAGACGGCCTCGTTGAGGAACTTGTTGTCCGACGCCTCGCTGTTCCACGCGCTGAGCGAGTTGTAGGCGTGGTTGGGGCCGAGGCAGGACGTGGCGGTGAGGCAGACAGCGAGCGCCGCAGCGCCCGTGAGCTTGTGGAGTCTGTGGTTCATGAAGAGGTCTGCTTAGGCCACGCTGCTGAAGAGATCCACGCCGAGCTCGACGAGTCTTCGCGGCGCGCGGTGGGGCTGGCATCCGGCGTCGCCGCTCGCCACAGTGCCTGCATGTCGCGCCCTGCCGCGTGCGGCCTGCTCCTGGCCGCGTCCTGCTCCCTGCCGATGACCCACGAAACGACCGCTCCTCCCGTCGCCAAGACCGTCCGCCACGAGAACCGCTGGCACGGCGACGTCTACGTCGACGACTACTACTGGCTGCGCGACAAGGACGCGCCCGAGGTGCGCGCCTACCTGGAGGCCGAGAACGTCTACACCGCCGCCCGCACCGCCCACCTGAAGCCGCTGCAGGACACGCTCTACGAGGAGCTGGTCGCGCGCGTGCAGCAGACCGACCAGGACGTGCCGGTGCGGCTGCGCGGCTACTACTACTACGCGCGCACGGTCGAGGGCCTGCAGTACCCGATCCGCTGCCGCAAGCCGGCGGCGTCGGGCGGCGGCTACGACGACGCGGCGCCGGAGGAGGTCCTGCTCGACCAGAACGCGATGGCCGAAGGCCTGGACTTCCTGTCGTTCGGCGACATCTGCGTCAGCGACGACGACCAGCGCTACGCGTACACGACCGACGTGACGGGCTTCCGCCAGTACACGCTCAACGTCAAGGACCTCGACACTGGCGCCGTGCAGCAGGGCCTCGCCGAGCGCGTCACCTCGGTCGTGTGGGCTGCGGACGGCCAGACGCTGTTCTACGTGACCGAGGACGCCACCACGAAGCGCTCCGACAAGCTGTGGCGGCTGCGGCTCGGCGAAGCGCCGGAGCTGTTGTTCGAGGAGGTCGACGAGCTTTTTGCGATCGACGTGATGCGCACGCGCGACCACCGCTACGTGGTCGTCGGCTCGTTCAGCACGGACACCTACGAGTGGCGCTACCTCGACGCGTCGCAGCCTGCGGGCGACTTCGCCGTCCTGCTGCCGCGCGAGAAGGGCCACCGCTACGCGCCGACGCACCGCGACGGGGCGTGGTACCTGCGCACCGACAAGGACGCGCTCAACTTTCGCGTCGTGCGCGCGCCGATCGACGACCCGAGCCCCGCGGGCTGGGTGGAGGTCGTGCCCCACCGGGACGACGTCTTTGTCGACCGCTTCGACGTGTTCGCGGGCCACGCGGTGGTCCAGGAAAAGCAGCTCGGCGTGACGCGCTTCCGCGTGCTGGACTTCGCGACCGGGCAATGGCGCGAGATCGCGTTCCCCGAGACGGTCTACGCCGCGAGCCCCGGCGGCAACCCGGAGTGGACGGCCACCGCCTACCGGATCGACTACCAGTCGATGGTCACGCCGCCGTGCGTGTTCGACTACGACCTCGGCACGCTCGAGCGTGAGCTCAAGAAGCAGCGCGAGGTGCACGGCTACGACCCCGCTGGATACGAGACGACGCGCGTCTACCCCAAGGCGCGCGACGGCAAACCGATCCCGGTGTCGCTGGTCTACAAGAAGGGCACGCCGCAGGACGGCTCGGCGCCGCTGTGGCTCTACGGCTACGGCTCGTACGGCGTGTCGATCCCGGCCGGCTTCAACAGCGACCGGGTCAGCCTGCTCGACCGCGGCGTGGTGTTCGCGATCGCGCACATCCGCGGCAGCCGGACGCTCGGCGAGGCGTGGCGGCGCGACGGCATGCTGATGAAGAAGAAGAACACCTTCTACGACTTCGTCGACGCCGCCGACGGCCTGATCGAGGCCGGCTGGACCCGCAAGGAGCGCCTGCTCGCCGAGGGTGGCAGCGCCGGCGGGCTGTTGATGGGCGCGGTCGCCAACCTGCGGCCCGACCTGTTCTGCGCGATCCACAGCGCGGTGCCGTTCGTCGACGTGATGAGCACGATGATGGACAGCTCGCTGCCGCTGACCGTGGGGGAGTACCTCGAGTGGGGCAACCCCAACGAGAAGCCGGCCTTCGACTACATGATGTCGTACAGCCCCTACGACAACCTGGAGGCCAAGGCCTACCCGGCGACGCTGGTGACGACGAGCTTCAACGACTCGCAGGTGATGTACTGGGAGCCGGCCAAGTACGTCGCCAAGCTGCGCACGCTCAAGACCGACGACCGCGAGCTGCTGCTCAAGACCAAGCTCGAGGCCGCCGGCCACGGCGGCGCCTCGGGCCGCTACGACCGCTGGCGCGACCGCGCGTTCGAGATGGCCTGGATGCTCGACCAGGCCGGCGTGCGCGAGTAGCGGCGTCAGGTCGCGGGGCCGCCGAACAGCGCGAAGACCGCGCCCAGCGGGTCCTGCAGCATCGAGAACGAGCCGATGTCCGGCACGGCCTCGTTCTCGACCAGCGCGGTCGCGCCGAGGTCCTTGGCCTGCTGCGTCGTGGCCGCGAGGTCTGCGGCGTGGAAGTAGACCAGCCAGCAGCTGGGCGCGCCGTTCATCGGGTTCTTCATCAGGCCGCCGACCTGCGCGTCGCCGAGCATCTGGCGGTGGTACGTGCCCATCGGGCCGAGGTCCTTGGGAAGGTCCTGCCAGCCGAACACGGCGGTGTAGAACTCCTGCGCCGCGGCGTCGTCGGCGACCAGCGCTTCGTTCCAGCAGGGCCGGCCGTGCACCAGCAGGTCCGGCTCGGCGCCGTGCTTGCCGTCCTCGCCGCGGTAGATCGAGAAGTAGGCGCCCTGCGGGTCGCCGACGACGCTGAAGCGGCCGGTGCCGGGGATGTCGGTCGGGGGCACGCAGACCGAGCCGCCGCGCGCGGTGATCGCCGCGGCGGTCGCGTCGACGTCGTCGACCGCGACGTAGGGCATCCAGTGCGACGCGGGGATGCTCTTCTCCTCGATGACGCCGCCGATCGGGCCGGGGCCGACGTGGACCTCGCGGTAGGTGTGCCCCATGACGTCGCGCGCCTGGATGTCCCAGCCGAACAGCGCGGCGTAGAACGCCGCCGACTTCTCGGCGTCGGTGGTCATGAGGTCGTGCCAGACGAAGCGGCCGGGCCAGGGTCCTGAGCAGGTGGTCATCGGAGATCGTGGGGTCGAGAGCGGCGGGGCAGGAATGCAGCCGGATACGATGCCCGGATGCTCGCTACCTGTCGTGCGCTTTCTCTCCTCGCCGTCTTGCCGCTCGGCGCCGCGCTCTCGGCCCAGGGGCAGGCAGCAGCGCTGCGGGCGGCCGTCGCGGGCATCGAGCGGGCGATCGAGCAGGAGCACGTGCTCGGCGCCGTGCTGCTGGTCACGCAGGGAGACCGCGTGCTGGTGCACGAGGCGCTCGGCCACCGCGACGTCGCGAGGACCCGGGCCATGAGGAAGGACACGCTCTTTCGGATGGCGTCCAACACCAAGGCCG
>JBMHDP010000003.1:0-17599 GCA_049889335.1 Planctomycetota bacterium
TGGCGCCGCTCGACGACGGGCGACCGCTCCGGATCTGCGACCCCGCCGCCGGCGGCGGCTCGTTCCTGCTCGCGGCGCGCGCCGCGCTGACGCGCTCGCCCGCTGCCCTCGTCGGCGTAGACGTCGACGAGGGCGCCCTCCGCATCGCGCGCAGCGCGCTGCCGGACGCGGAGCTGCTCGAGGGCGACGGGCTCACGGACCTGACGGCCGCGCGCTACGACGCGGTGCTGACCAACCCGCCGTGGGAGACCCTCCAGGACGGGCCCGACGCGCCGGCTCGCGTCGCCGCCCTGCGGCCGCGGTTCGACCATCAGGGCCGCGGCAAGCTGTTCACGTACCGCCTCTTCCTGGAGCGCGCCTACCAGCTGCTGCGGCCCGGCGGTCGCCTCGGCCTCGTCGTGCCCGCGAGCCTGTGGTTCGACCGGGACGCCGAGCCGCTGCGCGACCTGCTGCTGCAGCGCTGCTCGTGGGAGTGGCTCTACGGCTTCGAGAACCGCGAGCGGATCTTCGACATCGACAGCCGCTACCGCTTCGGCGTCGTGATCGCGACCAAGGGCGGCCCGACCCGCCGGGTCCAGGTCGCGTTCGGCCGCACGGAGCTCTCGAGCTGGACGGCGCGCGAACCCGAGCACACCCGCTACGAACGCGCCGAGCTCCGCCGGCTGAGCCCTGGCTCCGGAGCGTTCGTCGAGGTCGAGTCCCGCCGCGACCTCGACGTGCTCTCCCGGATGCGCGCGCGCGGCGCGCCGCTGCTCCAGGACCTCACGTGGCGGCAGGGCGACTTCAACATGACCGCGGATCGCGACCGGTTCGTGCTGCGCGAGCAGGCCGAGGCGGCCGGCTACGCCGCGGCGGCCGACGGCGTGTGGCGGTCCGCGGGCAGACCCGACCTGATCGGGCTGCGCCAAGGCGCGATGATCTACGACCTCGATCCGAACGCCGGCGCGCACGACCGCGGCGTCGGCCACAAGACCCGCTGGCGTCGGCCCGCGACGATCGACGAGCTGCGGCCGCTCTACCTCGTCGACGCGGCGGCGTGGCGCCGCGCCGCGGCCACGCGCTCTCCCGCCCGGATCGCCCTGCGCGCGCTCTCCAACGCCACCAACGAACGCACCGCGATCGCGTGCCTGCTGCCCGACGTGCCGTGCGGCAACTCGCTCGGCGTGCTGACGCCTTCGGACGACGCCTCGACGGCGCGACCGCTGCGGCTCCTGGCGGCCACCGCGGCGATGCTCGCGTCGCTGCCGTTCGACTGGGCGCTGCGGCTCAGGATGGGCGGCACCAACCTCAACCGGTTCGTGCTCTCCGACTGCGTGCTGCCGAAGGTCTCCGACGCGGGGCGCGACGAGCTCGCGCGCGGCGCGCTGCAGCTGTGCGCGACGACGCGCTGGTCGGAGGCGCTCTGGGAGCAGGCCGCGCGCGAAGGCTGGGCTGCCGGCGCCGCGCCGATCCGCGAGGCGGCGGCGCGCCGCGAGCAGCAGACCCGCCTCGACCTCCTCGTCGGCCGGGCCTTCGGCCTCGACGAGGACGACGTCGCGTGGCTCACGCGCGGCCGGCCGTTCGCCAAGGGCTTCTGGCGGGTCGAGCGCGCGCTGCCCGAACCGGAGCGTCGACCGAGCCGCTGGCGGCGCAGCGCCGCGGCGGACCGCGCCGGCTACTGATAGGTGTAGGTGCCGGTCGTCTGGCAGCCCGTCGGGCTGGTGATCACGATCTGCGCGGGGCCGGGCGCGCCGCCCGGCGTGGGCGCGACGATCGAGGTCATCGACTGCGCGAACGGCGTCAGCGCGACGCCGCCGAGCGTGACCGTGCAGCCGATCAGGTTCTGGCCGATCAGGATCAGGTTGGCGCCGCCGGCGGCGGGGCCCTGGGGGAACGGGATGTTGGTGATCGTCGGGGTGCCGTTGAACGACGCGGTGTCGACCAGTCCGCCCGGGTTGCCGACCGTGAGCGTCGCGTCGCAGCCGACGCCCGTCGGCATGGTGAACGAGAGGGCGGTCGGCGAGATGAAGATCACAGGCACCGGCGCGCCGTTCACGGCCGCGCCGCTGCCCTGGAAGAAGTCGGAGCCCGACACCGTGACGACCTGACCCGCCGCCGGCGAGAACGGCGCGATGTCCGTGATCGACGGCGCCGGCAGCGGCTTGAGCCGCAGGAACACGGCGTTGGTCGCGGCGAAGCTGCCCTGGGCGTCGACCACCATCGCGCCCTGCAGCGCGGCGTCGAGCAGGACCGGGAGCCCGGGGACGTTGAGCACGAACGGCGCGGGGCCCGCGAACACCGGCGCGCCCAGCCCAAAGGAGTCGGCGATCAGCGCGGTCGGCGCGCCCGGCAGGAGCGGGTCCGGCGTGAAGCACAGCGCGTTGCCCGCGCCGCCGATCTGCAGGCCGGCGGTCGCGGCGGGCACGCCGCTGTGCGCCCACAGCGCGAACATCCCCACCGGGAACGTCGCGGGCGTGACGACCGGCGGGTCGAGCGTCAGCGCGAACGGCTGCGCGAAGCCCACCTCGACGACGCGGTCGAGGCCGACGCTGCCGTTGACCCGGAGCGCGTCCAGCGAGCCGCCCTGACCGTCGGGGACCGCGCCAGCGCCGCACGCGCCGAACATGTCGAGCACGGTGACCTCCGGCTGCGGCCACACGCCGACGCGGCCGTAGGCGTCGGTCACCGAGACGTCGAGCACCGCCGTGCCCGAGCGCAGCGCGCCGCGCATCGTGAACTCGTAGGTCCCGTTCGGCAGCGCCGTCACCGGGCTGAAGACGACGTCCGGCACCGTGCTCCGGAGCGCGAGGCGGACGTCGAGCGGGAGGCTGTTGCCGAGCGGGTTGTTCTGCGCGTCGCGCAGCTCGACGTTGACCACGGTCTCGTCGAGCCCGTTCGCGCGGATCACGGTGTGGGTCACCGTCGCGGTCGAGGTGTAGTGGTCCGGGCGCCCGACCTGGTTCTGCTTCCAGGTGTTGAACATCGTCTGCAGCTGCAGGACCGGGTCCGGCGCGCTCGCGGGCTGGTTGGCGACGTTGAGGTCGAGCCAGTAGTCCCCCGCGCCGCAGCCGCCGCCGCCGGTGCAGGGAGAGTCGACGTCCGAGGGCCGGCTCACGATCATCAGCGCGATGTGGGACGACTTGGTGAAGTTCGCAGGCGGCGCGCCGCAGGCTGTCGGCGCCCCGGGCGAGCACGAGCAGCGGCCGTCGCCGCCCATCACCCGCGCCGCCTCCATGGCCGCCATCAGCTTGTCCGGGAGCGCGCCCGGCGTCGTGACCAGCGCCTGCTCCGCGGCCGTGACCACCGGCTGGCCGGTCAGCACGTTGCCCTGGATCGCGTAGCGGTAGTCGCCGCTCTGCCCGACGACGCCGCCCGCCCATGCGCCGGCGCCGGTGCCGGTGAAGGTCACCTCCCCTCCGGTCAGGCTGACGATGCCGTACTGGCGCAGGTTGTGGCTGTTGTCCGCCTGCGCGAGCGAGAGCAGGATCTGCGCCGCGGTCTCGCCGTTGAGGAAGCCCTCGCGGATCATCTCGCGCAGCGACAGCGGGCCGACGAAGGACTGCGCCGCCGCGACGCCGCGGCCCGGCACGACCACCACGGTGTTCGGCCGCAGGTCGAACCCGGTGAGGCAGGTCGCGATGCCGACCGCGACCTCACCGGTGACGACGTTGACGACGACGATCGACCACGTGGCGGAGGCGGTCGCGGTCGTCAGCAAGAGCGCGGCGAGGAACGAGACGAAGGCGCGGACGCGGGTCATGTCGCCTCATTGTCGAGGCCAGCGACGCGGCGTCCAGTCGCAAGCCCGCACGGAGGACCGCAACCGCGCCGCGCGCCCGTCAGCGGACGTGCTCGTCGAAGAACGCGAACACGTCCGGCAGCGCCACCTGCACGATCGCGAGGTGCTCGACCGACGGATACAGGCGCCACGCGGCCTTGGCACCGGCGCGCTGCAGCGCCCGGTGGAGCTGCCGCGCGCCCTCTCGCCCGAAGTCCCGCGCGCCGGCGGCCACGAAGAACGGGACCTCGGCGAGGGCCTCGCTCGCGCGCACGCGCCCGCCGCCCGCGATCGGCGCGACGGCGCGGAAGCTCGACGGCGACGCCGACACGTTCCGCACGGCCTGCATGGCCCCCATCGAGTGCCCGACCACGAAGACCCGGTCCCGATCGACCGGGTACCGCTCGCCCAGCTTCGCCACGAGCGCGGCGCAGTCGAGCGCCCCCATGCCGTTACGGGGGGACACCACGAACCAGCCGCGCCGCGCCGCGAGGTCGACGCAGAGGCCGTCGCCGTAGCCGTCGAAGAACAGGTTCTCGCTGCCGCCGGCGCCGTGCAGCGCGACGACGACCGGGCGCACCCCCTCGTCGACCTCGGGCGCGAACAGGCGACAGGAGACCGTGCTGTCGCCGACCGGCACGCGCAGCCGGAACGCGCCGGGCCGCCGCCGGTCGTAGACGCGGCCTCCTCCCGGCTCCGCCAGCGCCGCCGCGAGCCGCTCGGCCTCGCGCAGCAGCGCGAAGCCCCGCAGCTCCGTCTCGTAGGCGTTGCTCCGCTGGGTCGTGCGCAGCAGGTTCGCCAGCGACCCGAGGGTCAGGGACTCGATGGAGCGCGGCGCAAGCTTCTTCGCCGCGCGCGCCGCGGCCAGCACCCGGTCGAGCCGCGCGCGGAGGTCGTCGGCCGCGGCGAAGGCCATCCGACGCTCGACCAGCACGTCCTCACCGGCACAGAGCCGCCAGCAGAACTCGTGATCGCCCGCCGGGACCGGCGCGCGCGAGACCTCGAGCGCGGCCGGCAGATCGCCCACCGGTCGCTGCGTCCAGTCGCCCGCGTCGTGCAGCCGCCACGCGATCGTCAGGTCCGGCGGGTCCCCCTCCAAGCCGTCGACCTCGTAGAGCCGGCGCACGGAGATCGTCAGCGCTTCTGTGCCGGCGGCGTCGATCAGGCGTCGCCGCGGGATCACCTGGAGGCTGCGCGCGAACCGCTCGGCCCGGCCGGGTCGACGGCCGGAGAGCGCGATCGAGGCGGCCTCGACCGACGCCGCGACCCGCTTCATGTCGAGCCCGAAGAACGCCTGCACGGCCTCCTCGAGGGCGACGAAGGCCTGGTCCCGTCGCTGCGGGTCCTCGACGACGGCGAGCGCGCGCTCGAACGCCCGCAGGCGCAGCCCGATCTCGAAGCGGTCACCCTGCGCCGACGCAGCGCCGCCGCCCCACAGGGCCGACCCCGCGAGGGCGACCCCGAGCACGGCCGAACGCGGCGCGGTCACTTGCCGCCCCCGCGCGCGCGGTCCCGGGCCTCCAGCTCCAGGCCGACGTCGATGTCCCACTCGACCGTCTCGCCGTCCCGGATGGTGCGGACGATCCGGATCTCCTCCTTGCCGCGCTCGCGGAGGACCGCGGTGTAGGTGTCGGGCGGCACGCTGCCGAACTCGTACCAGCCGGAGTTCTCCACCTGGTCGCGGTTGGACATCAGGCGCTTCATCAGCGTGAACGTCGACAGCCGCCGCACGACCGGCTTGCCCTTGCCGTCGAGCAGCGTGATGTCTCCGAGCGGGATCTGCTGCCGGTCGACGTTGGTCGCGCGGACCCGGAGCGTCGCGCCGCGCACGACGCGCAGCTGGACGTCGGTCGGCAGCTCCTCTTGGACGACGACGTCGTCGAGCCTGCCCGCCTCCAACGCCTCGCTCTCGACCTGCAGGGAGTAGGTGCCGGGGGTGAGCCCGCGGAGCTCGAACCGGCCGTCGTCGCCGCTGCGCACCGGGCGGGCGGCGCCGACGAGGTCGAGCAGCGGGTTGCCGCTCCGACGCTTCCGGTCACGGGACTCGTCGACGTAGGAGATCTCGGCGCCGACGACCGGCATGTCCGAGCCGTCGACGACGATCCCGGTGATCGAACCCGCCAGCGGCACGGTCACCACCAGCCCCGTCACCGCGGCGGCGCCGTCGACGCGCACCCCCGTGAGCCGCCCCTCGCCGTAGAGCGGCCGCCCGTCCCGCGGACGGGCGCGCGGGCCGCCGCCGCGCCGCGCCCCGGCCGTGACCTGATAGGTGCCCGCCGAGATCGACTTCATGGTGAACTCGCCCTGCTCGTTGGTCCGGGCCTGGCTGAGGCCGTTCTGGGCGATCATGCCGATCAGCCCGCTCTGGCCCGACAGGCCGCTGTCCTCGCTCCCGAGCGTGACGCGGATCCCCTCGACCGGCTCTCCCCGGGAGTCGAGCACGACGCCGGAGATGGTGCTGGTCGGCAGCTCCACGTCGAACGGATAGTCGCGCACGTCCTCGGGCACCTCGACCTCGAAGGTCGTCTGGACCGGCTGGCCCTGGAACCGGGTCACCTGCATCACGTAGTCGCCCGGCTTGACGCCGACCAGCTCGTAGCGACCGGACATGTCCGCGGCGTTCGCGCGCACGCCCATACCCAGCAGGCCCTGTCGGTCGCTGCCCAGCATGGTGATCAGCGCCCGGGGCACCGGCTCGCCGTTCTCTCGCACGGTGCCGAACAGCCGCACGCCGTCCTCACCCTCGTCGTGCACGTCGAGGCGCGCGGTCCGCCCGCGCCGCACGGTCACCGTCTTGAGCCGCATGTTGCTCATCAGCTCGAGCGGCACGTTGTCGGCGCGCTCGTCGAGGCGCGACTTGAACACCACGTACTGTCCGGGCGGCAGCCCGTCGATCTTGTAGTAGCCGTTCGGGTCGGTCGTCCCGCTGCGCACGGTGCCGGCCTGCAGGCTGAACGCGACCATCAGCGCGTCCGACAGCGGCCGCATCCCCAGCCCCGTGACGGTCCCTTCGACCGCGCCGCCCGCGTCGAGCACGATCTCGACCGGCGGCGACGGCACGCCCGCGACGACCACCACGTTCTTGGTCGACGCCTTCGCCATGTCGGGGTGCCGCGCGGTGAAGCGGTACTCCCCGGCCGAGAGCGCGGGCACCGTGAACGCGCCGCTGCTGTCGGTCATCGCCGCGCGCTGGTTGGTGGACAGCGCGAGGAAGTCGAAGTCCTCGGGGTCCACCTGGAACATCCCGCGCAGGCCGCGGTCGTCGTCGGCGTCCGCGTCCTTCTTGTAGGCGGTCACCTGCGCGTCGCTCACCGGCGCCCCCGCCTCGTCGAGCACGCGACCCGTCACCGACTCGCCGCCGCCGCAGACGAACAGCAGCTCCTCGCTCGCCTGACCCGGCGCGAGGTCCACCGTCTGGTTCTCCGGCGGCAAGAAGCCGTCGGCCCGCAGCCGCAGGCGGACGCGGCCCGGCGGGATCCCCGTGAGCTCGAAGCGACCGTCCTTCGACATCACCTCGCGCCAGTTCCCGTCGGCGGTCCGCCCGCTCATCGTCATCCCCTCGGGCAGCTGCCGCGTCCGCTTGGCCTGCGCGCGCTGCCAGGGCGGCCCGCCGCGGCCGCGCCGGCGCCACCCGCGGCGGTCCCTCGCGTCGCCGACCGCGATCACGTTGCCCTCGGCGTCCGTCGGCACCTCCCGGCTGCGCGTCTCGACGCGGAACCGCGTGACCGGGCGCTGCTCTTGGCCATCGCCCACGACCACGCGCCCGCGGATCGTGACGCCGCGCTGCACGCGGACCACCAGGTCCGGGTCGTCGAGCTCGACGCCGCTCGCGATCGCCGTGGTGTAGCCGGGCTTGCTCGCCTGCACGATGAGCCGCTCGCCCGTCATCCCGCGGACGAGGAACCGCCCCGACGCGTCCGTCTCGGTCGTGGCGCGCCGGACCTTGAGCATCACCTTCATGAACTGCGGGTCGTTCGGCCGCTCGAACGGTCGCACCTCGACCGCCGCGCCCGCGACCGGTCGGTCCTCGTCGTCGAGCACGAGCCCGGTCACCGGGGCGCCGACCCCGACCTGGAGCAGGACGTCGTCGTAGACCCCGCCGTCGACGACCGCCAGCTCCTCGATGTTGCTCGGCGCGAGGTCGTCCGCCGCCGCCACGACGGCGACGCGGCCCGCCGCGACGTGCTCCAGCCGGAACCTGCCCTCGGAGTCCGTGCGCAGCGGCTCGGTGCGGCCGTCGGCCGAGAACAGCACCCGGCTCAGGTCCAGGTAGATCATCGCGACGCTGGCGCCGGCGAGCGGCGCGCCGTCCGGGTCGAGCACGCGGCCGGCGACGACCGCGCCCTGGTGCGCCTGCACGGTGAGCGCCGTCACCTGCCCGGCGTCGACGGAGACCCCGTGCACCTCCTCGAGCGCGATCGACGGCGCCGTCACAGACACCGTGTAGCCGTCCCCCTCGGGCACGCCGGGGATGTCGAAGCGCCCCTGCTCGTCGCTGACGGTGTCGAGCCAGCGGTACTGACGCCCGGTGATCTGGCCGAGGAACGCGTTGAGGCCCGGCCGCACGCTCACGCTCGCGCCTGGCGTCGGCGCGCCGTCGGCGCCGATCACGATCCCGCGCAGCCGCCCGCCGGGCGACGCCCGCAGCTCGAGCCCGTCGACGACCTCACCGCGCGCGACGCGCGTCGCCGTCGGCGTCCGGACGAACCACGCGTCGCTCCGCCCGTCGAGGAACACGCGCCCCGGCGGCAGCCCCAGCAGCTCGAAGGTGCCGTCGGGGTTGCTGACCGTCCGGCCGAGCTCCCGGCGCGGCGCGCGCGTATCGACGAACATGCCCTCCTGGAAGAGGCCCCGGAAGCGGTCGATGATCGGCGCGAGCGAGGGCTGGTCCTTGACGGCGAGGACCTCGACGCCGCCGAGCGGCCTCCCGGTCTTGGCGTCCACGACGACGCCGCGCACGCCCGCCGTCCGCGTCAGGCCGCTCTGCTCGGCGCGCTCCACCTCGACCTGAGGAGCCCCGCCGGCCGTCGACGCCGCGAGCGCGCCGGCCGCTGGGTCGGCGGCGCCCAGAGGGAGCTCCGCGCTCGCCTCCGGCGCGGCGATCGGCGGCGCTGCGCCGAGGCCCGTCAGGCTGTAGACGGCGGCGAGGACCAGGAGGAGGACGAGCGCGCCGACGACGGATCGTTGCTGCATGGAGGGTGCGGGGAGCGGCCGCGGGGCGAGCGGCGGATCAGGGCGTGGACGGCGCGAGGCTCAGCCTGTCGCAAAAAGCACGCAGCGATGCGCTTGGACGAACGTGTGACGACCGCGACGCCGCGCGGAATGCGGTTCGCCCCGCGGCGCCCCCGGGTTGCGCCGCGCTCACGCGACCGGGAAACGGAGCACGAACCGCGTCTCTCCAGGCGCGGTCGCGGCAAGGTGGACGGCGCCGCCGTGCGCCTCGACGAGTCGTCGACAGATCGCCAGGCCCAGCCCCGTGCCGGCGGTCTTGGTGGTGAAGTAGGGGTCGAACAGACGGCTCCGGACCTCAGCGGGCACGCCCGGCCCGTCGTCGACCACCTCGACCAAGACCTCGTCCCCGGCGCGGCGCGAGACGATCCGGACCGAAGCCGGACCGGACGCGGCCTCGATCGCGTTCTGCACGAGGTTGACGAACACCCGCGCCATCGAGCGCGGCTCGACCGCGAGCTTCGCGCCCTCGGCGCCGCCGGCGAACGTCAGCGTGAGCGCGCGATCGGCGAACAGGCGCGCGGTCTGCCCCCGCAGCTCCTCGAGCCACGCGTCCACGTCGACCGTGGACTTCTGCGCGTCGGCGATGCCGGCGAACGAGCGGAAGTCCCCCGCGATGCGGTCGAGCTCCGCCGTCTGTTCGATCACCGTGCGGGCGAGGCGCTCGGCGACCTCGTCGGCGCGCGGGTCGCCGGCCGCCCGCGCCCGCTGGAGGAGCTGCGCCGTCGTCCGCATCGGCTGCAGCGGGTTCTTCACCTCGTGCGCGACCTGCCGCGCCATCTCGGCCCAGGCCTGGTCGCGCTCGGCGTGCGCGAGTCGGTCGCGCCCGACGCTCAGCTCGTGCGCCATCAGGTTGAACGACGCCGCGAGCTCGCCGAGCTCTGGGCCGCCGCGCTCGGGCAACGCGACGCGGAGGTCCCCGCCCGCGATCCTCCGGGTGGCGTGGACCAGCGCCTGGACCGGCGCCGTCACGGCGCGCGACGCGGCGAGGGACCACCCCACCAGCACCACGATGGAGACGATGATCGCGACCAGCAGCACCCGCTCGAACGCGTCGCTCGCCGCGAACAGCTGGGCCTCGGGGACCGAGACGCCGATCACGAACGCGCGCGCTCCCCGGCCGCCAGGCGCGTAGCCGACGCGCAGCGGACCGCCGTCTCCGCCCGCCGACTCGCCGCGGCCCTGCTCGGTCGCGGCCGCGATCTGCGCCGCGAGCGCTCGCGGCTCGAGCGCGAGGCCGTACTGGCTCCGGTCCGTGTGCGCCTGCACGACGCCGTCCCGCCCGATGAGGAAGACCTCGGCCGACGACAGCCCGGCCTCCTCGACCAGCACCTCCCGCGCCTCGTCGAGGACCGCCTGGACCTCGGACCAGCGCACCAGCGCGAACAGGACGCCGGAGCGCCCGTCCCCCATGGGGACGTCCATCGCGACGCCGAGGTGATGGCCTCCCGGGTCCATCGAGCGGTGCTGCAGGCCCCGGTGCAGGTACGGGGAGCGACCCCACGGCAGGAAGTGCACGCCTCGCTCCGACTGCGCCGCCCGGAACCACTCCTCTGCGGAGACGTCCTGCGGGATCCACGCTGCGCGGCGCTCGTGGGCGCTGGGGTCGAGGCGGCGGCCGTCCTGCCACGACAGGACGCGGCCGTCGGGGCCGGCCAGCATCAGCAGGTCCAGGAACTCACTCAGCAGGTCCGGGATCAGCTCGACCTGCTCAGCGTACGCCTCGACCTCTTCGTCGAGGCGCTGCTTGGGTGCGTCGAGCACGCGACGCGCGAGCTCCCGAACGATCGCGCACGCCTGGTCGGTGCGCTCGAGTCGGGTCTCGATCTTCTGGGCGTAGTCGGCGGCGAGCTGCGGCAGGAACACCCGCACCACCTGCTCGTCGATCTGCGCCCGCATGCCGCGCAGGGAGAACCAGCCGTAGAGCACCAGCGGCAGGACCGCAGACACCACGAGGGTGATCAGGAACCTGCTTGCCAGCGAGAGCCCGCGCACGTGGCGATTATGCCACGGCGAGCCCGTCAGCTGCCGCCTTCGCCGCCCGCGGCCTCGGCGCCCCGCGCCGCGATGGCGGCGCGCAGCCGTTCGATCTGCGCTTCGCCGTCGCGCCAGCGCTCGTAGAACCGCTCCGCGTTGACGAAGTGGTCGATCGCCTTCTCCAGCTCGCCCGCGGCCTCGGCGTCGAGCGCGGCCTGCCACTCCTCCTGGGCGCCCTGGATGTCGACCCGCAGGGCGTCGATCCGCGCGTCCTCGTCCTCGAAGCCGTCCGGCCACTGCGCGGCCAGGGCCTCGAACGCCGCCAGCGCCTCGGCCTTCTTGCCCATGACCTCGAAGTCGCGGGCCGCGCGGTACTCCGCCTCGGCCTGCAGCCTGCGGTTCTGGATCATCAGCTCGCTGATCGCGCCGCGCGACAGCTCGGACTTCTCGAACGCCAGCTGCAGCAGCTCATCGGCCTCGGCGAACTCACCGTTCCGCATGATCAGCTGCGCCGACTCGATCAGGCCCAGCGCCGCGAGCTCGGAGTTCATGCGCTCGATCGCCGCCGTGACGCCCTCGAGCTCGGCGTCGAGCTTGCGCGCCTGCCGGTAGAGCACGAGCGCCGCGCCGAACTTGTCCAGCCGCTCGCAGGCCAGCGCCTCGGCGAACTTGGCGCGCGCGCGCTCGCTGCGGGCGTCGTCCCGGAGGCGCTGCGCGTTGACCCGGCGCTCGTCGTCCGGATCGGGCGTGTTCCGCAGCACCGCCTCGGCGTGCCAGCTGACCTCGATGTGGCGGAACTCCGGGTACTTGCGGACCGCCTGCAGGAACTGCTTCTGCGCCACGGAGTCCATGCGCGCGAGCTCGTCCTTGACCCGCTCCATGCCGTTCTCGGCGAGCTCGAACCCCGGCACGATCCGCTGGCTCTCCAGGTACTTCTCCATCGCCGCCTGGAACTCGCGCTGCGAGAGCAGCCGGTCCCCTTCGACGACGAGGTGCTTGGCCTGCTTGTGGTGGGCGTGACGCCGCAGGCGGTCGAGGTCGCGGAAGTTCGGGTCGAGCGCCGCGAGCCGGTCGAGCAGCGCGAGCGCCTCGTCCTCCTGCTCGTGGAAGATCAGCGACTGCGCGCGGTCGCGCATCGCCTCGCGCATCAGCCGCTCGTGCGCGGCCTCGAGCCGCGGGCCGACCTCGCCCGCCGCGGCCTGCTGCTCGTAGGCCGCGTGCACGACCGAGAAGGCGCGCTGCCAGTCCCCTCGCCGCTCGAGCGCCTCGCTCTCCTGCAGGGCCGAGGTCGAGGCGCAACCGCCGAGCAGCAGCAGGCAGAGGAGCGAGGTGGCCGTTGCGATGGGTCTCACGAGATACATGTCAGGGCAGCGGATTGGCCTCCGCGCGGGGGCAGGCCAGAATGGGCGGACGCGTCCGACGGCCGACCGGCGCGTCATCTTCCCGAGCAGATCCACGATGTCCACAGCTTCCCCGTCCGGCGACCGCCTGCTGCAGTATGTGGGCGAGATCGGCGCCGTGCTCGATCGCCGCCCCGCCAACCGCGTCATCATCCGCGAGGTCTCGCGCGTCACCAAGGACCTGTGCGCCGACGACCGCTGGCTCGAGGAGCGCTTCCGGGTCGGCGACCCCGCGCGCTACACGCGCCACCTGCTGCACAAGGATCCCCGGGGCCGCTTCGTGGTGCTCGCGCTCGTCTGGCAGCCAGGACAGGTGACGCCGATCCACGACCACGCCTGTTGGGGCGTGATGGGCCTCGTCTCCAACAGCCTCGAGGAGCACTGCTACGAGCGCCTCGACGACGGCTCCCGGCCCGGCTTCTGCGAGCTGCAGCAGACCCGCGGCGCCGACGTCGGCGAAGGCGGCGTCTCCTACCTGCTGCCGCCGTACGACGAGATCCACTGGATCGGCAACACCGGCGACCGCCCGACGATCTCGCTGCACGTCTACGGGCGCGAGATCGACGAGGTCAACGTCTTCGACGCCGAGGCTGGCACGGTGCGGCCGATGCGGGTCCGCTACGACGGCCCCGAGTCCGGCGACCGACCGTTCGTGATCTAGTCGTGCGCCGCCGCGCCGCGCGCCTCGGCGCGCGGCGGAACGGCGCGCCGGCTACTGGTCGATGGTCGCGCGGCCGCCGCCGGAGACCACGAACCCGAGCGGGTTGACCGGGTCGAGGACCGCCCACTGGTGGAACACGTTGAGGCCCACGTTGGCCGGCGAGCTGGGGATGGCGAACGCGCGGTTGGCCGCGCCGCTCGCGTTGGTCTGCACCGCGGCGACGACGTCGGCGGACACGAGCAGGTCACAGCCCGGCGCGCCCGGCAGCGGCGCCGGCAGCGACGCGCCGTTGTAGGTCGAGTCCGAGAGACCCGTGAGGAACAGGGCGAAGGTCTGCGGCCGCGCGTCGTTGAGGGTCACGGTGTAGGACGAGCCGAGCGTCGGCAGCCCCTGGTTGCCGAGCGTCGGCGTGAGCGCGCCGCCGCCGCTGCAGTTGACCCGGTAGGACGGCCGGTCGATCAGGCCGGACTGGGTCCAGTTCGGCGTGCCGTTCGGCGGATCGCGCCAGAAGCCGACGCCCGTCGCGCCCGACGTCAGCGAGTTGAGCACGATGTTGTTCGAGGAGCTGTCGAGGCCGAGGTAGAAGGTGCCGCTGACCGGCACCGGCGTCGTGAACGTCGCCGTGTAGAACTGCGCGTTCGGGCCGACGGAGATCGTCGTGCTCGCCACCGGCGTCGACGCCGGGCCGCCGCCGGCGTCGAGGTAGATGTGCGCCGGACGCGTCAGCGTGCCGCCGGTGGTCGTGCGGGTGAAGATGTCGAACGACACCACGTCGACCGGCGTCGCCGTGCTCGCCTCGTAGCAGTACTCGTTGTCGCGCGTGTCGCCCTCGAGGGTGCCGCCGTTCGGGTTGAGCTCCGGGCAGGAGGCCGTCGCCGAGCCGGGGCAGCCCTGACCGAACGCGTCGAACGCGGCGCTGCTCGGCCGAACGATGAACAGGCCCGACGAGCGGTCGGAGACCAGGATGTTGCCCGACGGCAGGAACGGGTAGACGCCCCAGCAGCCGTTGAAGCCGCCCGAGGAGCCGGGCCACGTGTCGTAGGACGCGACCTCGACCGGGTTGCTCGGGTCGCTGATGTCGATGCAGCGGTAGCCCTCGGTGTACCAGCTGACGTGCACCTTGTCCCCGACGATGAAGGCGTTGTGCGGGATCGAGTTCGGGTTGGGCGTGAACGAGCTCAGCCCCACCGGGTTGAACTTGTTCGAGATGTCGAAGATCCGGATGACGCCGCCGTTCACCTCGTCCGTGGTGACGCAGATCGTGCCGGCCGCGTTCGGCCACGCGTTGTGCGTGAAGTTGCCCGGGGTCTGCGTGTTGCTCATGACCGACGGCGGGAACGTGGCCATGTCGCAGACGCGCAGGTCCCCGTTGTAGATCATCGACCCGTAGAAGTAGCCGTTCTCGACGCAGAGGTCGTGGTAGTAGTTGGCGTTGCCGCTACCGAACGCCATCCCGACGAAGGTCGGGTTGGCCGGGTTCGTGGTCAGGTCCCAGCACGGCGTGCCGACGTTGGTGCCGACGAGGTAGAGGCGACCCGCCGCCGTGTCGACGCAGACGTTGTGCGCGTTGTTCGTGACCGAGGTGCCGAACTGGCCGACCGCGACCGGGTTGTTCGGGTTGCTCAGGTCGATGATCTGAAAGCCCGACGTCGCCTCGGTGACCACGTAGGCGTAGTTGCCGTAGGTGCGGCAGTCCCGCCACGACGAAGAACCGAACGGGAACCAACCGCGCTCGATCGGGGTCGCGGGGTTGGTGACGTCCACGACCACGGTGCCCGTCGTCGTGCAGAGCAGCGCATACTCGTCGCCGTTGGGAGCCGTGTAGCCCCAGATGTCGTTGAACGGCCCGTGATTGTTGAACGTGCCGAGGAGAGCGCAGTTGACTCCCTGCGCGAGGATCGGGGCCGCCGCGAGGGAGGCGGCTACCAGTGCATTCTTGAGGAGCATGGGGAGACCAGGGGCGCGCGTGAGCGACGCCGAGGGAGGGGCACAGAGAAGTTTAGTCCACGATTCTCCGCGTGCCAACTGACGCGCGGCTTCCGGGCGGACGCGCGGCGTCAGCGCAGCTCGAACCGCCAGCCCGGCGGGAGCTGGACGGGCGGCGCAGCCGCTGTCACCGGCAGGACCGCAGACTGCACCACCAGCTGCGCGCCGAGCAGCACCGGCTGGCCCGGCGCCTGCCAGGTCGTGGATTGCTGCCCCGCATACACGCCCGGCAGGAACACCATGGCGGCCGGGTCCATGTAGATGTAGTAGGGCGGCGGGTAGAACGGCAGGAACTGCGGCACAGCTCCCAGCGCGAGCGCGCCGACGAGACCCGCGGGCAGGTCGAACTGCAGCTGCAGGAGCCCGCCGATCGCGACGTCGTCAGGGGACACGTCCAGCGAACCCAGCTGTGGCTGCGGCCGCGGCGACGTCGAGGTCAGCCCCGCGCCGGCGTTGCCGACGTAGCAGCTGTCCGCCTGCAGCAGCCCGGCGGCGGTCGCCGCGCCCACCGACCCGCCCTCGAAGCTGCACTCGTCGAGCGTCACGGCGCCGACGCCGAGGCTCTCGACCACGCAGCCGGTGAAGCGCGACTCCGTGACCTCGAGCGGCTGGCCCGGCGCAGTCGACAGCGCGACCGCGCCGCCGCGGCACCGCAGGTTCCGCGCGCGCAGCGGCTGCGCCGCGCCGCCCGTCGCGATCGCCACGTCGCCTTCGCAGCGGAGCTCCCGAAGGTCTCCGTAGACCTGGTCCCCGACGGCGCCGAGGGCGAGCGCGACGCCGCCCGCAGGCGCCAGGAGGTTCCACATCGACGCCTGCACCCAGGTGACGGCGTCGACGGCGCCGTCGATCCGCGCGCAGACCGGCGCGCGGACCCGCAGGTGCAGCCCCTCGACGAGCATCGGCCGGCCGTTGGTCGCCTGGGCGGCGACGTCGACGCCGGTCCCGGTGCAGGAGACGACGCAGCGGTCGAGCGTGAAGCGCGCCGTGCCGCCGCCGCCGCAGTCGAAGTCGAAGCCGTTGGCCGCGCCCTCGATCCGGACGTCGCGCGCCTCGAAGATCGTCGTGCGGTCCGCCGGGCTCTCGTCGAAGACCACGGCGTCCGGCACCCCGTCGAAGACGCAGTCCTCGACGATCAGGCGACCGACGCCGCCGGCGAGGCTGCCTTCGACCCGGAGGCCGAATTGCGCGAGGTTGAGGAACCGGCAGTCCAGCAGCGTGCAGCCGGGCTGCCCGGTCGCGTCCGCCTGGATCACCTCGACGCCGGCGACGCCGCCGACGAACTCCAGCCCCTGCAGCACGAGGCTGCTGCTGGTCGAGTGGATCCCGCGCGTCACGCCGGGCGCGCTGAGGTCGAGCGTCACCCGGCCCCCGTTGCCCCGGATGAACAGGCCGAACGGCGTGTTGACGATCGACTCGAGGTCCTGCTGCATCACGATCGTCGAGATCGCCTCGGAGTCGATGTCGATCCAGGTCACGTCGGTGGTCACCGAGCCGGGCAGCAGGCTCACCTGCTGCTGCTCGGCGGTCGACAGCTGCGCGACCGTGACGGTGCCGTTGTGCAGCTGGATCGCCTCGTTCAGGGAGAGGTAGCCGTCCCCGAGCGTGCCGTGCGAGAGCGTGTCGGTGACGAACGCGATCTGGTGGAACGTCGGCGCCGGAGCCTCGGTGACCGGGGCGTCCGGACCCGTCAGCCCCATGCAGGCGAGCAAGGAGAGCATGTGCATCATGGCGAGCGCTGGATCAGCGCTTTGGGGCGGGGGCGGCCTGATTCAAGGCTACTCCATGCGCGCGAACGCGGTCAATCCGACCGGACACACCGGTGGCGGATGTCGCAAGTTGGGGCGCCCGGGCGGGCGCCGGCTCCGCGGGCGAAGCGCCCGGGAGCGGGGCCGCGGGGCGCCGACAGCCGCCGGCGCCCGCGGGGTCGAGGCCGCTGCTTAGAGCGAGCCGACCTTCAGGCAGATGCCGTTGCTCAACGTCAGGTTGGCGTTGTTCGGCGGCAGCAGGTCGTTCCAGACCGCGGCCTGCGCGAAGACGTCGTTGCCGGCAGCGCCGGCCGGCAGGCTCAGCGGGATCGAGATGACGCCAGGGTTGTTGGCGAGGTCCTCGATGCCGGTGATCAGCAGCGGCGCGGTGGCGTCCGGGTAGAAGTTGCAGCCCGGCGCGCCGATCAGGCTGAGGTCGATGCCGCCCGGGGGACCCGAGCCGACGGCCAGCGCGAAGAACGCGATCGCCGGGATGCCCGGCGTGTAGGCCGGCAGGTTGCCGACGACGAGGTCGGTGGCCGTGCCTTCGACCGGACGCGCCGTCACGCCCAGGTCAGGGGCCGACGAGCCGTCGCCGGAGACCGCGGCGCCCGGGAGCGACGGGATGGCCGACCAGTCGATGGCCGCGCCGACCGGCTCACCGTTGCCGCCGCTGAAGCCGATGATGGCGTCGTTGCCGCCGCCGTCGTTCGCGAGGTTGGTGCCGTAGGCGATGTTGACGACCGAGCCGTCGACCGTGAACTCGATCGACATGCTGCAGGTGACGCCCGCGACGGCCGGCCAGTTCGGGACGTTGTCCCACCAGACCATGATGCCGCCCAGG
>JBMHDP010000004.1:0-12989 GCA_049889335.1 Planctomycetota bacterium
CCGCCCCGAGCCTCGCCGCGATGATGGCGCAGACCGCGACGGTCGAGCTGGGCGTAGAGGTCCGCTGGCGCGAGGAGCGCTCGGCGAACACGTTCGAGAACCTCCGCTTCAGCGCCGAGCAGCTGGTCCCGGACGGCGTGAAGAAGGTCCTGCTGGTCACGAGCGCGTGGCACATGCCCCGCGCCGTCGAGGCGGCGCGCCGCTTCGGCCTGGAGCCCGTCCCGGCCCCGACCGGCTTCCGCGAGGGCGTGTTCGCGAGCTGGCGCAGCTTCGTCCCCCACTGGAACGGGCTGCGCGACACCGCGCTCGCGATGCACGAGTGGGGCGGCCGGGTGGCCTACGCGCTGACGCCGTAGGTGGCCCGGCCGCTGTCGGGTGTCGAGCTCTGCGTGCGCCGGCGCGCAGGCAGGTTGGTGGGCGGGGACGCGGCGACCGAAGCCCGCTACCGCAGGGAGCTGCGTCCCTCCGCCGACCCGCTCGGGCCCTCCTGCGAGCGCCGCCGAGAAATCACTTGCGCAGCACGACGCTAGACGCATAGTTATGCATTCAATTGGCATGATTATGCATATATGAGCGAGCGCCAACACCGACGAGATCAGATCCTGCAGCTGATCGCGCGCCAGCGCGTGACCAGCCAGGCGCAGCTGCAGGAGCTGCTGGGCGGCCAGGGCATCGAGGCCAACCAGGCCACGCTCTCCCGCGACCTGCGCGACCTCGCGGTGGTCAAGACGGCCGCCGGCTACCAGCTGCCTGCGTTCGCCGCGGGCGCGTCGGCGGAGACGCTGCAGACCAGCGTCTGGCACGCCGTGCAGACCTGGCTGCGCGACGCGAAGCCCGCGCAGAACCTGCTCGTCCTGCAGACCCCCGCCGGCGGCGCGCAGCCGCTCGGCCTCGCGCTCGACAACGCCGCGCTGCCCGAGATCGTCGGCACCGTCGCAGGGGACGACACCGTGCTGGTCGTCTGCCCCACGGACGCCAAGGCGCGCAAGCTGCAGCGCGCGCTGCTGCAGCACGTGCAAGCCCCACGGAGCGCGACGTGAGCACCTGCGCGATCGTGGGCGCGACCGGCTACACGGGCCAGGAGCTGCTCGCGCTGCTGCGACGTCACGGCGACCTCGAGGCGACGGTCGTGATGACCGCGCGCGCGGGCGTCGAGCCCGAGCAGGACGGGGTCGACGCGCTCGACCTGCGCCGACTGGCCGACGTCGACGGCGTGTTCCTCTGCACGCCGCACGGCGCAGCCAGCAGCGTCGCCCGCGCCGCCCTCGAGGCCGGCCGCGCGGTCGTCGACCTGTCCGCGGACTTCCGGCTGCGGGACCCGGCCGCCTTCGCGGCCACCTACGGCGAGGCCCACGCCGCGCCGGACCTGCTGCCGGCGGCGGTCTACGGACTGACCGAGCACGCCCGGGACCGCGTCGCGGCCGCTCAGCTGGTCGCCAACCCAGGCTGCTACCCGACCTCCGTGCTGCTGCCGCTGCTGCCGCTGTTCGCCGCGGGCCTCGTGGATCCTGCAGCCGCCGTGATCGCGGACAGCAAGAGCGGCGTGAGCGGCGCGGGCAAGGCCCTGAGCGAGCGCACGCACTTCGGCAACGTGCACGAGAACTTCCTCGCCTACGGCGTGGGCCGCCACCGGCACGCCCCCGAGATCGCGCAGGAGCTGGGCCACGACGTCGTCTTCACGCCCCACCTGCTGCCCGTCTTCCGCGGCATCCTGAGCACGATCTACGTGCAGCCCGCAGCAGGCGTCGGCGCCGACGCGCTGCGCGCCTGCCTAGAGGAGCGCTACGCCGACGAGCCGTTCGTCGACGTGCTCGGACGCGGCACGCCCGAGCTCAAGGACGTCCGCCACACCAACCGCTGCGCGATCGCGGTGGACCCCAGCGGCCCGCTCTGCGTGGTCACCAGCGCGATCGACAACCTCGTCAAGGGCGCCGCCGGCCAGGCGCTGCAGAACATGAACCTGATGCTCGGACACACGGAGACGGAGGGCCTGCTGTGAGGATCCTCGTGAAGATCGGCGGCGCCCAGCTGGAGCAGCCTGCTGCGCGCGCCAGCCTGTGCGCCGCCGTGGCGAGCGCCCGCGCGCACGGCGACGAGGTGGTGCTCGTCCACGGCGGCGGCAACCAGATCCGCGCGCTCAGCGGCCAGCTCGGCCTCACCGACCGCTACCACCAGGGCCTGCGGATCACCGACGAAGCCACCGCGCAGGCCGCCCTGATGGTCCTCGGCGGCAGCGTCAACCGGACGCTGGTGCAGGGCCTGCAGACCGCAGGCGTCCGGGCCGCCGGCCTGACCGGCGCCGACGGCGGGTTCTTCTCGGCAGCGCCGCTGCGGCGCGACGGCGCCGACCTCGGCTTCGTCGGGAAGGTGGACCGGGTCGACGCGACGCTGGTCGAGGCGCTGCTCGCAGCCGGCGTCACGCCCGTCGTCGGCACGGTGGCGCCGCGGCGCGGCGCGCCCGCAGGGGAGCCGTTCTTCAACATCAACGCCGACCACGCCGCCGGCCCGCTCTGCCGCGCGCTCGCGTGCGAAGCGCTGCTGTTCCTCACCGACGTCCCCGCCGTCCTGGACGGCGACGGCCGCCCGATGCCGCTGCTGACGGACGCCGAGATCGACCGGCTCGTCGCGACCGGCGCAGCCAGCGGCGGCATGCTGCCCAAGCTGGAGGCCGCCCGGGGCGCAGCCGCGGAGAACCCGCGCGCGATCGTCAAGATCGCGCCCGCCGACGCGGAGGACTGCGTGCGGCGCGGCCTCCGGGACGGCGTCGGCAGCCGGTTCTTCGTGCGCGTCGCCGGCCAGGAGCTGCAGCGTGGCTGACACCATCGAGCCCCACGTGATGCCGACCTACGCCCGCGGCGACGAGGTGTTCGTCGACGGCGCAGGCGCGGTCGTGCGCGACCAGGACGGCAACGAGTTCCTGGACTTCCTCAGCGGCATCGCCGTGACCGCCCTCGGCCACGCCCACCCCGCGCTGACCGAGGCGCTCCGGGACCAGGTCGGGCGCGTCACCCACCTCAGCAACCTGTTCCGGCACCCCTACACAGCAGACGTCAGCGCGCGGCTCTGCGCGCACGCCTCGATGCGCAAGGCGTTCTTCACCAACAGCGGCGCCGAGTCGGTCGAGTGCGCCCTGAAGCTCGCCCGCAAGGCCCAGCACCTGGCCGGCCGGGCCGAGCGCACCTCGTTCGTGGCGCTCGAGGGCGGCTTCCACGGGCGCACCATGGGCGCGCTGTCGCTGACCCACGCCGCGCCCTACCGCGCGCCGTTCGGCCCGCTGCTCGAGGTCCGCTGGGTGCCGCGCGGCGACGTAGACGCGCTCGAGCGCGCGCTGCGCGAGGCTCGCCCCGCGGGCCTGGTGCTGGAGCCGATCCAGGGCGAGGGCGGCATCCACGAGCTCCCGGGTGAGTTCCTGCGCGCGGCGCGCGCGCTCTGCGACGAGACCGGCACCGTGCTGATCCACGACGAGGTGCAGTCCGGCTGCGGCCGGACCGGCCGCTTCCTGGCGGCGCAGCACCACGACGTCACGCCGGACGTCGTCGCGCTGGCCAAGCCGCTCGGCGCCGGCGTCCCGATGGGCGCCTGCCTCGCCGCCGAGGCCTTCGCCGACGTGCTGCAGCCCGGCGACCACGGCACCACGTTCGGCGGCGGGCCGCTCGCCTGCCGGGCCGCCGGCGTCTTCCTCGACGAGCTCGAGGGTGGCCTGCTGGAGGACGTGCGCGCGCGCGGCCACCAGCTGCGCGAAGGCCTCGAGGACATCGCCGCTGCGTCCCCGGCCGTGCGCGAGGTGCGCGGCCGCGGGCTCATGCTCGGCGTCCAGCTCGACCGCCCGGCGAAGGACGCGCACTGCGACCTCTACGGCCGACGCCTGATCCTCAACACACCCCAGGCCGACGTGCTGCGCATCGTGCCGCCGTTCGTCGTCACGAGCGCGCAGGTCGACGAGGCGCTCGCCCACATCCGCGCGGTCCTCACCGCCCTGCCCGCCGCCCCCGCGCCCCAGCCCCAGACCACGCCATGACCGCTACCGCGACGCTCCCGCTGCCCCGACTCTCGGTCTCCGACGTGCTGTGCACCTCGGACCTGACCGCCGACGATCTCGACGCAGTCTTCTCGACCGCCAAGGCCCTGAAGGCCCACCGCGACGACCACGCGCACGCCGCGACGCTGGCGCACAAGCGGCTGGCGATGATCTTCGAGAAGGACTCGCTGCGGACGCGGTTCACGTTCGACGTCGGTATGCAGGACCTCGGCGGCAGCGTCGTGTTCATGGACCACCGCGACGCCCGCCTCGGCTCGCGCGAGTCGGTCAAGGACATGGCGCGCAACCTCGAGCGCTGGGTGCACGGCATCGTCGCGCGCACCTTCAAGCACAAGGTGCTGGAGGAGCTGGCGGCGAACTCCGACGTCCCCGTGATCAACGGCCTGTCCGACTTCGTGCACCCGTGCCAGGCGCTGGCCGACTTCCTCACGCTCTACGAGAAGTGGGGCGACGTCCGCGGGCGCACGCTCACCTACGTCGGGGACGGCAACAACACCTGTCACTCCCTGATCTACACCGCGGCGAAGCTCGGCGCGCACATCCGCGCGTGCTCGCCCGAGGGCTACGAGCCGAACGCGCGCGTCGTCAACGAGGCCATGCGCACCGCGCAGGAGACCGGCGCGGAGATCTCGATCGTGAACGACCCCGACGCCGCCGCCGAGGGCGCCGACGCCATCTACACGGACGTCTGGGCGAGCATGGGACAGGAGGACGAGATCGAAGAGCGCAACGGCGTGTTCGCCGACTACCAGGTCGACGCGGAGATGATGTCGCGCGCCGCGCCGGACGCGCTGTTCATGCACTGCCTGCCCGCCCACCGCGGCTGGGAGGTCACCCAGGAGGTGATGGACGGCCCCCAGAGCGTGGTCTACGACATCGCCGAGAACCGTCTCCACGTCCAGAAGGCGCTGCTGGCGCTGCTGATCCGTTAGCCCCGCGCGCACCGCACACCATGAAGCCCCCCCGCAAGATCGTGCTCGCCTACTCCGGCGGCCTCGACACCTCCATCATCGTCCACTGGCTCAAGGAGCGCTACGACGGCTGCGAGGTGCACGCCTACTGCGGCGACGTCGGCCAGGGCGCGTCCGAGCTCGAAGGCCTCGAGGAGAAGGCCGCCAACAGCGGCGCCGCGAGCTGCCGCGTCGACGACCTGCGCCACGACTTCCTCGTGGACTACGTCTGGCCGTGCCTGCGGGCGATGACGGTCTACGAGGGCCGCTACCTGCTCGGCACCAGCATGGCTCGCCCGATCCTGGCCAAGGGTCAGGTCGCCTACGCGCACGAGATCGGCGCCGACGCCGTCGCGCACGGCTGCACGGGCAAGGGCAACGACCAGGTCCGCTTCGAGCTCGGCTACCAGGCCCTCGGACCGGACCTGCAGGTCCTCGCCCCGTGGCGAGACTGGGACATCCACAGCCGAGAGGACGCGCTCGACTACGCCGACCGCCACGGCATCGCCGTCACCGCGTCGCGCACCAAAATCTACTCGCGCGACCGGAACCTCTGGCACATCAGCCACGAAGGGGGGGTCCTCGAGGACCCCGGCCACGCGCCGCCGGACGACGTGTGGATGCTCACGACCGACCCGCGACGCGCGCCGGACGAGCCGCGCGAGGTCACCGTCGCGTTCGAGGCCGGCGCGCCGGTCGCCGTCGACGGCGAGGCGCTGTCGCCGGTCGCCCTGCTCGAGCGCCTCAACGACCTGGGCGGCGCGCACGGCGTCGGCCGCGTCGACATCTGCGAGAACCGCCTCGTCGGCATGAAGTCCCGCGGCGTCTACGAGACGCCGGGCGGCACCATCCTGATGGAGGCCGCGCGCAGCCTGCGCGCGCTGACGATGGAGCGCGACACGATGCGGCTGTGCGAGAAGCTCATGCCCGAGTACTGCGACCTCGTCTACAACGGCCGATGGTTCCACCCGGCCCGCTCCGCGCTCGACGCGCTGTTCGCCAACGCCACCCAGCACGTCACCGGCGAGGTCCGGGTCCGCCTCTACAAGGGCTCCGCGACCTCGACCTCCTGCGAGGCGCCGCGCAGCCTCTACTCGGAGGACCTGGCGACCTTCGGCCAGAGCGCAGACTTCCACCAGGCCGACAGCCGCGGCTTCGTCAAGCTCTACGGCCTGCCGGGCGCGGTCGCCGCGAGGGTCCAGTCGTGAGCGACGGCAAGATGTGGGGCGCGCGCTTCTCGGGCGAGCTGGACGAGCGGTTCGCGGCGTTCCAGGACAGCCTCCGCCACGACCTGACGCTGGCGTTCGCCGACCTCGACACGAACCTCGCGTGGAGCGAGGCGCTCTGCGACGCGGGCGTGCTGTCCGAGGAGGACCTGGACCGGATCGCCGAGGCCGTCGAAGCGCTCGGCGCGGCGTGGAGCCGGGACGGCTTCCCGGAGAGCGACGCCGAGGACGTCCACAGCTTCGTCGAGCAGCAGCTGGTCAGCCGGCTCGGAGACCTCGGCAAGCGCATCCACACGGGGCGGTCCCGCAACGACCAGGTCGCGACCGACGTGCGCTTGCACCTGCGCGAGTGGATCGGCGTGCTCGTCGAGTCGCTCGAGGGGCTGTGCATGACGCTGGTCGAGAAGGCAGCGCGGCACAGCGACCACGCGATCCCCGGCTACACCCACCTGCAGCGCGCGCAGCCGGTCACCATCGGCCACCACTGTCTCGCCTACGTCGAGATGTTCGCGCGGGACCGCGAGCGGCTGCTGGACGCCCTGGCGCGCCTCGACGCGTGCCCGCTCGGCAGCGCCGCGCTCGCGGGCACGGCCTTCCCGGTCGACCGCGACGCGCTGGCCGCCCAGCTCCAGTTCTCGGGCGGCCCGACCCGGAACAGCCTCGACGCGACCGCGTCGCGCGACCACTTGTGCGAGGTCGCGTTCGCCTGCGCGATGGCGACCAACAACCTCTCGCGGCTGTGCGAGGACTACGTGTTCTTCGCGTCGTTCGAGGCCGGCTTCCTCACCTTCGGGGACGCGGTCTCGACGGGGTCGAGCCTGATGCCGCAGAAGCGCAACCCCGACGCGATGGAGCTGATCCGCGGCAAGGCCGCGCTCGTGCAAGGCGCGCTGCAGTCGATGCTCTCCCTGCTCAAGGGCCAGCCGCTCGGCTACAACCGCGACCTGCAGCACGACAAGGAGGCGCTGCTGCCGGCGCTGGAAGCGACCAACCAGTGCCTGCTGGTCGCGGCGACCGCGGTCGAGCACGCGGCGTTCGACGTCGACCGCTGCGCGGACGCCGCGAGCAAGGGCTACCTCAACGCGACGGACCTCGCGGACCTGCTGGTCCGCAAGGGCGTCCCGTTCCGTGACGCGCACGCGCTCGCAGGCGCCGCCGTCAACCGCGCCGTGGAGCGAGGCGTCGAGCTGCACGAGCTGTCGCGCGCCGACCAGCAGGAGCTCCTCCCCCAGCTCGACGAGGACCTGGCCGAGAGCCTGTCGGTGGCGGCCGTGCTCGCGCGCCGGGACGTCGTCGGCGGCACCGCCCCGACCCGGGTCCGCGCCGAGGTCGAGCGCTGGCAGATCCAGATCGCCGAGTGGGCCGAGGGCTACCACGAGCTCGACGACCTCGACCCCGACGACGACCTCGAGGTCATCGCCGGCGAGGAGCCGTCGGATGCCTGAGCGCGCGGAGGTCGTGATCCGCCCCGCGCGCGTCGCCGACGCCGAGCCGCTGTTGGGGCTGATCAACGAGCTGGCGCTGCAGCAGGTCATGCTCCCGCGATCGCCCGCGTCGGTCATCGAGAACCTGCGCGACTTCCACGTCGCCGAGGTCGACGGCGCGTTCGCGGGATGCGGCGCGCTGGCGATCTGCTGGTCCGACCTCGCCGAGGTGCGGTCCTTGGCCGTGCACCCCGACCACCAGGGCCACGGGCTCGGGCGCAAGCTGGTCGACGCGCTGGTCGACGAGGCGCTGCGGCTGGGGGTGCCGCGCCTGTTCGCGTTCACCTACGTGCCGGACTTCTTCCTGAAGGTCGGGTTCGAGACCACGGCTCACGACCAGCTGCCCCACAAGGTCTTCAACGACTGCCTGCACTGCCCGAAGTTCCTCGCCTGTGACGAGGTCGCCATGACCCGCACGCTCGCTGCGACCCCGTCCGGAGCCGGGCTGCAGGGAATGCCGCAGCCCGCGTTCCCGCTGCCGCGGCGCACCGGCGGGTTCGGCGCCCCCAGCTGACCGCGGCCGCGCCGGCCGGCCGGATCCCGCGAAGCTGCTGCGGCAGGCCGCATGGCCTCGACGGCGCGAGCCCGAGCGGAATCGCTCCCGCGTCGAGCGATGACGACCGAGCCGAGGCGGATTCCCCGGCCCAATCGACTTGACCCGCCCCTCGTGGAGGCCACAATTCGGTCTGCTCCGACCCGATCTCCCAAGGCATGGAATTCGCAGGGTCCGGTGCGCCCGGGCTCTGGCCATCCGCCGGTCCCGGGGCAGACTGACCCGCCAGCCCAGGCTCAGGTCTCCCAGGTCCCAGCTATGAACCGAAACGTCACAGCCACGTCCACGCTCGCCCTCCCTCTCGGACTCTGCCTGCTCGCCCTCAGCGCCTGCGGCGGCGGCGGCGGCAGCGCCGCGGCAGGCGGCGACTTCCAGGTGGTGCGCACCTCGCCCGTGAACGGCGCGACCGTGTTCCTCAACGACCCGGTCAGCATCGACTTCTCGTCGCCGGTCGACATCGACTCGGCCACGCTGAACACGATGACGTTCCAGGCGCTGGACCAGCAGGGCAACCCGATCTCGGAGCTGGTCACGGGAACGTTCACCCTGGGTAAGGCCAACGGGGACACGGAGATCGGGCGCCGACTGCAGTTCGTCCCGAGCTTCCCGACCAACAACGACTTCACGAACGGCGGCTTCAAGGCGGGCCGGACCTACCTCGTGCGGCTCGTCGGGGGCGCGGCCAACAACAACCAGGTGCTGCGCGACATCAACGGGCGCGCGCTAAACCAGCCGATCACCTTCCAGTTCTCGACCCGCGAGGGCACCCAGCCGGCCCAGTTGTTCCGCGACCCGCTCTCCGGCGGCCCGGTGCGGACCGGCCTGAGCGTCACCACCGCGACCGACCTCAACGACGTGCCGCTCGGGCTGTTCGGCGCGCCGCCCCTGGAGGTCCGGCTCGACTTCGACCAGGCGCTGAACCCCAACTCGGGCAACGTGCCGGTCGACTTCGACATCGACCCGCTGGTCCGCGACATCGGCGATCGGGGCCGCGTCTTCCTCGAGTACGACGACCCGGAGTTCGGCCTCGACACCTGGATCCCGGCGGACGTCGAGCTGGAGCGCAACAACCTCTCGGGGTCGACCCTGGTGCTGCGGCCCGCCGGCGTGCTGCCCAACAACGCGATCATCCGCGTCATCGTCGAACAGACGCTGGAGGACATCTCCGGCGAGAACAACCTCGCCAACCTCGCCTACGACCGGGTGTTCGGGACGTTCTCGACCAGCCAGTCCTACGAGCAGCAGTGGAACGGCATCGCCGAGGACTTCACGACCGCGCGCGACATCGACCTCAGCGCGTCGTTCCCCGAGTCGCAGGCGGAGGTCGGCCCGGGCTACGTCCGCGCGGGCTTCGCCTTCGAGGGCAACCCCACGTCGCTCGAGTATGAGCCGACGGCCAACGAGGTCGTGCTCAACACCTCCTTCACGCAGGTCGTGCCGAAGCAGGGCCTGCCGTTCACCGTCGCGGGCGGCGTGTTCAACTTCAAGAACGTGACCATCCCGCAGGGCGTCACGGTCCGAGGCTCGGGCCCCAACCCGATGGTCTGGCTCTGCAGCGGCAAGTTCACCGTGGCGGGCACGCTGACCGTGGACGGCGGCGACGGGGCGCGCGTCGACACGCTCAACTCGGCGAACTTCGCCAAGGCAGGCGGCGTCGGCGGCCCCGGCGGCGGCAACGGCGGCGAAGGCACGCCCAGCGCGACCCTCCGCGACGTCCAGGGCGGCACCGGCCGCGGCCCGCTGCAGGAGGCGGGCAAGGGCGGCCGCGGCGGCAACCTCGCCTGCACCACCGGCTGCTACACCGGCTCCGGCTACAACGGCTCGGGCGGCGGCTCGGGCGGCGGCGGCGGCACGATGGCCACGCAGGGCGACCTCAACTGGCGCGGCACGATCCCGTCCGGCACCATCCCGAACACGAGCGGCAGCACGTCGTTCCAGCAGATGTTCGGCTACGGCGGCGCCGGCTGCAGCGGCTCCTCGGCGAGCCGCTCCCAGTTCCTGGCCGGCGGCGAACCCGGCGACGCCCTGTTCACGGACTCCCGCCAGGACAACAACTTCTGGGGCAGCGCCATCGACATCAACCGCAACCTGCGCATCACCGGCGAGCTGATCGCGCCGGTCGGCGGCGGCGGCGGCGGCGGCGGTGGTGACACCTCGCCGAGCAACAACTGCACCCTGACCGGCGGCAACCCGACCAACGACTGGTCGGGCGGCGGCGGCGGCGGCGGCGGCGGCGTGCTGATCGTCAAGGCGCTCGAAGAGATCCGCGTCACGGCGTCGGGCACGATCTCCGCCGACGGCGGCGACGGCGGCGGCGGCGAGCAGGTCGGCGCGTGCGGAGAAGGCGGCGGCGGCGGCGGCGGCGCGGGCGGCATGGTCGTCCTGATGTCGGCCTCGCGCATCGTCATCGAAGCGCACGGTGACCCGTCGGTCGGCGCCAACGGCCGCTACGTCTACGGCACGCCCGCCGCAGGCACCTCGCCCACCCACCCCTACGAGGGCAAGGACTACGACTTCGCCATCTCGGCGGACGGCGGCGTCTGCACCACGGGCGGCTTCGGCGCCGTCAACGTGCAGGGCAAGTACCGCGCCAACGGCCAGGACATGCTGGCAGGCACCTCCTACGACACCGAGCCGCTCGGCGGCCTCGGCGGGATGGGGATCGTCCAGCTGATGGTCCCGCCGGGCGAGAACCTGACCGACGGCACCAACACGCGCCTGGACGACAACATCCAGTTCCTGACGCCCGGGAGCCTCAACGAGATCCTCGGCGCCGGCAAGCGCCAGCTGCTCGCGTGGCGGGGCTTCCCGGACCAGACCGGGACCTTCGTCGACGACGCGGGCAACCCGACGAACGTCGGCAGCGCCGAGGGCGACATCCGCCCGGCGCCGACGCTGATGCCGGTCCCGTTCAACGCCAAGTCCCGGGTCCGATCCAAGTGGATCGACACCGGGTTCTCGCAGCGTCGCGCGCTCGCGGCCGCCGACAACCAGCCGCGCGGCCTGGTCACGACGGGCGGCGCCCAGGTCGGGCCGAGCTTCGAGTTCGCGGGGATCGACATCGCGTCGACCGTCGCTGGCTACGTCGACTACGAGACCCTCGGCTCCGCCGTCCGGATTCGCTACCCGGTCGCCGTGCAGCCGGTCGCGCTGGCCTCGATCGACACGTCGGCCACCTACCTCGGCGAGCCGGCCTACCGGATCTCGCTCGGCGCGGCCGCGCTCGGCCAGGACAACCGCTACGTGCAGTATGAGGCCGAGCTCCTCAACAACGCAGGCTCGGTGCTCGCCGGCTACCGGATCCTGAGCCACACCCAGGACGAGCTCCTGGTCGAGGCCGAGGCCGGGCTGATCCCGTCCCAGGCGAGCCAGGTGCAGGTGAAGGCCAAGTTCTTCAAGATCGTCACGGACGGCTCCGAAGGCCTCGGCTCGACCTATCAGGAGAGCGTCTCCAACCCGACGCCGATCCCGCTGGCCAACGTGCGGATCGGGTTCGCGTTCCACCAGGACCCCGACCCGACGAACATCCTCGCCGGCCGCTTCCCCGCGACCAGCGAGCAGGACTTCGTGCGCGACCTCAACGACCCGCAGCTGCAGGCGTGGATCGCGACGAACGGCCCGCCGCGCTACGTGCAGTGGGACGTGCTGTTCGACATGGCCTACCACCCGTCGAACCCGGCCCTCTCGCAGACGCTGACCCCGTCCACGCCGCGGCCGCAGATCGAGTTCCTCCGGATCCCGTTCCGCTTCTAGGACGACCCGCGTTCGTCGGCGCGCGCGCGCCCCTCGAGAGAGCCCGGCCCTGCGCCGGGCTCTCTGCGTTCTGGCCAGCCTCTCGGACAAGCCCTTGTCCGCCCGCGCGCTGCAGGCCACGCTGCGCACGTGACGCACCCGCGCCTGCACGCCCCTCCCGCCCGGATCGAGCTCCCTCCGGGCTTCACCGCCGCCGGCCTCTCCTGCGGCCTCAAGACCGACGGCGCGCTCGACCTGGGCCTCCTGCTCGCCGCCGACGCGACGCCGACGGCGGCCATCTTCAGCGACACGAGCCTGCTCGGCGCCCACATCCCGGTGTGCCGGGACCACCTCGCGCGCAGCGGCGGCAGGGCGCGCGCGATCCTGGTCAACTCGCGCAACGCCAACTGCTCCACCGGCAGCCGGGGAGTCGACGACGCCTACGCGTGCTGCGAGGCGGTCGCGGCGCGCATCGGCTGCCCGACCGAGCAGGTGCTCATGGCGAGCACCGGCGTCATCGGCAGCCCGCTGCCGGCCGACAGGATCATCGACCGGGTCCCCGCCCTCGTCGACGCAGCGGACGAAGACGGGGGGATGGACTTCGCCCGCGCCATCATGACGACCGACACGCAGCCCAAGGCGGAGAGCGCCGCGGGGGAGGCCCGCGTGACCGGGTTCGCCAAGGGCAGCGGCATGATCCACCCCGACATGGCGACGATGCTGGGCTTCCTCTTGACCGACGGACAGCCCGCGAACCCGTCGCTCGACGCGACGCTCCGCGAGGTCGCGGACCAGAGCTTCCACCGCGTCACCGTCGACGGCGACACCTCCCCCAACGACTCGCTGTTCCTGATGGCGCGAGGCGGCCGCGCCGAGGCCGGGAGCGCGCAGCTCCAGGGCGTCGCCGTCGAGCTCTCGCGACAGATCGCCGCCGACGGCGAGGGCGCGTCGCGACTCGTCACCGTCGAGGTGCGCGGCGCGCCCGACCCGGCGGCGGCCGCGCGC
>JBMHDP010000005.1:0-9605 GCA_049889335.1 Planctomycetota bacterium
GGAACGCCGGCTCGGAGACCGCGTGGCACGCGTCACAGCGCGCGGCGCGCGCAGCCGCGCGGCCGCGCGCGACCGCCGCGTCGTCCTCCGCGAGCTCCTGGAGCGCCGGCGGGACGAGGCTCGTGACCGAGGTCCACGCCGACGACGACGGGATCGGCTGCTCGGAGACGCCCGGACCGGACCAGAACACCTCGAGCACGTCGCCGCCGCCGCCCTGGGTGAACCCGACGCGCAGCTGGTGCGCGCCGGCGGTCAGCTGCAGCGAGCCTTGCTTGCGGGTCGCCGGGTGCATCCCCGGGTTCGCCGCGACCTGCTCGCCGTCCACCCAGATCCAGCCGCCGTCGTCGCTGCGGATCGCGAAGGTCCACTCGCCGGTCGTCGGCACCTCGAGGGTCGCCGTGAATTCGAGCAGGTAGTTCGAGCCGCGCGTCGCCACCTCCTTGCCGATGGTGTCCACCACCCCGCTCGCCGCAGGAGTCCACGACGAGATGTCCGGCCACTCCCCGAACCCCTTCGGGGTCTCGAAGCAGCGCCACGCGAACCCCGGCCCGCGCTGTCCCTCGCGGACCTGGTCACGCAGCAGGTAGGCGGACACCGCGCCGGCCTCGTCGCGGCTCAGCGGGACGTGCGGTGGGCGCGCGCCCGCGGCTCCGGACGACGCGAGCGCGGCGGTCAGCCGCGCGTGGTCGGTGGTCGCCGAGAGCTGCAGCGCGCGGTCGTCGTGGCACGCTGCGCAGCCGAGCTCCCGGACCAGCTGTTCGCCGCGCGCGACCAGGCCACCGGGGATCGGCGCCGCCTGCAGGTCGCCGAGCGCGTCGCGCGCGGCGTGGCCGAGCGACCGCATCCAGGCGGCCACGTCGGCGCCCGCGTCCCCCGCGAAGTGCAGACGGTCCTCGAACCCGGAGCGGCGGACGAGCGACGCGAGGCCAGCCGCCGGCGCGGGGCGCAGGGCCGTGTCGGCGTCGCCGCCGAGCGCGTGACACGACGCGCAGCCCCCCTCCTGGACGGCGAGCAACGCTGGATCGAGCGGCGCAGGTCCAGGCGTCGCGGCCGCCGAGACGGCGCCGGCGGAGGTCGGTGCGGGGTCAGGTTCGGCGCCGCCACAGGCGGCCAGCGCCAGCGCAGCGAGGGGGAGAAGGACGCGCATGTCGCGGAGCTTCACCGCTGCCCAAAGGCAGCGCAACGACGGAGCCCGGGTCTTGCGGCGGATCAGAACAGCAGCCGCGTCACCTTGACGCCGGGCTTGACCTTCACGGTCCGCTCGCCCAGGTCCCGGCTCGCGAGTCGCACCGAGTAGTCGCCCGGGCTGCGGTTGGAGAACCACGCGTAGCCGCGTTCGTCGAGGACGGTGCTGGTCACGAGGCGGCCGCCGCGGCGCAGGAAGACCAGCCCGTTGTCCGGGATCTCGCGGATCGGCACCACGACCTCGATGGTCCCCCCGCGGGCAAGCTCGATCGGCACGGGCGCTGGCGCCAGCACGTCACGCGGCAGCTCGAGCTGCACCGCGCGGACGGCGAAGGCCGGGTGGCGCACCACCAGCTGCCGCGACCGGCTGGTCACACCTTCGACGACGAACGAGCCGTCGGCCGCGCTGCGCGCCGCAGGCTCGTACCACCCGAAGTCCGACTCTTCGCCGAGCAGCGCCATCGCGCCCGCGACCGGCGCGCCCGCCTCGTCGAGCACGACGCCGCGGAAGCGCGAGCCGCGCTCGAGTACGACCTCGCCGAGCAGGTTCACGTCGTTGGGCGTGAGCTCCCGCGTCATGACGACCGGCGCGAAGCCGTCGCACCAGAACTCCAGGCGGACGAGACCGCTCGGGACCTGCGACCGCCGCAGCTCGCCGTCCTCGGTAGGCACCCACCGCGAGCGCGTGTCGCGCTCGACCCCGCCGCCGACCGGGGTGACGCGCAGCAGCACGCCAGGCAGACGGCGGCGGCCCGGCACGCCGACGACGACACCCGCGACGGTGCACGTCGGCGGCGTATCGAGCTGCACCTCGACCTGCTCCTGGTCGCGGGCGACGACGACGACGCGCTCGGTGCTGCGGTCTCCGACGGAGACGATCAACTCCGCGCGCCGGCGCGGCAGCTCGACCGTGAAGGTGCCGTCGCGCCGCGTCCGCGAGACCTCGCCGGGGCGACCGCGCACGCTCACGAGCGCGTCCTGCAGCGGCGCGCCGGCCTCGTTCTCGACGACGCCCTGCACGACCCGCCCGGCCTCGACGACCAGCTCCAGCCCCTGGACCGGGCGGTCCGACGCCAGCGAGACCGACGCCGCGTCGCTGCGGGCCGTCCTGCCGGCGATGCGGGCGCGGACGTCGTAGGAGCCGGGCTGCATGCCCAGGATCCGGAACGCCCCGCGCGCATCGGTCGTCACCTGCGCGGCGCTCGGGCGCGCGCCTTCGCGCCGCCCGGTGCGTCCGTCCGCGCCGCGGAGCGGCTTCCAGCTCGTGTCCTGCGGCGTGACCGACACCGTCGCGCCGACGAACGGGCGGCCACCGCGGAGCACCTGACCGGAGAGTTCACAGCCGGGCGCGAGGGCCACGTCGCCGAGCTCCCGGACCTCGCCGTAGGCCGGCATCTCGAGGCCGAGCAGGCGCGTCCCCAGGCCTCGCCCGGACGCGCGCGCCGTGACCATGCCCGGCTTGGCGCCGCGCAGCTCGAAGCGGCCGTCGACGCCCGAGATCGCGAGCAGCTCGTCGCGCTCCACCATGCGCAGGATGCGGCCGCCGACCCGGTCGAGGTCGAACGACAGCGCCGCGTCCCCGAGGCCGCTCAGGCGCTGCGTGCGCACCGCCGAGACGCCCGCGACCGGCGCACCGGACGCGTCCACGAACCGTCCCCGCACCACGGGCGCGGCCAGCACGTCGACCTCGACGAGGTTGACGCGGACCTCTTCGAGCCGGAGCCGGATCGAGCTCCCCGCGAGCGTCCGGAACGCGAGCGCGTCGTCGACCGAGGTCATCTCCGCCGCGCCCGGCGACACCGAGCGATCGAACTCGAAGCGCCCTTCGGCGTCGACGGTCGCGAACGCGAGCTCCCCGAGCCGGTCGACGAGCTGCAGCACCTGACCGCCGAGCTCCACCGCGCCGCCGTCGGCGGTCAGCTGCCCGCGCACCCGGGTCCGCCCCGGGAGCTCGACGACGAGCTCCGTCGCGGTGGCGCGGATCGCCTGCGTGCGCCGCACCGAGCCGTAGTCCGGGTGCCGCACGCGGAGCTGCATGCTGCTGCGCGGCAAGCCCTCCACCAGGAACGCCCCGTCCGGGCCCGTGGTCGCCGTGACCGCCTCGACCAGCCCGAGGCTCTGGTCGAGCGGGACGAGCTCGACGCGCGCGCCCTCGATCGCCGCGCCGTCCTCGGCGCCGCGGACGACCCCGCGTAGCGGCGGCATCGTCGGCCGCTCGAAGCGCAGCTCCGCGTCGCGACGGCTGCCGATCACGACGGCCGGCGCCGCGACCGGCTGCCAGGACGCGTGCCGCGCGACCATCCGCACCGGCCCGGCGGCGACGTCCTCGAACCGGTAGGACCCGTCCGCCGCGGTGACCACCGAGCGCGCCCGCCGCGCGTCACGCGGCAGCGACTCCAGCGAGACCCGCGCGTTGGGGACCGGCGCGCCGACGTCGTTGAGCACGTTGCCGACGATCGAGTAGCCCGGCCGCAGCCGCAGCCGCATGTCGCTGTCGGTCACCGGCACGAGGCGGAGTCCGCCTGCGTACGAGGCCCGCTCGAACTCGACGAGGTGACCGTAGCGGTGCGGGACGCCGAACTGGAAGCGCCCGGACTCGTCGGTGATGGCCGCGTCGACGCGCTCGCGGCGCCACTCCGGCCAGCTGGTCTGCAGCCGATAGAGGACCACGGTGGCGCCTGCGGCGGCCCGCCCGTCGGGAAGCAGCACGGCCCCGCGGACCGTCGCGGACGCGACCACTTCGTCGGCGGGCGCGAGCAGCTCCGGCATGTCGGTTGGCGGCGCGGTCACCGACGGCTGGCGCGTCGCGCGGCCCCGGCGTGATCGTGTCCCCGACTCGTCCCCGCCGAGCGCCCACGTGAGCGTCAGGCCGAGCGCGAGCAGCACGACGGCGCCGGCGACCCAAGCGACCCCGCGAGGGCCTCGCCGCGGCGGCGCGCTCACTTCCGCTCGTCCCCCCGCTGGTCCGCGGCGGGACGCAGCGAGCGGAACTGCGCCGTCATCTCCTCGAGGCCGGTCGCGAGCACCGACGGCGCCACGCGCGCGTAATCGACCAGCAGCGCCAACACGTCCTCGAGCGCCTGCGCGGGCTCGGTCGCGGCCTGCACCGCAGCGATCGCGTCGTCGCGGGCGCCGTCCAGCTCACCCGCCTGGAGCCGCACCTGCATCCGGCAGAGCAGCGCCGCGGGGTCGTCTCCGGTGTCGACGACCCAGCGGTCCGCCCACGCGCCTGCGTCCCGGGAGCCAGCGCGAAGGTGCATGCGCGCCGCGACCTCCAGCACGCCGGCGAGGCCGGGGTGGTCGCGCCGAAACTCGTCGAACCGGTCGAGCCAGAGGTCGACCAGCGCCGCGCGCGGCTCGAGGTGGAGCAGGCAGCGCCAGGTCGCGAGCTGCAGCTCGGGCGAGAGCGGCTGCTGGTCCTGGCTGAGCAGCGGGCCGCGCTGCCCCGGGCGGAGCAGGAGCTGCAGCACGTGCCGCCAGCCGCTCATGGGCGCGCTCGCCCGGACCGCGTTCTGCACGCCGGCGGCGAGCGGCGCCGTGATCATCCGCAGCTGGGCAGGGTCGGCCCGGTTCGCGAGCGCGCGGCGGCACTGGGCGGCGAACTCTGCGGCGAGCCCCGTGGGCTCACCGACGCGGGCGTGCCCCTGCCCGTCCGGCGGGGCCGAGAGCAGGCTGGCGGCGAGACGATGCACGGCGCGACGACGAGCGTGCGGGAGCCCGAAGTCCATCAGGTTGCTGCCTGCCAACGGGCGGTGACCGGCCGCCGCCCAGAGCAGCAGGGCGACGCTGCGCACCTGCTCCGGGGGCGCGTCGGCGAGGCGCTGCCGAACGTCCTCGACCGCGGCGTCGACGTCGACGCGCTGCACCACCTCCAACATCCACAGCAGCGCGGCGGGGAACGCCGCCCCCGGACGCAGGAACGACGCGAGCTCGAGGTCCGTCCGCGCGTCGTTGGGCAGCGCGACCGAGGCCGTCAGCTTGGCGACGCCGCGGCCGAGGTAGAGCCGGAACAGCCGCAGGTCGACGGAGAGGTCCGTGCCGTCGCGTTCGGCGACGACGTCGCCGATGGCGCGGTCGTAGAGCCGCAGCGCCTCGAAGCCCCGACCTCTCTCGAGGTAGCGGCTGGCGCGCGGGCTGGGGTCTTCGACGTAGGCCGCCTCCATCTCGAGCACGCGCTCGTCGTCCGGCATCTCGTCGTTGGCTGCGGCGAGCGACGCCAGCACGCTCGACCCCGCCCCCGCGCCGTCGACGGCGATTCCTGTGAGCGCCTGGAACAGCGGCCGCGGCCCCCGCGGCGCGCCGCGCTCTCGCCCGATCTCGCGGGCGATCGCCGCGAGGCGGTTCTCGTGGCGCGACTCGAGGCCGCGGCCCTTCTCGCGGTTGAGCGAGCCGAGCAGCGCCAGCGTAGCGACGACGAACAGCCCGACGGCCACCAGGGCGCTGACCAGGACCGGGTTCTTGCGCGCGCGGCGCCACGCGCGCACCACCAGCGGGACGCGGCGGATGTGGACCGGCTCGCCCTCGGCGATGCGCAGCAGGTCGCGCGAGAGCGCTTCGCCGTCCTGATAGCGGTCCCGCGGCTCGCGCGCGAGCAGCTTGTCGAGCACCGCCTCGAGGTCGCGCGGCGGCCGGTGCACGAAGTCACGCAGCCGCTGCGGCGTGCCGTGGAGGATCGACTGCAGCAGCGCTTCGGTGGTCTTACCGGCGATCGGCAGCTGGCCGGAGACGGCCTCGAACATGGTCACGCCGAGCGCGTACAGGTCGCTGGCCGGCGTGAGCTCGCCGCCGAGCGCCTGCTCGGGCGAAGAGTAGTGCAGCGTCCCGAGGAACGCGCCGTCCTTCGAGGTCAGGTGCGCGCTGGCCTGGTCGAGCGCCTTGGCGAGCCCGAAGTCGGTGAGCGCCATGGTGCCGTCGGCCGCGACCATGATGTTGCCCGGCTTGACGTCACGGTGGAGCAGTCGGCGGCGGTGCGCGAGGCCGAGCGCGTCGGCGACGCCGGCGAACTTGCGGGCCGCCTCGAGCGGCTCCATCGGCGGCTTGCCGACCCGGCGCGCCGCGCTGACGTACTTGTCGAGGCTCATGCCGTCGACGCGCTCCATCGCGAAAAACAGCATGCCCTGCGACTCGCCGTAGTCGTAGATCGGGACGATGTGGCGGTGGTGGAGCGCGGCGGTCGCGCGCGCCTCGGCGCGGAAGCGCTTCCGCATCGTGGGGTCCGCGGTGTAGTCGCGCGACAGGACCTTGAGCGCGACCTCCCGCTCGAGCTCTTCCTGCCAGCAGAGATAGACCGTGCCCATCCCGCCGCGGCCGAGCAGGCCCTTGATCTCGTAGCTGCCGATCTGCGCCGGCAGCTCGGCGTCGTTCCCGACGACCTGCTCGACGAAGTCCAGCGCGTTGAGGCGTGAGAGCACGTCGCTCGCCTCGTCGCTCAGGTCACCCTCCAGCTCGCGGCGCACTTCGGCGGGGCCGCTCGAGCCGCGCAGCACCTCGGCGACGCGGCGGTCAGCGTCCGAGTCGACCTCGGGGCCGTCCAGATCGGGGCCGTCCAAGTCAGGATCGGGGCCGACGTCCGTCACAGCTTCAGCTCTTCGGCGAGGCGCTTGAGCGAACGGCTCAAGAGCAGGTGCACGGCGTTCTCGCTGCGCCCCATCCGCTCGCCGACCTCCCGCGCGCTCAGACCCTCGATCTTCATCAGGATGATCACCTCGCGGTGGTGATCGGAGAGGCGATCCAGCGCCTGCTCGAGCAGCTCGAGCCGGTCTTTGCGGTCCGCGTTGGTGACCGGGCCGGTGCGCCGGTCGGCCACCGGCAGGTCCGTCTTGATCGAGTGCTCGCGGCGCGGGTCGCGGGCCGCGACGCCGAGCTGGTCACGGAGGATGCGGGCGACCTTGCGCCGCGCGAGCGTGACGAGCCACGCGCCGGCGTTGCTCTCGTCCGAGAGCGTGCTCCACGAATGGACCGCCTCCATGGCGACCTCCTGGAGCACGTCCTCCGGGTCCATCCTCACTCTAAGGTCCCTCCCCATACGCAGATAGATCACCGAGAGCAGCCGCTCGCGGTTCTGCTCGAAGGCAACTTCCGGGGAGAGGGACATCGCGATCCAGACTACGGCCAGAGCGGGAGAGATTTCCGGCCGTAGGAACGCTCGTAATCTACGCGATCCCACCTTCGGCTGCGAGGACCTCGGGCCGATCGCCGACGCGGACGGCCGGCCTCGCGATCCCTGCTGAACCGCAAAGCTGCCAGCATCTTACGCTGATCTCCGTAGCGCTCAGGCGCCGCCGACCCAGAGCCGCCGCCAAACCACGGCGCTGCCATAATCCCGCTCCGCGCCCGCACCCCCGGCGGAGATCCCCCAGCGAACCTCGGTTGGCAGCGGGCGCGGCAGGGCGAGCCGCCGCGACCGCGCGCCGACGCGCAGCTGCAGCGCTCGGCCGTCGACCGAGACCTCGATCGGACACGGCGCGCCGGAGCCCAGCTCGGGCGCGACGCCGCGCGCCAGCACGGCCGCGGTGTCGCCCTCAGGGCCGAGCTGGAGCAGCTCGAAGCGGTCCGACGGCCCGAGCGCGAGGGCGAAGCCGCGGCGGCCCTCCAGCCCGAACAGGAACCGCGCGCGGCCCAGCGCGCCGTCGAGCGAAGCCACCTCTGCGCTGGCGCGGAAGCGCGAGCCCCGCACCGGCTCGCAGCGCAGCGCGACGGCGTCGGCCTGGGGGAACGCGCGCTGCAGCCACTCGTCCCCCGCGCACCAGAGCGATCGCACCTCTTCCTCCCACGCGGGGGATGCCGCCTCGACCGCCGACCGGAACGCGGCGTCGAGCGGCTCCAGCGACGCGGTCGCAGCCTCCAGGACCTTGGCTCCGTAGCTGGACCCGACCCCGGTCTGCCGGACGACGTCCGCCACGCGGCGCAGCCGCTCCGGCGCGCGCTCCGCGACGAACTCGAAGAACGACACGCGGGCGGCGTAGCGATCTCGCATCGACAGGTCCTGGGTCTCGTCGGCGAGCAGCTGTCGCGCGCGCGGCAGCCGGCCGGCGCGCGCCAGCCGCTGGGCCCGCAGCCATCGCTGCGTGAAGAACGGCTGCGCCGTAGCCTGCGGTCGACGACGCTGCAGGGTGCGCCGCGCGACGAGCCCGGCGAGGCCGTCGTGGAACCAGCCCGGGTGCAGCTCGAAGTTCGCGCAGAGCTGATATCGCGCGATGTGCGCCGCCTCCCACGCCAGCATCACCTCGGTCTGCAGCGGCAGCCCGCGGGCGCGCAGCGCGGCCTCGGAGCACGGGGGCTGCAGCGCGACGTGCGCAGTCCTCGTCTGCCAGTGCGACATGGCCTCGTTGCGCAGGTATCGCCCGCCGGTGAGGCGTCGGTCGGCGGAACGGTAGGCGCGGACGTCCTGGTAGAGGTGCACCGTCAAGAGGCTCGGCGGCGGCGTGGCCGGCACGCCGAAGAACGCGCACACCTCGGACCAGACCGGCTCGACCGCGGCCAGCGCCTGCATCGCTGCGGCCTCGCCGCCGCCGTGGCAGCGGAGCTCGAAGAAGCGGCCGGCGACGACCACCGGCGCCTGGGCCGCGAGCGCCTGGACCAGCGCGACCGCGAGCCACGTCGCGCGCGCGCTCACGCCGTGAGCTCCTTCGGCAGCCGCCGCAGTCGACCGTCCCGGCCGACGCACGCGAGCTTGGTGCTGCCGGTCGCGCAGACCTCCCCGTCCGACTCTCGCCGCGCCTCGTAGTCGAGCGTGACCGCCGCGCGGCCCGCTTCGGCGATCCGCACGCGGATGGCCACCACCTCGTCGTAGTCGACCGGGCGGTGGTACCGGCAGCGCAGGTCCACCACCTGCAGCAGGTCGCCGGCGTCCTCGATCTCCCGGTAGGTCCGGCCGCGGCGCCGCATCCACTCCGTCCGCGCCTCCTCGAACCAGGCGACGTAGCTGCCGTGGTGCGCGACCGCCATGCGGTCGGTCTCGCAGTAGCGCACGCGCACGCGGTGCGGCGGGTCGGAGAACTCGGTCATCGCCGAGAAGCTACGGGGCCGCGCCCGCGCGCTCCACCCGCTCCTGCGCGAGCTGCAGCGCCAGCGCCTGAGGCGGTCGGTCCTCGACCGCCGCGCGCGCGAGCACCTCCTCGACCGTCGCGCCGATGCGGCGGATCCGCTCGACGCCGACCCGCTCGCCGCGGAGGTTCCACAGCGCGCCCTGGATCAGCGCGCCCGCGTTGGCCACGAAGTCCGGGACGACGAGCAGGCCGCGGGCGTGCGCGGCCGCGGCGGCTTCGTCATCGGCGAACACGTTGTTCGCGGCGCCGCAGACGCCCCGCGCCGGCAGCGCGCGGACGACGACAGCATGGATATTCGCTTCGGCAGGGAGGCATCTTCACATCTCGGTCATTGGCTCGAGGAGAAGGAGTTTGCGGCGGCGGCGGACGGCG
>JBMHDP010000006.1:0-11072 GCA_049889335.1 Planctomycetota bacterium
GCGGGCGCGCTGGGGCCGCTCGGACCGCCAGTGGTCGGGCCCGCCGGACGACCCGTAGTGCCGCCGCCGCTGCCGCCGCCCGGCGGCACGACGTCGCCCGGGCCACGATACTGGCCGCCGTGGGCGAGGGCGGTGTCGGGCAACATCGCCGCGAAGCTCGCGACGGTCAGTCCTGAAAGCAGGATGTTCTTCATCATTGTCTCCTGAGGAAATCTGCGGCGCGCGTGGGCGCGATCAGACACTCGGCCCGCTGCGAACGCTCCGCAACTCTACCGATCCAGCCCCGAGTGCAAAAGCAGGACCATGAGCGCTTCCGAGGGCAAAAATCTCGGAGGATGCCGCTTGGACGGGTTTCGAGGGCCGCGTGTTACGCAGTCGGAACGACAGGAGCGATCGCGCGCTCAGCTCCGGCAAAACGGCGCGAGCAACGAGAGGATCTCGCGATGCACGCGGGCGGGGGCGGCGACGGTGGCCGTGTGCTCTCGCTGGAGATCCCGGAGCGGAAAGACCCGCTCGCCGGCCCAGTCCGTGAACCGGAGCCCGGACTCCTCGGCGATCAGCCCGGCAGCGGCGAAGTCCCAGACGCGACCCTGCTGCTGCACGTTGCCGTCCAGCCGCCCGGCGGCGCAGTCGCACAGCTGCACCACGGTGCTGCCCAGGGTCCGGATGCGGGCGCCGCCCGACTGGAGCGCGCCGAGGAAGCCCATGTCGGCGGACCCGCGAAACCACTGGCACCCGAAGATCGCGCCGTCGTCGAAGCGGCCGCGCGGCCGTCGTAGCGCCGTGCGCCCACGCCGGGCGCCTTCGCGGTGGACGGCCGAGTAAGTCGCGTCCTCGGGGTAGCAGTGCACAGCGCCGAGCAGCGGCCGTCCGCGGCGCAGCAACGCGACCGACACGGCGAACATCGGCAGCCCGCGGGCGAAGTTCGACGTGCCGTCGATCGGATCCACGACCCAGACGTGTTCGCGCTCCAGGTCGATCGGGGCGGTCTCCTCTCCCAAGAACCCCGCGTCGGGGAGCAGCGAGGTCAACGCCCGGCGCAGCCGCCGCTCGCTCTGCAGGTCGACCTCGGTGACGAAGTCGCCGACGCCCTTGCTCCGAACGTGCTCCGAGCGCAGCCGGGCCTGGCGCGCGCGCGCCGCCTCCCCGACGTCGCGGACGAGACGTTCGAGCGGGGCGCGGAGGCGCCTGGCGGTTCGGGATGCGGTCCGCGTCGAGGTGGGAGGCATGGAGAGCATGTTGCCTCGGCGCGCGATGCCGCGGAAGGAGACGGTTTCGTTCGTGCAGCCCAGCGGCGCTTCGCCTACACCCAACGCAGCGATGCAGATGGGTCGTGTGGGTTGGCACGCCGCGTGCGCTGGGTTGGCGGTGTTCTGGACCGCCTGCGCCGGGCCTGTTCGGAGCGCCACGCCGGCAGAGGCAGAGCCGCAGGCCGCGGGGACCCCATCACGTCGCCCCCACGGCGAGAGGGCGGCGGCGCAGCCGGACGCGGCGGGGGGCGTGGAAGCGTCGGTCGACGTCAAGGCGGCGGGGCGCGACGGAGCTGATGCTCCGAGGGACGACCGCGCCCGCGAGCGCCGGCTCCGGGGCGCCTTCGCCGCTGCTGGCCGGAGCCCGGCCGATGCGCTCGAGCTGGCGGCGTTCCTGGTCGCGGGCGAGCGGCACGACGAGGCGCTGCACGTGCTGGACCTCGCGTGCGGGCAGGACGGCGACGAGAGTCTCCGGCTCGCCCGCGCCGGCGTGCTGCGAGACCTCGCACACAACGACCTCGCGCTGGTGGATCTCGAGGAATACCTCGCGCGTCGCGGGCGCGCGGCGGTCGAGCCGGGCACCCTGCTCGAGCTCGCCCAGGTCGCGTGGCTCGCCGGCGAACGGGAGGCTGCGCAGCAGGCGCTGCGCGACCTGCGGCGGCACCACGGGGCGAGCGCGTGGCTCGCGACCCACGGCGAACTCGTCCGGCAGTGGTCGGTGCGGGTCGAGACACAGACCCCGACGAGCGACGTCGGCGACCTCCGGGACGTCTTCGCGCAGCTGCGCAGCGCCCCGCGCGTGGCAGATCGCATGCGCTTGCTGCAGCGCCTGGCGTCGGCTCCGAGAGGCGAGGGGCGCGCGCCCGTCCGGCTGCGCGCGATCGCGATCGCGTGCGCCGATGCTTCGCCCGCCGTTCGCGCGCGCGCGCTGCAGCTCGCCGAGGAAAACGGCCTCGAGGAGCTGGCGTTCTGGGCGACGGGCCTCCAGGATCCGGCGCCCCTCGTGCGGCGCTTCGCAGCCCGCGGGTTGGCGCGTGCGCCGGGGGCAGGCGCCTCGGACGCGCTGCTAGCGGCGCTGGAGCGCGAGGCGGACGCCGCGGCGTTCCGCGCTCTACACATGGCGCTCGAGCGTTCTCTGGCGGTCGAGCTCCCTCTCGGGGACGAACACAGCGAGGCCGCCCGTGCGCGGGCTGTCGAGGAGTGGAGGAAGCGATGCAGCGAGCGGTGAGGTCGATCGTGTGGTCCGGGCTCTGCCTGGGACTCGGCGGGTGTTCGGTCGCGGACGTGCTCACCAGTGAAGAGATCCTGGAGGAGCTGGACGAGGTCGTGCAGGTGACCGGAGACCGGGAGGCACGGCAGGTGGTCTACGCCGACGAGGCGGTCGTCGCGCGCGACTTCATGAGGTGGCCGGCGCTCGCGCCGATCCGGTGGCCGCTGGCGTGGATGTTCGGGCGTCGCGGCGAGCTGCAGCTCGCGAATCCCCCGTATCGGGTCCGCGAGCTGCTCCGCGAGCTCCCCAACGAGACGGCGGGGGGGTGGATCCAGGCGCCTGACCTTTTGACTTGCGCCGCGGCGGCGTCACGCTTCGCGTGGTTCGCCGAGCTCGACCCGAGCGCGACGACCCGGATCTGTGCGCTGGACGGGATCTCCCGCGTCTGTCGGCAGCTCGATCTGCGGCCCCTGGACGGCGCGTTCGCAGCGCTCATGCAGCCGCAGGATCCGGTCGTGGTCGCGAGCGCGCGCGACCGCGCAAGGGCTGCGACGGCGTCGATGGACCTCGAGGCGCTGCGCGCGGCGGTCACCGAGATGACCGCGCAGCCGCTGGCGGTCGTCGCGGACCGGATCCTGCTCGTCGAGGAGCTGACCGAGATGCTGACGCGGATGGAGGATCCGGCCGCCCGGGAGCCGGTCGCCGACGGTCTGCGCGCGGCCCTCGCGCACTGCGCTCGCGGCGTGCTGTTGAGCAGCCTCGCGGGGCGCTCGCGGGAGCTCGCGGAGGTGCGGCTCTGCGCGATGGAGCAGGTGCGTCGATTGGGCGGCGCGCGCGCCGTCCCGCTGATGCTCGCGGTGATGGCAGCGAGCCCGGCGGAGCGGGCCAACGGGGTCCCGCACTACGACCCCGACACGCTCGTGCAGCTGCGCCTGATCCACTACTGCGGGCAGCTCTCGCCGACCCTGGCCGCGCAGGTCGTGCGGATTCCGGGGCGGCAGGACTGGGAGGCGACGACGCCCGCGGAGTTCCTCGCGCGGACGGTGCTGAGCGAGCGCGACTACTACTCCCAGCTCCGCGTCCCGGCGATCGTCGCGTTGACATGGTGTCTGGGGCGGCCGAGCATCGACACGGACCCTGCGTGGGTGCGAGCTTGGATCGACGGTCGGGACAGCTGACATGCAGACACACTGGGCGACCGATACGATCTCCTATGACGGCAGCCAGCTGCGGGCGCACTGGCTGCTCGACCGCTTCGAGCTGGTCGGAGACGCCCTCGTGGGCTTCCGCGGCCCGTGCGCGGTCACCGACGACGAGATGGCCGACCTCGCGGACCTCGACGGGCCGGGCATCGCCGCCGATGACATGGTGCACTTCGTGTGGGAGTCGTTCACCTCGACCGACCTCCTGCTGGCCTCGCACCGCCAGCGCCTGTACGCGGCGCAGGTCGCCGAAGTGCTCGCCGCGCTGGCGCCCCGGACGCGGCTACGTCGCGACGGGGACGATCTTTATGTCGGGGACGCCAAGCTGTCGATATCGATAGCGACCGTCACTCCCGTGAGCGCCTTGATCCACTTCGCCGTCAACGCCGCGCCTACGGGCGCGCCCGTCGAGGTCGCCTGCCTGCAGGGGCTCGGCGTCGAGCCTGCCGCGTTCGGCGGCGCCGTGCTCGCGCGCGTCGCGGCCGAGCAGCGGTCGATCGAGCAGGCGCGCGCCAAGGTCCGCGGCAAGGGTGAGTGGCGATGAGCAAGCGGCTGGGCACGCTCGTCAAGGTCCTCTTCGTGGGCCTGATGATGTACTACGTGTCCACGCTGATCACGTTCGAGGATCTGCTGGTCACGCGTCAGGGCCAGCAGGTGGTCGCCGAGCAGCGGATCGAGATCCTGGGGGACTGGCGGCTCGACCCGCTGCGCTACCGCCTGGACGGCGACGAGGTCGTCGCGCGCGCGAGCGTCCCGCTCGAGGACGGTCGCCAGGTCGACGTCCAGCCCGGCTTCGTGACCTACCTGCGCAACCTCGACGCCGGCTGGTTCGCGCTGGGCGTCTGCTGCTACCTGCTGACGGTGATGCTCGCCGGCGCGCGCTGGTGGTGGCTGCTGCGGGTCAACGGGATGAACGTGTCGCTGCTGGAGGCCCTGCGCTTCACCTGGATCGGAGTCTTCTTCAATACGGTCTTCCCGGGTTCGACGGGCGGCGACGTGCTCAAGGCCGTCTACATCATGAAGCGGTGCCCCGGGCACCGAGTCGAGGCGCTCGTCTCGGTGGGGGTGGACCGGGTGCTCGGACTCGGCTCGCTCGCGCTGCTCGGCGCCATCTGCGTCCTGTTCGCCGTGGACCAGTTCGCCACGATCGCCGCCGGCATCTGGGGGGTGATCCTCGGCGTCGCCGCGCTGGGCGTCGTCGCCTTCAGCCGTCGGCTGCGCGAGCTCGTCCGCCTGAAGTGGCTGCTCAACCGTCTGCCCGGAAAGCTCCGCGACGGCCTCCAGCTGGTCGACAAGGCCATCTTCTTCTACCGGGACCAGCGCGCGGTCATCGGGCTGAGCCTGCTGCTCGGGATCTTCAACCACTGCATCGCGGTCCTCTCGGTCGTCTGCTTCGGGCTCGCCATCGGGGTCGGCATGCCGACCTTCGAGTACTTCGTGCTCGTGCCGGTGATCAACATCGCCTCGGCGATCCCCATCGCGCCGAACGGCTGGGGCTTCGGCGAGCTGCTGTTCGGCTACCTGTTCGCCGAGCACGGCGCCCAATACTTGACCGACGTCGTCGACGCCGCGTCGGCCATGCGCACGCGCGGCGTCGCGCTGTCGCTGCTCTACCGCAGCGTGTTGACCGCGTTCAGCTGCCTCGCGGGGCTGCTCGTGCTGTTCGAGAAGGACCGGGTGACCCGCGCCGAGCTGGACGCCGCCGGCGCAGACGGTCCGTAGCGTCGGAGCGACGAGGCGCGGCGCGCGTCGCCGGGCGCCTGGATCGCGTCGGCTCCGGGCGCTACGGTGCTCGCCCTCATGACCCTGCTCGTAGTTGGCTCTACCGCGTTCGACACCATCGAGACCCCGCACGGCAAGGCCGAGCGCTGCCTCGGGGGGTCGTCGACCTACTTCGGGCTCGCCGCCCGCCTCTTCACGCCGGTGCGCCTCGTCAGCGTCATCGGGGAGGACTTCCCCGACGAGCACCGGCAGCTGCTCGGCGCGCGCGACGTCTGCCTGGACGGCCTCGAGGTCAAGGCGGGCAAGACGTTCGCGTGGCACGGCCGCTACTCGTCCGACATGAACGACCGGGAGACGATCGACGTGCAGCTCAACACGTTCGGCGACTTCGAGCCGAAGGTGCCCGAGCACTACCGCGAGACGCCGTTCGTGTTCCTCGCCAACGGCGCGCCCGCGACGCAGATGTCCGTCGTCGAGCAGATGAAGGGCCCGCGGTTCGTGGTGGCGGACACGATGGACCTGTGGATGGACATCGCGAAGGACGGCCTCCTCGAGCTGCTCCAGCGCATCGACGGGCTGATCCTCAACGACAGCGAGGTCAAGCAGCTGACCGGGGAGAGCAACCTGATCACCGCCGGTAAGGCGACCCTCGCGCTCGGTCCGAAGCTCGTCATCGTGAAGAAGGGCGAGCACGGCTGCTTCGTGTTCTCGGAGGACTTCCGCTACGCGCTGCCCGCGTATCCGACCGAAGACGTCGTCGACCCGACGGGCGCCGGCGACAGCTTCGCGGGGGGCTTCATGGGCTACCTCGCGCACTGCGGCGAGCTGTCGCGCGCGAACATGCAGCGCGCGGTCGCCTACGGAACGGTCACGGCCAGCCTGAACGTCGAAGGGTTCGGCGTGGACAAGCTCGCCGACACGACGCGCGCGACGGTCGACGCGCGCTACGCTGAGCTGATGCAGTTCGTCACGGGCGGCTGATCGCCGCTCATGGTTTCGGCGCTCAGGGTTTCGCCGCTCAGGGCTACACCGCTTAGGGCTACTGGAGCTGGAGCATCACCGGCGCGCTGAGCTCCAACAGGTCGGCCCGGATCCCGATCCCCTGCGCCAGCGCGGTCAGCCCCGTGAGCGCCGGCGTGTTCGGGTTGGGGACCGAGACCGACGTGTAGCCCAAGGCGTCGGTGAGGCCGATGCCCAGCGCGAGCGGGGCGGTCGTGAGGAACAGGTCGGGCCAGCTCGACCCGGCCCATCCGAGCGGCAGCGCCGCGATGTCGAACGAGGGCGGGAACAGCAGCGGCGCCTGCGGTCCGACGTCGATCATCGCGAACACGGGCACGCCCGGCGCGCCGTGGAAGTCGACCGTGAGGTTCGGCTGAGCGGCGCTGTCGAGCACGCGGCCGAAGCCGTCCACGTCCGCGATCAGCGGCTGGGCGGGGGTGTCAATGAGCGTCATGCCGAGCAGCGTCGGCTGGAAGTTCGCGAGGTCCAGCTGGACGCCGAGCCAGCTGCCGTCCGCCGGAACGCCGGCCGTCTTGCTGCCGCAGAGCACGCCGGTCCCGGGCCCGCCGAGCGCGTTGACCTCGAGCACGTCGCCGCCGCTCGCGGTCGTGAAGATCGAGCCGCCGTAGGATCCCGCGTTGCTGCAGAACGCGAGGTTCGGCTCGGGGCCGTAGACGCCGACGGCGTCCGGGTAGCTCGGCACGAACGTCCCGCCGTTGGGGTCGAGCGCGAGGCCGCCGGTCTTGCCGTAGATGCCGGCGGTCTGGATCGGCGCCCCGCTGCGGTCATAGGCGAACGCGTTGTCGACGTACTGGCGGACGTTGATGCCGCCGCCGGGGCCGCTGCCGACCTCGTTGATCAGCAGGCGGGCCGAGTCGGGCGCGAGGCTCGCGACGTTGCCCGCGGCGTCGTAGGTGATGGCCGCGGCGTCGATCTTGAGGATCGCGCCGTCGTAGGCGTAGACCTGTCCGGTCTGGTTGCCGTTGACCCAGTGCCCGCCGTCGCCGGGAGCATAGAACAGGGCGCCGTTGGCCGCCTGCGCGAGCGCGCCGGCGCTCGGGACGTCGTTGTTCGGCTGGGGGCCAGCCGCGACCGCGAGCTGCGCCTGGGTCAGGAAGAACTCGCAGGCGCCGTTGGGCAGCAGGCGGACCCAGTCGCCCTCGGCGAGCGGCGTCGGCGCGCCGCCGGCGGTGAGCACCTCGAGCGGCGTCGTGGCGCCGTCGAGGCGCGGCGTCCAGAAGACGTCCTCGAACGTCGGCGCGGTGACGCCGTGCTTCACGAACACGCCGTCGATGCCGACGTTGGTGAAGTACGAGGGCTTCCAGCCATCGAACTTGAGGAAGTCGCCGTTCTGGTCGCCGTCGCCGAGGTAGGCGTGCATGGTGTTGGCGCCGAGCAGCGTGCGGCCGACGGCGTAGCCGGGAAAGGGCGTCGAGTAGCTGAGGTCATACTCGCTCATCTGCACGATCGATCCACCCTGTACGGCGGCTTCGACGCTGACGAACGGGAACCGGCCCGTGAACAGGATGGACTGCTGGGCCGACGCGATCGGCGCCGCCGCCGTCAGGCCCACGGCGATCAGGAGGTGCTTGGTCATGTCAGGTTCGTGAGGGGGAGCGCGAGCGTCCATGATGCCCTCATCGGGCGTCGATGCAGCGCCCAACGGGACCGCGCTTGCTATGGTGAGCGGATGTTACGAATCGCTGCGGCAGCGGCGCTCGTCGGCGCGATCGCTACGGCTGGCGTGACGCAGGCGCCCTCGTCGGACGTCTCGGTCGGGGTCTTCCCGTTCCTGGTCGGTGACATGACGTCGCGGATCCCCGAGGTCGTCACGAACTGCCAGCAGCACGGGGTCGACACCGTCTACGTCAGCGTGTTTCGGACGACCGGATCGCAGACGGGGACGCTCTGGGTGACGGACAGCAGCGGCGGCTGGAACGCGAGCTGGGGGAGCGTTCGGCCGGGCGGCGCCGGGATCGACCTGCCGCAGCTGATCGCGGCCTGCCACGCGGCGAGCATCCGGGTGGTCGGCGTCCTCCGCTGCTTCGACGCATCGGCGCAGCCGCGCGACCTCGCGCACCGCAGCTACCTGCTGGACGTCATCGACTACTTCCGCGACGCGTGGCAGCCGTCCGGCGCGCCGGTCTACGACCTCGACGGCTTCGCGCTCGACTACGTCCGCTACGTCGGATCGACGGGCGCCGTCGCGCAGCACGTCACCGACTTCGTCGCCGACGTGCGCGCGCGAATCGGCGCGCTCTCGCTGCACGCCTACCTCGTCGCGAACCGCTTCACCTTCGACGGGCCGGTCTACGACGGCGTGTTCCAGGGCTACGCCGCGGTCCGCGCCGCGCTCGCGGCTCAGTACGGCCAGGACTGGCAGGCGCTGGCGCCGCTGCTCGACGCGCTGATCCCGATGGCCTACACGGCCGACGGGTCGATCTACTCGAGCTACGCGGGGCACCGGGACTACGTCGCCAAGACCGCGGAGTACGCGCGCCTCGCGTGCATCCTCGCAGGGGTCCCGGACCGGCGGGTGTGTCCTGCGGTGAAGACCTACGCTGGCGGCGGCGAGACGACGACCGCGTCGACCGTCGACGCTTCGGTCAGCGGGGCGCTGCTCGGGGGCGGCGACGGCTACCAGGCGTTCCGCTACGACACGATGGTGCAGTCGCCCGTCTGGTGGGGCCCCATGGCCGCGCACGCAGCGCCCGGGTGCAACTGGCCCAGGCCGGCAGCGCAGGTCGGGAGCCCGACCTTGACGGCGACGGTCGACCCGTCGGCGTCCACCGATCCCGACCAGGCGAGCGCGACGCTGAGCTGGCGGATCGACTTCGGCGACGACGGCCAGTTCGACACGCCATGGGCGCCGCTGGGCGCGCTGTCGTCCCTGGTCTCGAACCCTGGAGCCCAGCAGCTCCTGCTGCAGGTCCAGGACGCCGATGGGCACGTCTCGTCGACGCGGCGTCGCTTCTCCGCTGGAGACCCGCTGGCGCTGTCGCACGTCATCGTCAGCACCGCGCTCGGCGCGACGCTGCAGCTCTCGGTGGACGCAGGCATGGCGGCTGCTGGTCACGACTACCTGCTGCTGGGCTCGTTCTCGGGCTACGCGCCGGGGTTATCGCTGGGCGGGCTGCCCGTCCCGCTCAACCTGGACAGCCTCTCGTTCTGGTTGATCCAGAACAGCAACGGCGCGCTGATGACCGGCGGGGCCGGGACGCTCGACGGCCAAGGGCGCGCGCTGGGCGTGCTGCAGTGGCCCGCCCAGTCGCTCTCGTTCCTGGCCGGCCTGCCGATGTTCTGGACCGTGGTCGCGCAGGACGGGAGCGGCCAGCCGAGCTTCGTCGGCGGCGCGCAGCTCGTGCTGCTGTTTTAGCGCCGCCGGGGCGCGGGCTCGCAACCCCTCGGGGCGGCAGCTATCGTCCTTGCCCCGATGACCTCGCTGCAGAACTACGTTGGTGGTGCCTGGAACGCCGGTGAAGGCGCTCCGATCTCCCTCTTCAACCCGTCGACCGAAGAGGTGATCGGCGACGTGCGCCCCAAGGGCGTGGACTTCGCCGCCGTGATGCAGCACGCGCGGGACGTCGGCGGACCGGCGCTGCGCGCGATGACGTTTCCCGAGCGGGCCGCAGCGCTCAAGGCGCTGTCGAAGGTCATCCACGCCAACCGCGACGAGCTGATCGAGCTCTCGGCGAGCAACGGCGGCAACACGCGGGGCGACGCGAAGTTCGACCTGGACGGCGCCTCGGGCACGCTCGCCTACTACGCCCACCTGGGCGCGAGCTTGCCGGAGACGCCGTGGCTGCCCGACGGCGACGGGGTGCAGCTGGGGCGCACCGCGCGCTTCTGGGCGCAGCACGTGCTCGTGCCGCGGCCCGGCGTCGCGGTGCACATCAACGCGTTCAACTTCCCGGCGTGGGGCATGGGCGAGAAGATGGCCTGCGCGCTGCTCGCCGGCGTGCCCGTCGTGACCAAGGCAGGGACAGCGAGCGCGATGCTCGCCTACCGCTTGGCGCAGCTCACCGTCGAGAGCGGCGCGCTGCCCGAGGGCGCCTTCCAGTTCCTCGCCGGCAGCGTGTCGGGGCTGCTCGACCACTGCGGGCCGCAGGACACGGTCGGGTTCACCGGCAGCGCGCGCACCGGCAAGATCATCCGCGCCAACGAGCGTCTGCTGGAGAACAACGTCCGCGTGAACGTCGAGGCGGACTCGATCAACTCGGCGGTGCTCGGGCCGGACGTCGAGGTCGACGAGGACACGTTCACGCAGTTCGTGGCGAACGTTCACGTGGACATGACGCAGAAGGCGGGGCAGAAGTGCACCGCGGTGCGGCGGATCCTCGTGCCCCGCGCGCTGCTGGACGACGTCAAGGAGGCGCTGGTCGAGCGGCTCGAGTCGACGCGCGTCGGTGACGTCGCCGACGGGGACGTGCGCATGGGGCCGGTCGCGAGCAAGGCGCAGCACGACGACGTGCTGGCCGGCATCCAGGCGCTCCAGGAGGTCGGCGACACGGTCACCGGTGGCGGACGGCTCGAGCGGAGCGGCTACTTCGTCCAGCCGACGCTGCTGCAGGCGCGGGCCAACGACGAAAAGGTCCTGCACGAGCTGGAGGTGTTCGGGCCGTGCGCGACGATCCTGCCCTACGACGGAGGCGCGGCGGAGGCCGTCGCGCTGGTCAACCGCGCGGGCGG
>JBMHDP010000007.1:0-6065 GCA_049889335.1 Planctomycetota bacterium
CAGTTCGCGCTGACGTTCGACCCCGACACCAGCGCCCATCCGAACCCGAACTCCGCCGGCTGCCTCGGTCGGCACAGCCTCGCGCTGGAGGTGCAGGGCGTCTCCGGCGGGATCGCGAACGCGCAGGCCACGAGCATCGCCGCTCCGCAGCCGGTGCTCGGCCCCGTGACCTTCGAGGTCCAGCTCGCCGGGCCTGGCGCGGCCGGGATCTCTGCCGAGGCGATCGCCGCCAGCTACTCGCGCAGCGGCCCGACGCAGACCAACGTCGCGATGCACTTCCAGGCGGCCGGCGCGAACGGGGCCTACAGCGGCTGGGTCGGAGACCTCGACTCCTGCCGCACCGGGATCTACACGGTGGGCGACACGGCCGTCGGCCAGACGTTCGATCTCTGCGTGACCGGCAGCGACGGCTGCCACGTCTGCCTGTGGGTCTCGGGGACGCCCGGCCCGTTCGTGCTGGGGAACCGCACGCTGCCGATCGGCCTGCCGCTGCTGGCGGTGCTCAACCTCGGCTTCCTCGGGGTCGGTCCGACCGGCGCGTCGACGTGCGTGCCGGTGGCTGTGCCCAACAACCCGGGCCTCGCCGGCTTCTCGCTCTACATGACCAACGTGAGCTATCACCTGTTCCAGCCCAACGGGCTGAGCTTCTCGCCTGCCTTTACGCTGACGGTGAAGTGAGCGAGCGGCCAGCGCGGCGCGACGCCGACGCCGCGCTGGCACCGGCGCTTCGCTGCGCGGCGACGTCGTGCGTCGAGCGGCGCCCCCTGACGGCCCGGAGCGGGCGGGCTAGCATCGGGCCCGCGCATGAGCGCAGGGAAGAACATCGGGTCCGTCGGGGCCGCGCGCGTCCTGGTCGGACTCCAGCTCGCCGCAGGCCTCGCCGCGACCGCGCTGGCGTTGCGGAGCTGCGCGCGGCTAGAGGACCGGGTCACGGCTTCGGTCGGGCCCTGGGCCCTGGTCGTGGCGGTCCTCTCTGTGGGGCTGGTCCTCCAGTCGACAGCGATGTTCCTCGTGTGGCGGGGGCGACGAGGCAGCTGGCGCCAGGTCCGTCTCGGCGCGCTCACGCTCCTCGGCGTATGGGCGGGCGACCTGCTCTTCCTGCAGCCGCTGGACCAGCTCCGACTGGAGGCGTGGATCGGGGCGGCGGCGGGCGCCTACGGGCTCTGCGTGCTCTGGGTCGTGCGGCCAGGCCGCGGCGCCGCGCGGCTGGCGGAGGCAGTCGGGGTGCAGGTGCTGGCGACCGCGGTCCTGCTCGAGCTCGCGTTCGCCGGGCTCGCGCGCCTCTCGCCGTCGCCGCTCTGGATGGTGGACACACCCGACGTCCGCCGGCGCCTGGCGGCGTTGGCGAGGCCCGCGGGCGAGCCGCACATGGGCTTCATGACCAACTCGACGGGGCACTACGACGTCGAGTTCGTCCCGCGCGCGGCGCGAGCTCGGCGGACGATCGCGATGATCGGCGACTCGTTCAGCGCCAGCTATGTCCCGCACCGCTACCACTTCACGACGGTCGCCGAAGCGGCGCTGGGCGACACCGAGGTCTACAACTTCGGCATCCCGGGCATCGGGCCGCCGGAGTACCTGCACCTCCTGCAGCAGCAGGCGCTGCCGCTGGAGCCGGACGCCGTCGTCATCAGCGTCTTCTGCGGCAACGACCTCGCGATCCGTCCTCCGGGCGCTGCGAGCCGCGTGTGGTCGTGGTTCGACCGTGACCAGGTGCGCCTGCTCACCGTGCCGTCGCGGCTCGCGGCGCTCTTGGGCGCCGACGCGTCGTCGCCGGCGACGCCGGCAGGCGGGGCTGCGGCCGGGCTGCTGGAGACGGAGGCGGAGTTGCTGGCGGCGTATCCGTGGCTGTTCGATCACGCGCTTGAGACCGGGACCTTCTCCGAGGACGCCTACCTCTCGCTGGTGCGCGACCGCCTGCGCTTCGCTTGCGTCGCAGAGCATCCCCGCACCGAGGCGCTGCTCGGCTACCTCGACGAGATGCGATCGGCGGTCGGGAGCGTGCCGTTCGGCGTGGTGCTGCTCCCGGCGGAGTTCCAGGTCGAGGAGCGGCTGTGGGACGACGTCGTGAGCGGGCTCGAGCGCGCCCGGTTCGACCGCGACGAGCCGCAGGCGAGCCTGCGGGCGGCGCTCCACGCGCGCGGCGTGCCGTGCCTGGACCTCCTCCCGGCGCTGCGCCGCGTCCCCGCGCAGCCGGACGGAGCGCGACACTGCTACCTGCTGCGCGACACCCACCTCAACGTGCGCGGCAACGCGGTCGTCGGCCGCGCGATCGCGGCGTGGGTCGCTCAACACTTGCAGGGGAAGAGCTGATGCCGGTGCCAGGGCAAGAGCAGGAAGCGGGGCGCTTCAGTGGTCCTCGATTGCGAGGGTTGTTGCACCGGTGGAGCAGGCGTATGCGAGCGTCGTGGGCGAAGTCACGGCAGCGCCCGAAGCAGGTCATCTTGCAGTTATCGTACGCGCGGAGCGGTAGCAGTCTCCTGGACGCATATCTCCAGCAAGCGCCCGGGATCGGCTCCCTTGGCGAGGCGCTGAACTACTTTGCAACCAACGGCAGAACACCTGGAGAGCGACTGTGGTCTGCTCGGCGGCATCTGTGCGTCATGCCGCACCTCGTGCATGAGCCTCGGGTCGTCCTCAAGCTGCATCTGACACATGCAGAGAACCACGGGATGACGATCGAGGATGTCCTAAGCGCATGTTCTCCAGCCGTTGTCATCTTGCACTACAGGGACGACTCGCTGGCCCAGTACATCAGTCAACTGATGGCGACGCAGACCCGCGCGTTTCGCAAGACGGACGCGCGCAAGGCAGGAGTCAGGAACCGAGTCCGCTTCTCGGCCGAGCATTATGCGGCATATGTCGCGACGCTGGACCGCCTCTATGGGCAGGTTCGGACAGTGCTTTCGGCGCACGAGCACTTTGTGATCCGACACGAAGATGTCGTGCAGGATCCGTATCTCGCAATCCAGGCGCCGTTGGCCGAGGCCCTGCCAGGGATCGCCCTCCCGCAGCAAGCGCCGATGGCGAAGCAGGCGGATCGTCCGTTGGCCGGTTACCTAGAGAATCCCGAAGTGCTCGATGGGCTGCCAGTTGAGCGGTTCTTGTCGTTACGACTGCCTGCGTTGAGTCAACGTGGCAAGGTCTCGGCTCGATCGCGCTAATGCCTCGATGGCGCCTGCCGAAGGGCATGCCACCGAGCAGGTAGGACTCGGTGCTGCCAGCGTGCGAGAGCCAATCAGCGCTCGTAGGGGTTCGGCGGCATCAGCTCGGCCGGCAGCGCCGCGCGCCTGCCGGTCTGCTCGGGCGCGTAGTGCTCTGCCAGATACTCGACGATCCGGTCCTCGATCGCTTCGTCGAGGGTCGGCATGCCGTGGTCGCGCTGCATCCAGCGGATCAGCGCCCGCCAGGTGTCGCGGCTCGCGCGCTGCTGCAGGAACTGCCGCGGTCCGTGGCAGGCGATGCAGTGCTGCACGACGAGCTCACTGCCGGGCGCGTCGACCAGGTCGCCGAAGCCGCCGTCGTCCTCGGGCGGCGGGGCTTCCTGGGGCGGCGGGCCGGGGTCCCTCGCGGGCTCGGGCGGTGCGTCGCCGCACGAGGTGAGCGCGAGGCAGGTCGAGAGGCTCAGGAGCGCTGCGCGCATGTCAGGACTGCGCCAGCACCGCGATGCGGTGGCAGGCGTTGTTGAGGTAGCCCTTGGGGTTCCAGCCGGGCACGACCATGGGCTGGCTCCGGCCCCGGTCGTCGGTCGCGCGCGCCCAGCCCTCGTAGTAGCCGTCCTGGGGAAGGCGGACGCGCGCGCGCCACCGCTGCCAGGCGAGGCGGTTGGGCGGCGGCGAGAGCGCGGCCGGCTGCCAGGTGCTGCCGAAGTCAATCGAGACCTCGACGCGGGCGACCGCGCCGTCGCCCACCCAGGCGTGGCCGCGGACCTCGTGCTCGCCGTCGGTCGCCAGCACGACGCCGCTCTTGGGGAACGTGACGAGCGACTTGATCGGCATCGCCTCGATGATGCGCATCTGGTCGTCCGGGACCTTGCTGCCGGGCGCGACCGGGCGGGCGGGCACGCGGTACGCCTTGCCCGTCATCTTGGTGCCGTCGTGCACGCGGTCGCGCACCACGACCTTGCGGAGCCACTTGCCCGACGTCGACGCGGGCCAGCCGCCGCAGACGAGCCGGAGCGGGTAGCCGTTGAGCAGCGGGAGGTCTCCGCCGTTCATCGCGTAGGCGAGCAGGGTCTCGTCCTCCATGGCTTTGGCGATGGGCACGCCGCGGGAGATCGGGTCCTTGTTCGGGTCGCCGGACAGGTGCGTGTCGGCGCCGTAGTAGCCGATGTAGACGGCGTCGTCGCGCACGCCGCACGCTTCGAGCACGTCGCGCAGGCGGACGCCGGTCCAGCGCGGACAGCCGACGGCGCCGGTCGTCCACTGGTTGCCGGTGGCGGGCGGCGAGAACTCGGCGCGCCCGTTGCCGGCGCATTCGATCGTCAGCTGGTAGGTGTGCGCGCGGAAGTCCCGCTTCAACTCCGTCAGCGTGAACGTGCGCGCCGACTCGATCGATTCGCCGGCGACCTCGAGCTTCCAGGTGGCCGGGTCCACGGCCTCGGCGGCGGGCGGGTTGCCGTTGTTGCGCACGAACAGGCGCCGGGCCGGCGTCACGTCGTCGTCGAGCAGGTGCGCAGGCGCCTCGGCGTTGACCGGGCGATCGTTCAAGACGCGGAGGCCGTCCTTCCCGGCGAGCCCCTGCGGGTCCTGACCGCCCGTCAGGATCACCGGCGCGATCCCCGCGGGGAGCCGGTCTCCGAACACGACCGGCGCGCCGATCGCCGCCGTGACGGCGGCGGCGCCCGACGCGCCCAGGAAGCTGCGTCGCGTGAGGGGATCCGCGGGTGTGTCGCCCATGCCGGAAGGCTACCGCTGCGCGCGGCGCGTTTCCCGGCGCCGTAGCCCCGGCCGCCGACGGGGGAGCGGTCGCGCGTCAGCGCCCCGACGCCAGCCGGCGCGCCTGCCGGGCGACGCGGGCGTCGACGTCCTCGGCCGCCTCACGCAGCAGGGACGCGCGCTCGGCGCCTCGCAGCAGCAGCGCCAGCGAGCGCAGCGCCGACGAGCGGAGGCTCCAGTCGGGCGAGCTTGTCAGCACGGCGCGCAGCGCCTGGACGCTGTCTGCTCCCGCCGGGAGGCGCGCGAGCAGCCCGAGCGCGTAGTCCTGGATCGCGCGGTCCGGGTCGCCGGCAGCGGCGCGCACGATCGCGGCGCGGCTCTGCGGGTCGACGGGGCGCTGGCCGAGCAGCACGGAGTAGGCGAACGAGCGCAGCTCGTAGGACATCCCGGGCTGCGACCACGAGCGCAGCTGCGTCATCGTGTCCTGGTTGAACGATGACTCGTGCAGGGCGGTCTCCATCCGCAGCCGGTACTCGTCGAAGCCGGGGCGGCCCGAGGCCTGGACGACCTCGTCGACGATGTGCTGCGCCTCTTCGCCCTGCTTGCGGCGGGTCCACAGCCCGAGGTTCTGGCCGAGCAGCGCGGCCACCGCGTCGTCCGTCTCCGCGGCGAGCGCGGTGCGGAAGCGCGTCCGGGTGAACTCGCGTCCAACGCTGAACTGCAGCGCGTTGGCGGCGGCGAGCCGGACGCCGCGCTGCTCGCGGTCCAGCAGCAGCTCGCCGAGCTTGGCTTCGACGGCGGGGTCCCGGATGACGTTGCGCACGGTGATGCCCATGCCGCCAGGCCCGTGGACCGCGAAGTGCGGGGCGGCCTCCATGTCGAAGACGTCGTCGTCGTCGGGCGGGTCGCGCAGCGCGCCCAGCGCCGCGATCAACGCGACCACCGTCGCCGGGTCCGCGCGGAACCGGTCGACCGCGGCGAGCAGGACCTCGTCGACGCCTTCGACCGCGAGCGTGCCGAGGATCATCGCGAGCGCGCGTCGCTGCGCGTCGGGCGTGTCGTCGGCGAGCAGGGCTGCGTAGGCTTCGGACCGCGCGCCGGGGTCCGTGCGCACGAGCCGGCGCATCGCGGCCGCTGCGTCTACGGCGCGCCCCTCCCGAACGGCGGCCGCGAGCGCGGTGAGCGCCT
>JBMHDP010000008.1:0-6396 GCA_049889335.1 Planctomycetota bacterium
GCAGCGCGCGGGTGGTCGTCCCGGCGCACGCGCACAGCCCGAGCAAGGGCAGCGCGCAGAGCCACGTCGTGGTTCGAGAGGTCATCGGCTGTTCGGGAAGATCCGCATAGTCCAGTCCCGCGCTGCCTTCGTCGACGAGATGGCCGTGTGGGTCACGGTCGCGCCGGGGCTGAGGATCTGCACCTGCTGGTTGGTCTCGTCGCCGACCGGCTGGCGCTCGAGATCGAGGAAGGACGTCTGCACCCTGACTTGAAGCGTGCTGCCGGAGATGTTGCGGATCGGCACCATCACCTTGAGCTGATCGCTGCTCGCGATGCGCTCGACGCCGGCCCGGCCGACGCGGATGGCGCGGTAGAGGTCGCCGCTGGAGACGACGACGTTGGCGACCTCTTCGGCGTCCCCCTGGATGGGGAGCGCCGCGTACGGCCGCGCGCTGCACGCGGAGCAGGCGAACAGCGCGAGGAGACAGACGATTCGGGGAGAGCTTGTCATGATGCGTTGGAGGAGGAGTCAGCGGACCGGCCGGACCTGGCTGACCCCGACCCGGATCTGCGCAGGGTCCGCCAGGGCCTTCAAGCAGAAGGTGCAGGAAGCGGCGCTGCCGCCGATCAGCTCGGCGCGCGCGAGCGGCTGCCAGTCCGGGGACGCCAGCGAGCCGTCGACCCCGAGCGCGAACGCCGAGTAGCTGGCGGCGACTCGCTCGGCGACGCGCGCCTCGACGAACCAGTCCCCGCCGTCGCCGGCCCACTTCCGGAGCACGACCGGCGGACGCAGCGTGAAGAAGATCTTCTGCGAGATGCGCGCCTTGGCCTCGTCCACGAGGTTCGTGACGAACGCGTCCAGGCGCGCTACCGGCCACCCCTCCGGCTGCGGCGCCGACACCGTGACCGCCTCGTCGAGCAGGGCGACGCCGCGCTGGAGGTCGTCGATCCGCAGCGAGACCTCGACGACTCCGGCCGTCATGTGCTCGGGGCGCGGCCCCTTCGTGGGGCGCGCCTTGTTCGGCCGCTCGACCGCGGAGCGCACGGTGACGGGCTTCCATTCGAGCGCGACCCGGTGCGACGGCGACAGCGCGTCGGCGCCTCGCTCGGCCGGCCCCGAGGCGACCTCGACGACGCCGCTGCGACGCAGATAGTCCGCGATCCCTGGCCCTCGAAACGCGCCGCTGCGCTCGTCGAAGGCGCGCCCCGGCCCTCCCTGTTCGAACCGCTCCATGCGCCAGGACGAGAGCCCGCCGTCCTGCAGGTCGATGACCAGCGAGGTCCGCGCAGCGTCGAGGCCGGCGACCAGCGCGCGCACGCGGACCTGCACGGCGCCGTCGAGGTCGCTCCGGTTCAGGATCTCGAACCTGCGGATGAAGCCGGACACCTGCCGGCTCACCCAGCTCGCCGTCGCCGCCGGGTCGGCCTCACGGCTGGCAGCGACCACCGCGAGGCGGCTCCGGACAGCGGGCTCCGAGCGGAGCGCGGCGCCCCCGGCGCCGGTGCCAGCTTCGCCGAGCGCGCCCGCGAGCGCTGCGCGGAAGCTCGGCGCGCGGCCGACGCCCTCGCTCCAGGCCGCGTCGGCAGCCGTCGCGGCGCGCCCCGGCCTCGGCGCGACCTCCGACGGCCGGACGGGTTGCTGCGCAGCGGCGACCGCCGCCGTGACGACGACGAGGGCGAGTTCGAGGAGACGGGGCATGATGGCGAGTGGCTCAGGGCAGCGGGGCGGGACAGCGGGGCGAGGCAGCGCGATCCGCGCAGACGTGTTGCAAGGTCAGGGCGAAGGCGCTCCCACGGGCAGAGACGGCAGCAGCAGCCACGCCTCGCCGTCCTCGGGGACCGTGACCGACAGCCTCCGGCGGAGCCGCGGGAGCGCGCGCCCGCCGGCGTCGACGAAGTCGACGACGAGCTCGTGCTCGCCCGGCGGCGCGTCGGCGACCAGGACCTGCACCGTCGAGGGCAGGGTCGGCCAGTGGCGGACGTCGGCGCCCGACGCCGTCAGCGCGCTCAACGCCAGCAGCGCGCCGCCGACGACGGCCTGCGCGCGCGCCTTCTTCGAGTCGCGCCCACTGTTGCGGAGCGCCTGATCGAGGAGCACCGCGCCCGCGATGCGCGACGAGCGCCGGAACACGGCCTTCCCTTTACGGATGCCCTCCATCACGGTCCCCCCGAGCGTGCGCGCCTGATAGACGACGTCGCTGAGGATCGTCGACGCGCCGATCCGAGCGCCGTCGAGGGTCGCCTCCGCTGCCACAGCCGGGTGCTGCCGGGTGCGGAACCGCGCCAGCTCCTGCTCGGCGCCGCCGCCGAACTTCTCGGGGCCCAGCCCGATGGGCAGCAGCAGCACGAGGTTGCCGCGCGCAGGGTCCTCGAGGAGCGGGTCGTCGAAGAGCCCGCGCGCGCCGTGCTCGACGGCGAACCGGTTGGCCTCGCGGGCCTCGTCGAAGAACTCGTCGGCGCCGCTGCCGCCGTACATCCGGGTCATCCGACCCGCCATCCAGAACAGCAGCGCGTTGTCGGCCCGGTAGCGCTCGTCGCCCACCTCGGCGTCCATCAGGATCCCGCGCTTGAGCGCCGCGCGGGCGTTGTCCGGCTCCCCCGCGGCCAGGCAGGCGACCGCCAGGTAGAACGCGTTCATCGCCTTCTCGTAGGGGTCCCCCCGGTAGGTCTTGCTGCTCTCGCTGCCGACGACCGCGGCCGTCGCCTCGGCGCCGCTCGTCGCCCAGGTGCCCATGATCTGCCCCGCGCGGAGCAGCGAACGACGCGCGGCACGGTCGTCCCCCAGATAGAGCTCGCACTGACCCTGCACGTTGAGGAGCAGCGCGAGGTTCTCGTCGACGTCCTCGACCGACTGCTCCTCGGCGAACGCCCGGACGGACTCCAGGTCGCCCGCGAGGTAGCTCCCCATCGGCACGTCGGGCTGCGAGACCGCGCACCCGAACAGCGGCGCGGCCGCGAGGACACAGCTGAGCACGCGCACGCTAGTCCCGGTTGATGACCGACTTCTCGGACTCGGTCTTCATCTCGTAGTTGTCCACGAAGGCGAGCTCCCCGGTCACGAGGTCGACGAGCTGGATCGTGACGACGATGTAGGACGAGCGCAGCCTGCCGGCCTGACGGTCCCGGCTCTTGATGGTGCCCTTGAGGGCGAAGTCGCCGCCGGCGATCGGGCGGTCGTTGGCGCCGGAGACCTGTCCGCGCTCCTTCATCCGCCGCTCGGCGTCGACCAGCTCGTTGGCCTCGGGCGAGCGATCGAGGAACCGGACGCGCCGACCGTAGGCGCGGAACAGCTCGGTCTGCAGGTTCGAGAGGATCAGCTCCTTGTCGATCACGTCCGAGCTGTCGTTGCGGAGCTCCGTTACGTAGAACGACACTCGGGCGCCCTCCTTGCCTGGAGAGAGGATCCCGTCGGCCTGCAGCGACGCCGCGAAGCGCTGGGCCATCGTGCGGATGTCCATGCTCTGGAGACCGGTGCCGGTCACGGTGTCCGCGGCGTCCGGGTCGACGCGGGTGTCGCGCGTGCTGCCGCACGCGGTCAGGAACAGGCTCAGCAGGCCAACGGTCAAGAGGCGGTAGGACATGTCGATTCGGTTCGGGCGGCGCGCGCTCTCGGGGAGAGGCTCCACGGAGTCGCGGGCAGGCGCCGCCCAGCGTAACCCGGACGGGCGCGTTGCAGGATCGGCGCGCAATCTCTACCGAGCATTGGAGACGGCGCTTCGGACCCCCTAGACTCCGACCGCACCAGCCGTGCCGCCGTCCACCGTCCTCGTCATCCCTGCCTACTGTGAGACCGGACGCGTCGGCGACGTGGTCCGGTCCGCGCGGCGGCTCCACCCGGAGATCGACGTGCTCGTCGTGGACGACGGCAGCCCGGACGGCACCGCGGTCGAGGCGCAGGCTGCCGGGGCCCGCGTCGTGCGCCACCCGTTCAACCTCGGCTACGGCGCCGCGCTGCACTCCGGCTACTGCGCGGCGCTGCGCGGCGGCTACCAGCGCGTGCTGCAGATGGACGCAGACGGTCAGCACGACCCGTCGATGCTCGGGGCCCTCGTCGCGGCGCTCGATGACGGCGTCGACATCGCGCTCGGCTCGCGCTACATCCGCGGCGACGCGCCCCGCAGCAGCTTCGCGCGACGAGTCGGGACGCGGCTGTTCGCGTGGATCGCGACCCGCTGGCTCGGCGCGCGCATCACCGACCCGACGAGCGGGTTCCAGGGCCTGTCCCGGCGCGCGCTCGACTCCGTCGTGAACGACAGCTTCCCCGAGGACTACCCCGACACCGACGTCCTGGTGCAGCACCACCGCCGTGGGCTGTCCGTGCGGGAGGTGCCGGTGGTGATGCACGCGCGCGTCGGCGGCCTCTCCATGCACCGCGGCGCCCGCATCGCCTACTACGGCTACAAGATGCTGCTGACGCTGCTCTTGATGCCCGTGCGCCGCCCGACGCCGCTGCGCGTCGCGGACTCCGTCGCGAGGACGACGTGATCGCCGCAGCCGTCACCGCTGCGCCCGCGCTCGCTGCGTTCGCCGAGCTGACGCCCATGCACGAGCGTCAGCGCGTCGTCGCGGTCGTGGGCGCCGCAGCGGTCGCGCTGGTGGTGTTCGAGCTGGTGCGCCGCCGGAAGCTCCGGGAGGAGTACTCCTGGGTCTGGGTCGCGACGGCCGGCGCCGTGGGCTTGCTGGCGCTGAATCAGCCGCTCTTGCTGGCGTTGACGCGGTCGATCGGCGCCGCGAGCTCGGCGTCGACGCTGTTCTTCGGAGCGATCGTCTTCCTGCTCGCGCTGTGCGTCCAGTTCTCGATCCGGCTCAGCCGCCTGACCCTGCGGCAGCGCACGCTGGCGCAGCGCATGGCGCTCTTGGAAGAGGAGCTCCGAGAGCTCCGTCGCCGACGTCGCGAGGAGCAGCCGCGCGACCGCGCGGAGACCGGGCGCCGGCGCGCGACCGGTCAGGACGAGGTCGCGTGACCGCGGCGGCGGACGGGTGGAGCGCCATCCTGCGGAGGGAGTTCCGGCGGCGCCTGATCGAGGAGCAGCTGCCGCGGATCTCGCGCTGCGCGCGGCTGCTCGGGGACGAGGGCGTCTGGGAGCGCCCCTCGCCCAACACCAACGCGGTCGGCAACCTGATCCTGCACCTCTGCGGGAACACCACCCAGTGGATCCTGGCCCAGTTCACCGAGCTGCCGGACCAGCGGCGGCGCGAGCAGGAGTTCGCGGCGGCCGGCGGGCGCTCGGTCGACGAACTCTGCGCACAGCTCGAGGCGGTCTACCGCGCGGCCTGTGAGGTCGTCGACGCCGTGACAGAAGCGCAGCTGTTGTCCCCACGAACGGTCCAGGGCTACGACGAGACCGGGCTCTCTGCGGTCCTCCACGTCCTCGAGCACACCTCGGGCCACGCCGGCCAGATCTACAGCTGGACCAAGCAGGCCACCGGCGTCGACCTCGCGTTCTACGACCTCTGAGGCGAGGAGGGCTCCGAGGGCGCTGCAGGCCGCCGGCTCGCGCGGACGCGCGGACGGCGCAGGACCGCCGCGAAGAACCCGTCGCAGCCGTGCAGGTCCGGACGCAGCTGCAGGAACATGCCCGAGGAATCCGTGATCCGTCGCGCCGCCGCCCCGCCGAGGATCTCCGCGACGCGCACCGGCTCGAGCTCGGAGTGGCGGGACGTGACCCAGCGCACCTGGTCGACGTTCTCCTCTGGAAGCAGCGAGCACGTCGCGTAGACCAACCGCGCGCCTGGCTTCAGCCAGCTCGCGGCGCGGTCGAGCAGGTCGCGCTGCGTGCGCCGCAGCGCCGGGAGGTCCTGCTCGGTGACGGCCACCCGCGCCTGCGGCCGGCGCCGCCAAGAGCCCGTCCCGGTGCACGGCGCGTCGACCAGGATCCGGTCACAGCCCGTCGCGAACGACGCGACGTCGGCCCCGTCTCCCTGCAGCAGGTGCGGCGTCACGTTGTCGGCGCCCGCTCGCCCGAGGCGGCCGCGCAGCTCACGGAGCCGGCCCGCGTGCACGTCGGCGGCGAGCACCGCGCCGCGGTTGCCGAGCGCAGCGGCGACCCCGAGCGTCTTGCCGCCGCTGCCGGCGCAGAGGTCCAGCACGCGGCCGCGCGGCGGCGGCGCCGTCAGCGCGACGGCGAGCTGGCTCGCTTCGTCCTGCTGCTCGAACCAGCCGTCCCGGAACGCTCGGGTGGCGAACACGTCCTCTGGACCCCGACAGACCACCGCGGTCGCCGCGTGGCGTCCGAGGTCGACCTCGACGCCTTCGCGCGCCAGCGCCGCTCGCAGCGCGTCACGCGAACCACGGAGCAGGTTACAGCGCAGCGTGCGAGGCGCGGGCGCCGCGAGCGCGCGGAGCGCGGCGCCCGCGTCGTCGCCGAGCGCCGCGCGGAGCCGGTCCGCGACCCACCGCGGCGCCGCGTGCTCG
>JBMHDP010000009.1:0-15922 GCA_049889335.1 Planctomycetota bacterium
GCTCGGCGCGGCCGTGGGCGCCGACGGCTTGCTCACGGCCGTTTTCGCCGACGGGCAGCTCGGGTTGTGGGTCGCCTAACGACAGCTCGACGGCCTCCGCGTGCTCGCGCACGCGGTCGAGGGCGGCGAGCGCTTCGGCGCCTTCGACGCGGCGCTCTGCGCGCTCCATGTCGGGCCAGCGCTCCCGCCGGCGCGCTGGGCGGAGCTGGTCCGCGCGAACCTGCGCCCCGGCGGCCGCTTCGTCGTCGACCTGCCCGCCGTCGAGATGATCCCGGATCTGAGCGACGCGTGGCGCGAGGCCGGCTGGGACGAGGAGCCGCTCGCGGCGCTGCGCGGCCCCTCGGACGTCGAGCTGGTCGAGGCGCTGCGCGGCGCGGGGCTCCGCGGCGTCGAGAGCGCGCTCGGCGCCCACCTGCTCCGTGCGCCGTCGGCCGCCGACCTGGTCGCAGGGTTCGCGGACGACCTGGGGCTCGACGACGACCGCGCCGTCGAACTCGTGCACGGCCTCGTGCGGCTGCGTCGCGAGACCGGGCCGCTCGAGCTGCTCGCCCACCGCGCGCAGGCGAGCGGACGCCGCTGAGCGCGCGCCTGCGGCGCTCCCAGCGTTCCGGGCACGCCCCGGCATGAGGCGAGGCGGACCGCTGCGAGGGCCGCGCGCTAGAGGTTCGTGTAGTTGGGGCCGCCGCCGCCCTCGGGCGTGACCCAGTTGATCACCTGGTAGGGATCCAGGATGTCGCACGTCTTGCAGTGCACGCAGTTCGACGCGTTGATCTTGAGGTCGACGCCGTGGGCAGCGTCGGGCTTCTCTTCCATCTCGTAGACGGCGGCCGGGCAGAAGTGCTGGCACGGGTTGCCGAACTCCTCGACGCAGCGGGTCGAGCAGAGGTCCGGCTCGCTGACCACGAGGTGACACGGCTGATCCTCTTCGTGCATCGTGCCGGAGCTGTAGACCGAGGTCAGCTTGTCGAAGGTCAACGTGCCGTCCTCGGGCAGCTTCGGGAGCTCTGGTTTGCCCTGCGCGCCGAAGTGGTCGCCGACCTTTTCCATGTAGGTGTGGCCGGCGTTGCTCTTCAGCTCATCGGACCAGAGCGTGCCCTTGCCGCCGAACAGCTGGGCGAAGCCCGCGTTGATCAGGCCCGACAAGCGGCCCTTGTGGAAGCCCTGGTGGAAGTTGCGGCACTGCCAGAGCTCGTCGTGCACCCAGTCCGCCTTGATGGCGTCGGCGTAGCCCTTGGTCGTCGCCTCGGTGTAGTCCCCGCGCTTGAGCGCTTCGAAGGTCGTCTCGGCGGCGAGCATGCCGCTGCGCATCGCGAGGTGGATGCCCTTCAGCCGCATGCTGTTCATGAAGCCCGAGCTGTCGCCGGCGATCAGGAAGCCGTCGCCGTAGTTCTTCGGCATCGAGTAGAGCCCGCCCTCCGGGATCGACTTCGCCCCGTAGTGCAGCATCTTGCCGCCCTTGAGGAACGCCGCGATCTTGGGGTTGGTCTTCATCTCCTGCAGCTTGCGGTGGCCGTCGAGCGTCGGGTCGCGCGAGTCCAGGCCGACCACGATGCCCACGGAGACGAGGTTCTTGCCGTCGCTGGTCTCACCCATCCCGTAGACCCAGCCGCCGCCGAAGGTCTTGGCGTCCAGCGGATAGCCCATCGTGTGGACGACCAGCCCCGGCGCGCACTGGCCGGCGGGCACCTCCCAGACCTCTTTGACGCCGATCCCGTAGACCTGCGGGTTCTTGCCGTGCAGGTTCAGGTCCTCGACCAACTGCTTGGTGAGCGAGCCGCGGGTGCCCTCGGTGAGCACCGTCATCTTCGCGGCGAGGACGCCGCCGGCTTCGTAGCTGCCCTTCTGCTCGCCGTGCTTGTCTACGCCGGTGTCGGCCAGCTGAACGCCCTGCACTTTGGCCCCGTCGCGCTGCAGCTTCGCGGCAGGGAAGCCGGGGAAGACCTGGACGCCCTTCTCCTCGGCGATCCCGCCGAGCCAACCGACCATCTTGTTCAGCGACACCACGAAGTTGCCGTGGTTCTTGAGCGGCGGCGGCGTGATCGGGAGCCGACGACCGCCGCCCTCGGAGAGCCAGAGCACGTAGTCGTCGTGCACCTCCGCTTCGACCGGCGCCTTCGGGTCGGCCGTGCGCCACTCCGGCATCAGCTGGTCGAGCGCCTTGGGGTCCATGACCGCGCCGGACAACGAGTGCGCGCCGATCTCGGCTGCTTTGTCGATCAGGCAGATCTCGGGTTCGAGCTTCTCGCCCTCTCCCGCTTCGTCCACGGCGGCGTTGTGCCGCTCCACCAAATTGGCCAGATGGATCGCCGCGCTCAGGCCGGCGGGTCCCCCGCCGACGATCACGACATCGAACTCCATTACGTCGCGTTCCGTCATCTCAGTTCGCTTCGCGCGCCGCTTGGTAACCGATGCGCGGCGTCACACTACAGAGGAGCGGGAGTTGCCGGCAACGAAAGCCGTCGTAGCTCTCCCCGGGCGTCCTATCGGACGCCGACGCGCCCCAGGCGCACCGAATCCCCAGACCCCTCCGGGAGGCCCGGAATGCAGACCCGCTACACCCTGGACGAGGCGAACGAGGCCCTCCGACTCGTCCGCGTCATCGCTCTCGAGCTGGCAGATCGCCGCGCCGAGCTGCTGCCGCTCCGCGTCGCCGCGGAGCGCGCCGCGGACCGGGCGGACTACGCGCGCGACGCCCGCCTGCGCGAGCTGGAGGAGGCGTCCGAACGCTGTCGCAGCGAGCTCGAGCAGCTCGGGCTGACGATCCTCCGCGAGGAGCCGCTCACCCTGCACTTCCCTGGCGCGAGCCGCGTGGAGGGCGGCGACGACCCGCAGCAGCCGGTCGTGTTCTGCTGGCAAGAAGGCGAAGACGCGGTCGGCTTCGGCCACGCCGACGGAGAGGAGGAGCATCCGCGGCGTCCGCTCCGCGTCGGCCGGACTTCCTGAGCGCCGACGCGGCCCCGTCGCCGCCTTCCTCCGCCCGTCGAGCGCGCCGACGCAGCGCGCCCTCGCCGCAGCAGCGCTCCCCGAGGTTGCGCCAGCGCGCGCGACCGTCGACGATCGCCGGGGATGTTCCACTGCACGATCCTGTTCGCGCTCAAGCCGGGGATCTCGCTGGTGCGGGTGCGGTCGGCGCGCGAGGCGCTGCAGGCCCTGATCGAGACCATGCCCGGCGTCGACCACCTGACCGTGGCGCACAACGTCGCGGACGATCGGCACGGCTACAACCTCGCGCTGTTCTCGGGCTTCGAGAGCAAGGAGGCCTGCGAGATCTTCCTGCGTCACCCGGAGTATCGACGCGTGCTCGACGAGGAGCTCGCGCCGCTCGTCGACAGCCGGGTCGTCGCGATGGGAGCGGACGGCGGCTGACCCTGCGGGGGCGAGCGCCCGGACCGGAGCAGGACCTGCTCCTTGAAAGCGCAGCCCGGCCCGTTTGCAGTGGCGCCATGAGCAATGTGAAGCGCGTGGCGGTGACCGGAGCCGCCGGACAGATCGGATACTCCCTGCTGCCCATGATCGCCAGCGGCGGCATCTTCGGGCCCGACCAGAAGGTCGCCCTGCAGCTGCTCGAGATCACGCCGGCGCTCGGCGCGCTCGAGGGAGTCAAGATGGAGCTGCACGACTGCGCGTTCCCGCTGCTCACCGACGTGACCTGCTCCGACGATCCCAAGGAGGCCTTCCGGGACGCCGACACCTGCCTGCTCGTCGGCAGCAAGCCGCGCGGGCCGGGCATGGAGCGCAAGGACCTGCTCCAGGACAACGGCAAGATCTTCATCGGTCAGGGACAGGCCATCGCCGAGGCGGCCGGCCCCGACGTCCGGGTGGTGGTCGTCGGCAACCCGTGCAACACCAACTGCCTGATCGCGATGCACAACGCCGCGGGCGTCCCGCAGGACCGCTTCACGGCGATGACCCGACTCGACCAGAGCCGGGCCAAGGCGCAGTTGGCGCTCAAGGCCGGCAAGCACTGGTCGTCGGTCAAGAACGTGACCATCTGGGGCAACCACTCGAACACGCAGTACCCCGACTGGCACCACGCTACGATCGACGGCGTCGCCGCGGCCGAAGCCGTCAACGACGACGCCTGGCTGCAGGGCGAGTTCCTCTCGACGGTGCAGGAGCGCGGCAAGGCGATCATCAACGCGCGCGGCAAGTCTTCGGCGATGTCGGCCGCGCAGGCCGCTTGCGACCACGCCAAGAGCCTTTACTCCGTCACCACGGCGGACGACTGGGCGTCGATCTGCGTCGTCAGCGACGGCAGCTACGGCACGCCCGAGGGCATCATCTCGTCGTTCCCGTGCACGACGGACGGCGCCGGAAACTGGCAGATCGTCCAGGGTCTGGAGATGAACGACTTCTCCAAGGCCAAGGCGCAGACGACCTGGGACGAGCTCGTCGGCGAGCGCGAGATGGTCCGCGACCTCCTGGGCAGCTAGCCCCGTCGCCGTGGACCTCCTCCCGATCGCGCTGACCGTCGCCCTCGGCGTGGCGATGGGCGCGATCAACAACGTCGCCGGCGGCGCCGGCGTGCTCGGGCTGCTCGCGTTCGAGCACCTGTTCGGCCTGCCGCTCGAGACCGCCAACCCGTCGACGCGCGTCGCCGCCGTCGCGGTGGGCGTGTTCTCCTGCCTGGGCTTCGTGTTCGCCGGCAAGAGGATCCCGCGGCAGGCGTACGCCCAGGCGGCGCTGGCGCTCCCGGGCGCGCTCCTCGGCGCGCAGCTGGCCTTGGGCCTGCCGCCGATCGTCTTCCGCAGCTACCTCGTCGTCGTGATGCTGCTGTTGCTCCGCCAGCAGCTGCGGCCGCGCGGCCCCGACGTGTCGCCGAGCCCGCTCTGGGCGCGCGCGCTCGGCTGCTTCTGCATCGGGCTGCACATGGGCTACGTCCAGGTCGGCACGGGCCTCGTCGCCACCCTCGTGCTCTCCAAGGCCTACGACCGCGACCTGCTGTCGGTCAACGCCGCCAAGTCGATCGTCGTCATCGTGACGGCCGTGACCAGCGCGACGAGCCTGACGATCGCCGGCGCGATCACCTGGACGCCGGCGATCTCGCTCGCCGCGGGCTGCGCTGCGGGCAGCTACCTGGCGAGCAAGTGGAGCGTCCAGAAGGGCGGCGACGCGGTGCGGAAGATCGTGGTCGTCATCGCGGTCCTGACGCTGCTGGAGCAGGCGCGGCAGATCGCGCTGCTGCTGATCCCGAACGCGTAGGCGCGCGCCCACCCCGCCGGGGATCGCGCGCCGCGCGCGTTGGGCTCTCGCCTGACCGGCGCGCGACGCTACGTTGAGCCGCCATGACCCGACACGTCGTCGTGACCGGTGCCAGCTCGGGCATCGGCGCCGCCTGCGCCCAGGCCTTCGCAGCCAAGGGAGACCGCCTGACCCTGGGGGCCCGCCGCACCGACCGCCTCTCGCAGGTCGTCGACGGCGCGACCTGCCACCCGCTCGACGTCACCGACGCGGCGAGCGTCGCGGCGTTCGTCGACGCGGCCGTGGCCGCCAACGGGCCGATCGACGTGCTGGTCAACAACGCCGGCCTCGCCCGCGGCACCGAGCAGATCGCCGAGGGCACCGGCGAAGCATGGCGCGAAATGATCGAGACCAACGTGCTCGGCCTGCTCGAGGTCACCCGGCGCGTGCTGCCGCACATGATCGAGCACGGCGGCGGCCACGTAGTCGTGATCGGTTCGATCGCCGGGCACAAGGCCTACGTCGGCGGCGGCGTCTACTGCGGCAGCAAGCGGGCCCTGCAGCCGATCTGCGAGGCGATCCGGATGGAGACGCTCGGCAAGAACATCCGGGTGACGAGCGTCGACCCCGGGATGGTCGACACCGAGTTCTCGGTCGTGCGCTTCCGCGGCGACCAGGACAAGGCCAAGAAGGTCTACGAGGGCACGCGGCCGCTGGTCGCACAGGACGTCGCGGAGTGCGTGCTGTTCGCCGCCGACCGGCCGGCCCACGTCAACCTCGACAACATCCTGGTGATGCCGACCGACCAGGCCAACCCCTACTTCGTGCACCGCGAGGACTGACCTCGCGGCTGCGCGCGGGCGCTACTCCTTCTTGGCCGCCCCGGCGCGCCACTTGTGCGGCTGCGGCAGCCGCGGCATGTGCATGGCGAGCAGCGCCATCGCCGTGCCGTAGCCGGCGGACCGACCGAACTGGCGGTCGTTCCAGGAGCCGTCGGCCTCGATCGACCGCGCGAGCATGACGCGCATCTTCTCGCGGCACTCCGCGGCCAGCTCCTCGTCGGCCAGCTGCTCCACGGCCTGGGCGCAGTACATGTGCCCGAACAGGAAGTAGTAGGGCGCGATGCCGTAGGGCGGGATGTGCGTCCCGCGCTGGCTCTTGCGCACCGCGAGGTCGTCCCAGTGCTCGAAGAACAGCCGCACGGCCGCCGCGTGACGCGCGCCGTCGCCGCGGCCCGCGAGCATCAGCGTGGTCTCGCAGACCGCCGCGCGCGCCGCCGCGGACGGGGTCTTGTCCATCATGCCGAGGTCCTCGTCGGCGACCTCATTGCGGCCGTCCTCGGGCGCGCCGTAGGCGTAACCGCCCTCCTGGCTGCGCGCCCGCTCGAGCGCCGCCAGCGCCTGCTCGACGACGTCGTCGGGCACGCTGTGCCCGCGCGCCTTGGCGTGGAACAGCGCCTGCAACGCCGGCGCGGTCATGAACGTGGACGCCCGGTTGCGCGGGCTCATGTAGCCGCGTCGGCGCGAGTAGTTCCAGCCGCCGCTCTGCGGGATCGCCGAGTCGACCAGCACCTGCGTCAGCCACGGGATGCGCTGGTCCACCTGCCCCTGCAGCCCCTTGGGCACCAGGTCGAAGTCGTCCAGGTAGAGCAGGCAGGTGAGCGCGTAGATGTGGCCCCAGCCGCGCACGTCGTAGCCACCCTTGAAGCCCTCCTGCATCCGCTCGACGTCGAGCGTCTCGAGCACGAACCGCAGCGCGCGCGCGACGGCCTCCCGCCGCGCTTCGTCTTCGCGGTAGCCAGGCGCGCACACCATGCCGAGGATCGAGATCGAGGTGCCGCCGACGCGGTAGCCCTGCGGCAGGGCGCCGCGGTCCTCGCGGTAGACGCCCTCGTAGGGCCACTGGCCGCCCTCCTCTTCTCGGGCGAGCATCGCCGCGAGCGCGCGCTCCGTCGCAGCCGCGACGTCGAGCGGCGCCGCGTCGGGGACCGGGAATTCCGTGATCAAGCGGCCCGCCCCCGGGTCGCGACGACGCTTCTTCTGCGCGGTGAGCGGGGCGCAGAGCAAGGCGAGCGCGGCCAGGGCGACGACGGAGACGCAGACGAAACGACGATCGAGCATGTTCGTTCCTTTTGGGCGGAGAGCGAGGCAGCGCCAGCATCCCTCGACGGCGACCGCAGCGCCAGGATAGGCTGCGCGCATGAACGCGCGCGCCGTTGTCCTGCCGATGGTCGCCCTGGGGGTGGGCCTGGTCGCGTGGTGGCAGTCCGCGCCCGCAGGACAGGGCGCGACGCCCGCCGCGACGTGGCGCGTCGGACCCGTCGACGAATTCGAGCAGGCGCGCAACTACCATGAACTGCCCGCCGACTCGCCGGTCCGCCTGTCGTTCGTCTCGCGCACGCCGCGCCACGTCTACGTGCTCAGCAACAGCGCCGAGGACGGCACCCTGCTGCTGTCCCCGTCTCCCGAGGGCGACGGCAGCCCGGGCAACCCGCTGCCCGCGGGCCGGACCGTGCTGCCGGGCCGACGCGAAGGTCGTGAGCTCGCCTGGACGACGCGGGCCGAGATCCGCGCGACGACCTGCTACGTCGTGGTCGCGAGCGACGAGCCTGTGCCAGAGCTCGAGGCGCTGCTGCCGAGGCTGCGTCGATGGAGCAACAAGGCGCTGACCGACCGCTCCATGCAGGTCACGAATCCGCGCGGCGAGGTCGAGGTGGCCGGCGCGCCGCGACAAGGATGGCCGGCCCCGGTCCTGGCGCGCGCTGCCGCGCGCGCCGCTGCCGAGGTCCAGGTCAACGGCCCGCTGCAGCCGGACGAGCGCCTCCCGCGAGTCTGGAGCGCGGCGCTGCGCGTGCGTGAGCGCGCCCGGTAGCCCCGAGCCGCAGGAGCTGGGAGCGCAAGGACAGCTCGCGCAGCGGACGACAGCTCGCGCAGCCTTCAGCCGCGGAAGGCGTCCTCGACGGCCGCACACAGCACGTGCACGCAGACGAGGTGGCTCTCCTGGATCCGCGCCGTGTCGGCCGACGGGACGTGCACCGCGACGTCGGCGAGCGCTGCCGTGGCGCCGCGCTTCTCGCCGCAGAGCACGGCCGTCCCCATCCCGATCGCTCGCGCCGCCTGCATCGCGGCCACCACGTTCTTGCTGCCCCCGGAGGTCGTGATCCCGATCAGCAGGTCCTCGGGCCTGCCGATCGCCTCGACCTCGCGCGAGAACACGTGCTCGTAGCCAGCGTCGTTGGCGACCGCGGTCAACGTCGGCACCTGATGCCCGAGCGCGACGGCGGCGTAGCCGCGGCGCTCCTTGTGCTCGAACCACCCGACCAGCTCGCCGGCGGCGTGGGCCGCGTCACAGCTGCTGCCGCCGTTGCCGCAGAGCAGGAGTTTGCCGCCGGCCTTGAGGCTGGCCACGGCGGCTTCGCAGAGCGCGCGCAGCGCCGGCGTACAGGCGGTGAGGAACCGCTGCTTGGTGGCGATGCTCTCCTCGATGGTCGCGCGGATCTTGGTGTCGTCCATGTCTCGGCCGCCTAGGTTAGCCGCGCGTCACGCGGCATGCACGGCCGCGAGCGCAGCGCCGACGTCGGGCTTCTGTCCGAGGTGGGCCAGCGCGTCCCCGAACGCCGCGATCGCGCGCGCGACGTTCTCGACCCGCGCGCCGTGACCCATCAGGCCCACGCGGAAGACCTCGCCCGCGAGCGGGCCGAGCCCCCCGCCGACCTCGATTCGGTGCACGAACCTCAGGTGGCCGCGGAACAGTCGGTCGTCGACGCCTTCGGGGTAGCGGATCGTCGTCAGCATCGGGGTCGCCTGCGCAGCAGGCACGAGCGGCTCCAGCCCGAGCGGCGCGAGGCCGCGGCGGAGCGCGGCCGCGACCTCACGGTGGCGGCGGAACCGAGCCTCCAGCCCCTCGGCCTCGATCTCCTCGATCGCGGCGTCGAGCGCGTAGACCATGCTGACCGGCGCGGTGTAGTGGTAGGACCGCTCTTCGCCGAAGTAGCCCGTGAGCAGCCGCGTGTCGAAGTAGAACGGCACCGGGTGGCGACGCTCCTGGACGCGCTGCAGCGCCCGCTTCGAGAAGGTGACCGGCGCGAGCCCCGGCGGCACGGAGAGGCACTTCTGCGTGCCACAGAACGCCGCGTCTACGCCCAGGTGGTCGAAGTCGAGCGGCACGCCCGCGACGCTAGTCACGCAGTCGACGACGAACAGCGCGCCCGCCTCGCGGACGCCCGCCGCGATCGGCGCAAGCTCGGTCAACACGCCCGTGCTCGTCTCGGCGTGCACGACGGCGCAGAGCCGCGTCGGCCCGGCGCGGACCGCCTCCAGGACGGCGTCCGGGTCGAGCGAGGCGCCGAACGGGACCTCGACCTCGACGGCGAGCCCGCCGGCCCGGCGGACCGCGTCGGCGAAGCGTCGGCCGAAGACGCCGTGCACGCCGACGACGACGCGGTCTCCGGGCTCGACCAGGTTGCTGACCATCGCCTCCATGCCGCTCGAGCCGGTCCCGGCGAGCGGCAGGGTCATCTCGTTGTCGGTGCCGAAGAGGTTGCGGAGCCCCGCCTGCACGCGGTCCAGCACCGGCACGAACTCCGGGTCGAGGTGCCCCAGCAGCGGGCGCGCCTGCGCGCGCTGGACGTGCGGGCTCGTCGGCGAGGGCCCGGGCCCGAGCAGGAGGACCTCGGTAGGCTCGGCAGCCATCGGGCTCAGAACGGCTTGGTGATCGCGAGCCAGGCCGCAGCGCCGCCAGCCGCGACGGCCAGCAGGAGTCCGAAGAAGCGCGGCACGGTGCCCTTGCGGACCAGGACCGGGAGCGCGCCGACGAACAGCCAGCAGCCGATCTTCGCGTAGAGCCAGTTGCCCCACTCGACGTCCGGGTCCTTGTGGACCACGCCGACGCCGGCGACGACCATGAGCAGCAGCGCGACGCCGTGCAGCGCCATGGCGAGCTTGGACGGCTTCTCGCCCTTCGGGCCGAAGACGACCGCGCCCAGGCTCAGGTAGAGCAGCAGGGCGCACGTGACGTGGATGACGCGGTAGAGCTCAGGGTTCATCGCGGGCGATTATGCGGACGACGGCGCTCCCGCCCCCAGGAAATCCCGAGCACCGCGCTCCCTGGCGCGAAGATGCCCGCGCCGCCACGTCCGGCGACGCAGCAGCCTAGCGGCGCCGCCCCAGCGAGCGCCTGTCCCCGGACAGGTCGGCGCAGGGTCCCGGACGACGCGGCAGCGAACCGCACCATGACGGGAGACCCGGCACCTCGCCCCCCAGGGGCTCGCGGCCGCGAGGCTCCTCGCAGCACCCGGGCCAGACGGAGGAGCTGCCCGCTCCGAGGCGCTCTGCGAGGCGCGCTGCCGCGCCGCCGCAGGCTCCTCCGGCCGAGAGCCCAGGGGCGAGCGGTGAGGGCCCGCCGCCCAAGAGCGCGCGGTGCGCCTGCTGCTGGAGGCGCAGCGAGTCCCGGAACGCCCCGCACGCCTCACATTGGTCCGCGTGCGCCGTAACGCGGCGGATCGCCGACGGCGCGAGCTCTCCGTCGACCATCGCAGAGAGGTCCGCCTGGAGACGGTCGCAGTCGTCTCCGTGCCGCGGTGGTGCCAAGGGACGCCGGTGGTGGTGAGCAGCGCGCATGAGAACTCGCCCACCCCTAGGCCGGTCAGGCCTGATGGTCACACAAACTCTTCGCTGGGACAGAACTGCGACGAGCCGCGCCGGCGTGCGCGCCGCCAGCCCGCAGCTCGGCCAGGGATCGCTCCATGCCGCGGAAGATCTTCTGGCGGCCTCGGAAGATGACCATCTTGAGGTTCTCCAGGCGGATCCCCAGGTCGGCGGCCGTATCGCGGTAGGACCAGCCCTCGACCTCGACCAAGCTCAGCGCGCGCCGCTCTCGGTCGGAGAGCGCCTGGAAGTGTCGCAGGTAGAGGCCCAGGTAGAGCAGGTAGGCGCCGTTGACCGTCGTCGCGCGCTCCGAGCGGCTCGCCGCGCGCTCCGGACCGACATCGTGCAGGTCCTCGGGCTGCGAGTGCTCCTCGTCGATCGGCGCGAACCGGGCGACCCGGGTCTGGCCCTTGAGGAACTTCAGCATGGTGTTCCGCGCGATCCGGTGTCCCCAGCCGCGGAACGCGTCCGCGCGATCCGCCTGGAAGCGGCTCGGATAGCGGTAGATGTTCAGGAACACCTCCTGCAGGACGTCCTGGGCGTCGACAGCGCGGGACGAGCGTCGCAGGTTGGCCTCGATGGCGTGCAGAAACGAAGCCCGGTTGAGCTCGAAGAGCAGCGCGAAGACCGCTGGATCCCCTCCCTCACGGAAGCTGTCCATCAGGCAGGTGCTGACCCAATCTAGGAAGAGCTGAGGACTTGCGACCGAAGCACCAGGTTTCGGCGCTGCGCCGCGCGCGAGCGCGAGCAGCGCTTCGGAGCCGGTCCGCGTCCCCAGCTCGAGTAGACGCGCGCACAGGGCGTCGCGATCGACCGAGGTGTGGTTGACGTACAACATGGCTTGGGGCCTACGCCGGGCGCGTCGCGGGATTCCGCGATCACCCGACAGCATGCCATAGCCAGATGTCTCTGAAAAGTAACCGCCAGCAGTTCGACGATTAGATGCGGTGCAGCGTATTAAGGCGCCGTCGCCGCGGCCGAAGCGGGGAACCGCAGCACCAAACCCGCTCCTCCGGGCCCGTGCTCGTCGGGCACGACCTGCGCGCCGGCTCGCTCCACGGCGTCCCGGAAGGTGGCGACCACCTCGGGGGCCAGCTCGCCGCCGGGCTCGCCCTGGCTGCGCACCCGCAGCACGGGCACGTCGTCGCGCCAATCGATCTCCAGGCAGCGCAGCCCGCGGCCTCCCGTGCGCGCAGCGACCAGCGCGAGCGCAGCCTCGAGGAGCCGGCGCATCGGGGCCCGTTGTGCCCAACAAACCACGGGGCGGGTCGCGATGACGTGGATCGGCTCCGCGGCCTCACCGGCCGCGACCACCTGTTGGCACAGCGCGGAAAGGTCGACCGGCTCCTCTCCGGCCGCCGCGCGCGCGGCCTCCACGGCGAGGCTCTGCTGGAGCGCGGCGCACCATTCGACGACCTCCCCGACCTGTCGCACGCCGCCCTTGAGCTGCGCGCGCGAGTCCTCTGCGATCGCAGCGTCGAGGCGCTGCAGCTTGTCCTGCACCTCGGTCAGCAGACCCGCGAGGCTCTCGACCTGCACCAGCAAGCGTCCGCCGATCGCCGCAGCCACCCCACCGCCGCGCTCGGCGGCGCCAGAGGTCGCGCCCGCGCGCGGCGGCGTGAGCGGGACGCGCAGGCTCCTCGGCGGCGCAGGCAGGACGTAGTCCAGGCCCGCGGCGTCGACGCCACGGCCGCTCGAGGTCGGATCCGCGCTGTGTGCGTTCATGTCGGTGGCATCGGCCGGTCCGGCGCTGCCGCTTGAGCTTCGCTCCGCTACGATCGCAGCATGCGCGCGCGCCTCAGCCTGTTGCTCGTCTTCGCCGCGACGCTCTCGGCGCAGGGAGAGCGGGCTCCGACTGTCGAAGAACTGGACAACGCGCGGCCCGAGGTCGTGCGGATCCTGGCCGAGCGACTGACCCAGGCCGTCGGCGGTCGAAGGGCCGACAGCTCCTCGCTGCTGTTGGCCGCGGCGTTCGAGGCCGAAGAGCGCGCGGTGCGCTACCTGCTGTGGCGGAGCGCCGTCGACGCCGCCGAGGAGGACGGCGCGGCGTGGCTGGCCATGCAGCACGAGCGCGCGATGGCGCAGGAGTTCGGCGTCGATCCGGCGCGCACGGGCCCGGCGCTCTATCGCCGGATGGCCGCGGCGACCGAAGATCCACGCCGCCTCGCGGCGGTCGCGACCGCTGCCCTCTACTCGGCGGGAGACGCGCCCGTCGAAGACGAGCGCGCCATGCTGACCTTCTACGACGTCGCGGTCCGCGCCGCGCTGCGCGCCGACCACGCGCCGCTCTACGAGCACGTGCGCGACCAACTCGAGCTGCTCCGGGCGCCCGCCGCGATCACCGCCGCGCTGCCGGGCCGGCTGCCGAGCTCGCCGTGGGAGACGAGCTACGTCGTCTCCGGGCTGCTGCACGGAGAAGTCGGGGTGCTCGAGCCCTTCCGGGTGGGCGAGCTCGCGCCGCTCTTCGTGGACCTGGGGAAGCTGGCGCCGGAGCTCGCCGCCCCGAAGCTGCAGGCGTCGCAGCTGCGCGCGCTCGCCGCGAAGGCCCGGCACCCCGCGATGCGCGTGGGGCTACGACGGTGCGCGCTCCAGCGATTGGTGCGCACCTACGCCGCGGCGACGCCGGAGACGCGGACGCAGCTCGCCGCCGAGGTCGTCGAGGTGTGCCGCGAGCTCGGCACGCGGGACGGCGTGACCCGGCTGCGCTTCGAGGGCGAGGACGCCCTCGAGCACCTGGTCTTCGCGAACGGCGACTGGCGCGTCCGGGACGGCCTCCTGCACGGCAAGGCGACGGGCGCGAACAACTTCGCGACCAGCCGCGTGCGCTTCTCGTCCATGACCGCGGTCGTGATCCGCGGCGGCATCCGCAGCGCCGACGGCCTCAACCTGCGCTGCAAGGCCGGCCACGTGAACCTCCTGTTCAACTGGGAGGTGGAAGACCAGAACCACCTGTGGTCGAACGGCGCGTGCCACCGGACCTCGCCGCGAGCGCTGACCGCGGGACGAGAACACACGATCGCCATCTTCAGCGACGGCGCCCGCTCCTATGTCTGCGTCGACGACGTCCCGCTCTACGACGTCCCGGGGTCGCTGGAGGGCACCGTCAGCTTCTACCCGGCGCTCGGCAGCGAGATCTTCGTGCGGGAGGTGTTCGTCGTCGGGCTCCCCGACGGCCTCGTCGACGCGCCGGTCGGGGTGTTGATGTGAGCCGCGCGCGCGTCAGCCCGGAGACGGTGCGCGACATCGCCGAGGACGCCGGCTTCGACATCGTGCGCTTCGGGCCGGCGACGCCGGGCGAGCACGGGGAGCACTTCCTGCGCTGGCTGGAGCAGGGCCGCCACGGGGAGATGGACTACCTCGTCCGCAACCAGGAGCGCATCCTGGACCCGACCCAGTGGCGCGAAGGCCTGCGGTCGTCGATCTCGGTCGCGGTCGACTACAGCGGCCCCGCAGGGGAGCTCCCGGGGGGCGGCCGCGTCGCCCGCTACGCGACCAACCGCGACTACCACCGCTGGCTCAAGAAGCGCGTGACGAAGCTCCGCGCCCGGCTCGAAGAGGTCGGCATGCCGCCCGACTCGATGAGCGGCGGTACCGACGCGCTCCCGGTCCTCGAACGGGCGCTCGCCGTACGCGCGGGCGTCGGCTTCCTGGCCAAGAGCTCCATGGTCATCTCCCCCACGCACGGTCCCTACCTGCAGCTGGCGGAGCTGCTGGTCCCGGCCGAGCTGCCGCACGACCTCCCCGCGCCGGGCACCTGCGGCTCGTGCACGGCCTGCATCGACGCGTGCCCCACCGACGCCATCGTCGCCCCCTACCAGCTCGACGCCCGCCGCTGCCTCAGCTACACGACGATCGAACACCGAGGGCCGATCGCGCCAGCGCTGCGCGAGGCGCAGGGAGAGTGGCTGTTCGGCTGCGACGTGTGCCTGGAGGTGTGCCCCTTCACCTCGCGCAGCCGCCGCGCCGCGCTGACGGGCCAGGAGCGCCCGGCGGACCTGCAGCCGCACGCCGTCGTCGAGACCTGGACGCTCGTCGACGTCCTGGAGATGGACGAGGCGCGCTACCAGTCGGAGTTCGTCGGCACGGCGATGCGGCGCGCCACGCGCTCGGGCATGCGGCGCAACGCGGCCGTCGTGCTCGGCAACCGCAGGGACGAGCGCGCGCTGCCGCAGCTGCGCGCGGCGCTCCGCGACGAGGACCCGGTGGTCCGAGGCCACGCCGCCTGGGCGATCGCGAAGATCTCTCCGGGAGACGGGTCGCTGGAACCTGCGCTGCGCCGCGAGGAGGACCCGCAGGCGCGCCAGGACCTGGAGGCAGCGCTCGACGCAGGCGGCGCCGGGGCGTGACGACCTCTCCGGCGCGCGCGGACCTCGCGCGGAATCCGAGGGTAGACTTCTGCCGGTGAGTAGCCGCGTCGCGCGGGCGAGACCGTCGCGTCGGCGCGACGATCCGCCGCTTCGGCCCTGCCAAGGGGGCGTCACGCCCCGATCGCCGCAGGCAGCGCGGGCGCCGTCGCGCTGGCGCGACGGCGTCGCGCTGCGACCTCGTCCCAGCCCCGCGAAATCCGCGCGCCGGCAGCCGCGGTGCCACCGCCCGTTCGCCGCACGCTGTGGTCGTTTTCGACGCTTGGCAAGCCGTTTGCTCTATGCCGAGCGTGACCAACGACCGCAGCAAGATGGACCTCTCGAACAGCAACGCCGAGTTCTACAACGAGCAGAAGTGGTGCGACGACTGCAGCCGCTACGTGCGGTTCCTGATGAGCGTCAACCACAGCTACTGCATCGAGTGCGGCGGCCGCGTCCGCCTGTTCAGCGGCGACGACAAGCAGTCCTTCCAGGACAACGTCCAGCGCCACAAGTGGCAGGCGAGCTAGTCCGCGACCCGCCGCCCGCGCGACCTCCGATCCTGAGGTAGACTTTCGGGCCTTCGGGCGCCCGACAACCTGATCCCCGCGAACGACCTGCCGGCCACCTCCCGGCAGGTCGCTTGCGTTTCGGGGCGAGCCTCTCCATCCTGGTCGGCCCTTTTCCCACGCCGACGCAGGATCCCCACGTGCAGCTCTCCGATTTCCGCAACGAGCCCTTCACCGACTTCTC
>JBMHDP010000010.1:0-26995 GCA_049889335.1 Planctomycetota bacterium
GCGCTCCTCGGCCTGACGATCGTGATGATGGCGCCGCGGTCGTCGCGCTGGCTCCGCGGGCTGGTGCTCTTCGGAGTCCCGGCGTTCCTCTTGGTGCGCACTTTCAGCGACGGCGTCGTCGAGCGGCAGGTCGTCGAGTGGATCGGCCTCTGGTCCGAGCAGCGCGCCGAAAGCGTCGCCTACCGCTTCGGCAACGAAGCCCTGCTGCTGGACAACGTGCAGCGGAGCCCGCTGTTCGGCCTCGGCGGCTGGAGCTTCCTGGACGTCGTCGACCCCTGGAGCGGCAACCGCACGCAGGCCGTTCCGGACAGCTACTGGATCTTGGCGCTCTCGACCACGGGCGCGGTCGGGCTGATCAGCTTCATCCTGGCCATGTGGCTGCCGGCGTGGCGCGGCATGACCGCACGGCGACCGTCGCGGCAGTTGCTCACGTGCAGCCTGCTGGTGGGCATGTCCATGCTGGACCTGCTCTTCAACGGCTTCGTCACGCCGCTGATGGTGACGCTGACCGGGGGGTTGTTGCTGTTCCCCCGCGCCGCGGCAGCGACGCGGCGCGCGCCCGCAGCGCGCGCCCTGGCAGCGCGCGGGCGTCTTCGCCCGCGGGCGGTAGAGGCCGTCGGGGCCTAGGCCCCGCGCTCCTGCACCCAGGCGCAGACCAGCTCAGCGCCTTCGCCCTCGACCGCAGCGAGCGCGCTGCTGACCTCTTCGCGGGAGGTCTTGTTGTCGAGCACGACCAGCTGCACGCCGTCGGCCATGCCGAGCACGGCGCGGCCGGTCGGGTGGTCGTCGAGCGAGGGGAGCTCGAGCACGACGACGCGGCACTGGCCCTTGAGCCCGTCGATCATGCTGCGGAACTCACGGCTCGAGACCGGGTTCGGGCGGCGGGACGCCGCGTCCCCCGCGGCGAGGTAGCGCAGACCGCTGACCTCGGTGTCCAGCAGCGCGTCCTCGAGCGAGGTCTCGCCGTCGAGCACGTCGGTCCAGCCGCTCTTCGCCTCGAGCCCGAGGCTCGTCGCGAGCCAGCCCGCGTCGTCCGTGCAGGAGACGTAGACGACGTCTTCACCGGCGAGCGCGCTGAGTCCCACGGCGAGCACCCCGGCGGCCCGCGCCGCGTCGGCGCCGGCGTTGCAGGGCAGCGAGGCGATCCTCAGCTGCTCGCTGGAGTTCCGGTCGAACTTGTGCGCCGCGAACGCGTCGGCGATCGCCCCCGCCATCGGGGCGAGCGACTCCGGCAGCTGCTGCTCGGACCAGGCGGCGCGCTTGCGGCTCGGACCCTGCTCGTTGACGACGAGCTCGGCGGCGACGCCGGCGCGCACGACGTCGGTCGCGCCGTGGATGCGCACGCCGAGGAACGCGAGGCCGAGCGCGAGGCCCAGACCCAGGAAGCCGCCCAGGAAGCCGCCGAGCAGCGCCTGCTTGGTGCGGCCCGGCCCGACGCAGATCGGGTTGAAGGTCGCCGCGTGCATCACCTGCAGGTTGCTGAGCTTCTGCTGTTCGAGGCGCCGCACGGCGCGCATGTTCGTGACCGTCGTCAGGAGTCGGTCGGCGTTGTCGCGCTTCTGACGCGCTTCGAGCTGGAGACCTTGCCAGCGCGGCTGGAGCGCGCTGAGCTTGGCCAGCGACTCACCCGTCGCCTTCAGCAGCTCGACCTCCGTGGCCTCCTTGCTGGTCAGCCCCTTGATGGCGACCGAGCGCGCCTGCAGCGCGTCGACGACGAAGGCGTAGTTCGGGTTCTCCTCGACGCCGCCGCGGAGCTTGATCTCGACGTCGGCTGCGGCGAGGCGGTCGCGGGTCTCGCGCTCGAGGTTCTCGAGGGCCTGACGGCGCTCACGCAGCTCGGAGCCGGAGACCGAGAGCCGCGCACGCTCGACCTCGAGGTCGGCGCGGCGCAGCTTCAGCTGCTCCAGCAGGTCGCGGAGGGCCGTCACCTGCGGGTTGAGCACGAAGGTGCCCGACCCCGGGACCTCGCGCGTCTTCGGCACGGTCTTCTTGAGGGACTCGAGGAGCGTCACCTCGGCCCGCTGTTGGCTCAGCTGTAGACGCGTCGTGTCCAGCTGCTGCTGGAGCGTCGTCAGGTAGGTCGCGAGCCCGCGCTGCTGCACCTCGAAGTCGTAGAAGCCCTCGGACTGCAGGAACGCGTCGCGTCGTCCCTCGGCCTCGCGGGCGAGCGTCTCCGCCTGCTCGAGCTCGGCCTCGATCTTGTCCAGCGAGCCCATCGACTCGTTGATCTCGCTGTGCAGCTCGACCGCGGCCTCCATGAGCGCGGCGGTCAGCGACTGCGCCTCTTCGGGCGACTCCGCCTTGGCCTCGACCGAGATCACGCTGGTGCCCGCTTCGGGGCGGAACTGCGAGCGATCGGACAGGACCCGGGCCGCGTTCTCGAACTTCTGCTTCGCCGAGACCTCGCGGCCCCCGCCGCCCTCGGGCACGGACATCCACTCCGTGACCTCCGTCGCGATCCGGTGCAGCTTGCCCTTGATGGCGTTGCCGTCGAAGTCTCGGTCGGTCGTCGACAAGATCGTCTCGACGCCGACGATCTCGACGGCCTTCTCGAACAGGCGCGGCGAGTTCAACATCTGCAGCTCGTTCATGATCGACTCGCGCGTCGTCATGCGTCGGCTGCCGGTGTCCGCGAAGGCGGACTCGGGCGTCAGCACGTTGCGGACGGCAGGCCGGACGAACAGCGCGCCCTTCGACGAGTACTCGTCAGGGAGCAGCGCCGCGTCGAGCGCGCTGATCACGAACCCTGCGGCGCCGGCGAGCAGCACCAGGAGTCGGTAGCGATAGGCGCCCTTGATCAGGTAGCGCAAGCTGGAGCCGCCCTGCAGGTCGGCGTCGTTCAGTTCCTGTTCCATGAGATCTTCTTCCTGCTTGTTGCTGTTCTTCTAGAACGACGCCGGCGATACGCCGAACCCGGGCACCGGGATCATCTTGCGGATGTACTGATCGACCCAGATGTTGACGTCGTCGATCGCCGTGTTCGGCACGAAGACCACGTCACGAGCCTGGAGGAACACCGCCGGCTGGTCGCCCCAGCCGTAGACGTCCGCGTCCAGTCGCCACGAGCGCATCTCGTTGCTGCCCCGGATCCGCCGGATCAGCACCGTGTTCCGCAGGTTGGCGGTGGTCTTGAGGTGCCCGCCCGCGGCGCTGATCGCCTCGACGAGCGTGACCTGACGGCCCGTCAGCCGCACGGACCCCGGCGAGGCCACGTCCCCGATGACGTAGACGACGTTGCTGGTGTCGGTGCTGTCGGAGCCCTGGGCGACGCCTGGGAGGATGTCCGCCGTCAGCTCGATCTGCTCCGAGCCGCTCGCGTCGTTGTAGCGCTTGACGAGCGAGGCGTTGAGCTCGTCGACCGTCATGCCGACGACCTTGACGGCGCCGAGCAGCGTGAACGTAGCGAAGCCGTCGTCCTGGATGCGCGCCTCGTGGTTCCAGTCGGTGCGGAACGGGAACACGACGCGGATGTTGTCTCCCGCTTCGGCGACCGTCCGGGTGCGACCCAGCGTGGCGTTGATCTCGTCGGCGAGCGAGCCGATCGAGTTGCCGACCGCCGAGCAGCCGGCGAGGAGAGAGGCGGTGAGCAGAACCGCGAGGCGGCTCCATGTCCGGGAGAAGCTGGGCATCTTCGTTGAGGCGAGCTTGGATCGCGGTCCACCAGAAAGGGCGGGCGCATTGGCGGCGGCATCGGCAGATTCGCCGCGACCTCTTGAGCACGATCGGAGCCGGGCGGATCGGCCTACGCCAGGACGAGCCGGGTCGACGGCGTAGGGAATCGCCGGATCCTGCGGACGCGCCAGGCGCGACGCTTCAAAGTCCTTCTTCGCCTTTTGTTACGGCGTCTGCACCGCAGGCTGCTGCGGCCCGGGACCGAAGCCGGGGAGCGCGCGGCCCGCGAGCGCCGGGCGAGGCGGCGCGCCGCGCCTCCGCGGGGCTCGAGCCTCGTCGAGCTCGTCAGTAGAGCTTGAAGTAGCTCGACGCCGCGCGCTCGCCCTGGCGGTGATGCCAGTAGGAAGCGGCCTGGCGGTCGAGCTTCATGCCCAGCACGTCGCGGCCGGTGAGCCGCAGCGCGAGCGCGATGGGCGTGAGCACGAGGTAGTAGACGGCGGCGATCAGCACGTGCGAGATCACGAACCCGATCGGAATGGCGACGATCGACAGCGCCACGAACAGCGCCCGGGCGACCAGGTCCACACCCAGCTCGAACGCGATCACCGCGAGCACGGCGACGGCCGCGACCACGAGCACGGCGAGGTGCGCCCACAGCTCCGGCGCGCCCCACGCGAGCCCGGTCGCGGTCTTGACGACGAACGCGGTCAGGAACGGCAGCCCGACGACGCCGAACCAGGCGAACTGGCGCAGCACGCGCCGCTCCGGGGAGAGGTTGATCTGGATCATCGTCGCTAGTCGAGGGCGAAGGCGGACAGGTACTTCTCGCGGTCGACCTCGGGCATGTCCTTCTGGGCGACGCGACGGATGACGAAGTTCTCCAGCACCAGCACGTCCATCTCCGTGCCCATGAAGCACCGCAAGGCGTCCTGCGGCGTGCAGACGATCGGCTCGCCGCGCACGTTGAAGCTGGTGTTGATGAGGACGGGGCTGCCGGTCCGCTCGTGGAAGCGTCGCATCATCGACGCGAGGCGCGGGTTGCGCTCGCCGTCGACCGTCTGCAGGCGCGCCGAGTAGTCGACGTGCGTGACGGCCGGGATCACCGAGCGCACCTGCTTGAGCTTGTCGAGCCCGAACAGGCCCTGGTCGACGTCCTTGCGCTTGTCCTCTCGCACCGGCGCGACGATCAGCATGTAGGGGCTGTCGTGCCGCTCCTCGATCTCGAAGTACTCCGAGGCGTGCTCGCGCAGCACGATCGGCGCGAACGGCCGGAACGACTCGCGGAACTTGATCTTGAGGTTCATCACCGACTGCATCTTGGGCGACCGCGCGTCGCCGATGATGCTGCGCGACCCGAGCGCGCGCGGGCCGAACTCCATCGGCCCCTGGAACCACCCGATCACGTTCTCCTGCTCGATCAGCTCGGCGACGCGGTCCGCCAGCCCATCCTCGGTGCACTCCTCGTAGACGACGTTCTCGTCGTCGAGGAACGCCTTGATGTCCTGCGACTCGTACTTGGGCCCCAGCAAGCTGCCGCGCTGGGAGTCGGCCGGCTGCACCGCGCGCGCCTCCCCGAGCAGGTTGTGCCAGACGAACTGCGCGGCGCCCAGCGCGCCGCCGGCGTCGCCTGCCGCGGGCTGGATCCAGATCTTGTCGAACGGCCCGTCGCGCAGGATCACGCCGTTGCCCACGCAGTTCAGCGCGACGCCGCCGGCGAGGCAGAGGTTGTCCTTGCCGGTCACCTCCTTGGCGTAGCGCGCGGTCTTGAGCATGACCTCCTCGGTGACCTCCTGGATCGACGCCGCGACGTCCATCTGGAACTGCGACAGGTCCGTCTCCGGGGACCGCGCCGGCTGGCCGAAGACCGCCGCGAACTTGTCGTTCGTCATGGTCAGGCCCTGGCAGTAGTTGAAGTAGCTGAGGTCCAGGCGGTAGCTGCCGTCCTCGCGCAGGTCGATCAGGTGCTCGCGGATGCGGTCCGCGAACTTCGGCTCGCCGTAGGGCGCGAGGCCCATCAGCTTGTATTCGCCGCTGTTGACCTTGAACCCGCAGTAGTAGGTGAACGCTGAGTACAGCAGACCCAGCGAGTGCGGGAACCGGATCTCGCGGATCAGCTTGATCTTGTTGCCCTCGCCGACGCCGATCGACGTCGTCGCCCACTCACCCACGCCGTCCATCGTGACGATCGCGGCCTCGTCGAACGGCGACGGGTAGAACGCCGACGCGGCGTGGCTCTCGTGGTGCTCCGGGAAGACGTAGCGGTTCTTCGGCTTGCAGCCGAGCGCGCGCGTCATCTTGCCCTTCATGTGCAGCTTCTCGCCCAGCCACGTCGGGATCGCCTTGCGGAACGACTTCAGCCCGACCGGCGCGAACGCCAGGTAGGTCTCGAGCAGCCGGTGGAACTTCAGGATCGGCTTGTCATAGAAGGCGACGAAGTCGACGTCGGCGGCGCCGATCCCAGCCTGCTCGAAGCAGAACTGGACCGCGCGGCTCGGGAAGTCCGGGTCGTGCTTCTTGCGCGTGAAGCGCTCCTCCTGCGCCGCCGCGACGATCTCCCCGTCGCGCAGCAGCGCTGCGGCCGAGTCGTGGTAGAAGGCAGAGATTCCGAGGATGTACTTCGGCATGGCGGCGAGGGCGCGAGCGGCCCGCGCTCCACGAACCGACCCGAGAAAAGGTACCATGAGAATCGGCCCCTTCGCGGCAGAAGTGGACCGATACCCTGCTGCAGATGGTGAACCGCTCCCGCAAACCACGCCTGCTCGTCCTCGGGCTCGTCTTCGGGGTCGCGACGTCGCTCGCGCTCGTCGGCGCCGAGGTCGCGGTGCGCGCACTCGCCTCCGAGCCACGAATGCTCGGTGCGATCGGATTTCAGACGACGGACGGCGAAGCGGTGGCGGGCTACGTCGAGGGCGTGCAGCGCGGGATGATCGTGCCGGTGCCAGGGGCCAAGCCGCGCGAGCGGTTTATGTTCAAGCCGGGCCTCCGCTTCTACATCACGTACGCCGATCACGAAGTGCTCGGGCGCGCGTGGCTCGACCCGCAGGGTCGGGTCCTCAACCGGATCAACAGCGCCGGCGTCCGGGAGCGCGAGGCGCTGACGTCGCCCAAGCCCGACGGCGAGCGCCGGATCGTGTGCGTGGGCGACTCGTTCACGTTCGGCTGGGGCATCCCCGAAGAGCAGAACTGGGTGCGCATGCTGGAGGAGCGCCTCCGCGCGGACGGGGACGACGTGCGCACCGTGAACTGCGGCGCCGCTGGCACCGTCTGTATCGACGAGTACGTGCACGGCCTCCGGACCCGCTTCGCGCGCTTCGAGCCGGACGCCGTGATCCTGACGATCTGCCTCAACGACCTCGTCGGGAGCGACGGGCTGATGGTGCTCGGCCCGCCGATCGACACCGGGTCCGCCCTGCTCGATCTCGTCTACGGCGCGATGGGCTACGGCCCCCTCAACCTGGAGCCGGGCACGGACTGGGTCGGCGAGCTGCTGACCATGCCCGAGGTCTATCCGGACGGCACGCCCAACCCACGCTTCGGCGCCGACAAGCCCTACGCCGCGATGTGGTCGCAAGGCGTTCCCCAAAAGAATCTTAGGGACGCAAAGGCGTGGTGCGACGAGCGCGGGATCCCGTTCGTCGTGGTGCTGTGGCCGTTCTTGCAGGGGCTCGGGCCCGGCCGGTCCTACCCGTTCCAGCCGCTCCACGATCTGGTGGCATCGGATCTCAAGGACGCCGGCATCCCGATGCTCGACGTGACGCCCTGGCTCCGCGGGACCAACCACGAGGACTTGTGGGTCACGCCCGCCGACATGCACCCCAACCCCAAGGCGCAAAAGTTGGTGCTCGAGGCGATCGCGGCGTTCGTCCGCGAAGAAATCGGCCGCTAGCCTGCATCCAGACGCCAAATTGGCGTACGTCCTTGAGTGCGTAGGTGTTAACGCTCTTCAAGGGGATTCTGCGAAGTCTGAAATTGACCCCGCTGGGACGTTCTTTTACAGGAGTTCGCCAATTGGCGGACAGCGCGTGCCTCTGAGCCTCCCCCTCTCACGGCAAACCGGTTTCAACACCGTGTGAGGGCCGGGTTTCGAGCGGCCGCACGTGCTCCCACCGATGCGCTCCGGCGCTGTTGTCTCTGCGACCGTACTCCTGTTCCCCACCGCGGAGGGGATCCAACGTGACCGATCTGTTCCCCAAGTGGACCAACAAGGTTCCCGCACTGCTGGCGCTCGTCGCCGCGAGCGCGGGCCTGTTCGTGGTCTTCGTCGTTTCCTTCTGGTTCTCCCCGAAGAACACCGACGTCGGCTACCAGCCCTACCAGCCGATCCCCTACAGCCACAAGCTGCACGCGGGCACGCTCGGCATGGACTGTCGCTACTGCCACCGCACGGTCGAGGAGAGCTACTCGGCGTCGGTCCCCGACGCGGACACCTGCTACGGCTGCCACAAGCACGTCAAGACGGACAGCGTCGCGCTGCAGCCGCTCCGGGACGCGTTCAGTGACGAGTCGCAGAACACGCCGATCGAGTGGGTCAAGGTCCACCTGCTGCCGCAGTTCGCCTACTTCAACCACGCCGTGCACATGCGCGCGAACGTGGGCTGCAAGAGCTGCCACGGCCGCGTCGACCAGATGGAGATCGTCCGTCAGGCCGAGCCGCTGAGCATGGGCTGGTGCCTCGAGTGCCACCGCGACGCGGCCCCGCACATCCGCCCCGAAGGCGTGAAGGTGACGGACATGACGTGGGAGCCCAGCGACGACTCCATCGCGGCTGCCCAGAAGCTGCTCGCGTGGGACGGCGACACCCCGCCGAGCCTCAACCCGCCGACCCACTGCTCCGCGTGCCACCGATGAGCTCCACTGAGATGAACCAGACCCCGTCCCAGGCGCCCGGCACCTACTGGCGCAGCCTCGGCCAGCTCGAGAACTCCGAGGAGTTCCAGCAGATCCTCTCCCGCGAGTTCCCCGAAGGCATCACCGAGGCGCCCGACGAGGTCTCCCGCCGCGGGTTCCTCGGCGCCGTCGCGGCGTCGGTCGCCCTCGCGGGCATGACCAGCTGCCGCAAGCCCGAGACCAAGATCCTGCCGTTCACCAAGCGGCCGGAGGGGTTCAAGCCCGGCATCGCGCAGCACTACGCGACCACCATCACGCGCGACGGCTACGGCCTCGGCGTGCTGGCCAAGAGCAACGACGGCCGCCCGACCAAGCTCGACGGCAACCCGGATCACCCGAGCTGCCCCGGCGGCGGCTCCGACATGCGCCTGCAGGCCGAGCTCCTGCAGCTCTACGATCCGAACCGCAGCCGCGAGGCGCGCAACCCGCACTCCGCGCAGCACGCGCACGCCGACGACGGCCACGGCGGCCACGGCGCGCACGCGGACCACGAGGTCGACGTCTGGCAGGAGCTCTACGACTGGCTCGAGGGCGACGACGGCGCGGAGCTGCTCAACAAGCAGGGCCAGGGTCTGCACGTCGTGATGCCGCCGAGCACCTCGCCCACGCTGCTCGCGGCGGTGGGCCGCATGCAGAGCGGCAGCTTCCCGAAGGCGCAGTTCCACACCTGGACCGCGCTCAACCAGGACCAGGCGATCCAGGGCGCGCAGATGGCCTTCGGCAAGCCGATGGCCGCCCACTACGACTACGGCAAGGCTGACGTCGTCGTCTCGCTCGACTGCGACTTCCTCGCGACCGAGGGCGACAACATCAAGAGCGCCAGCCAGTGGGGCAAGCGCCGCGCGCAGGCGACCGACCTCAACCGCCTCTACATGGTCGAGTCGATCTTCTCGACCACCGGCACGGCGGCGGACCACCGCTTCCGCACCAAGAGCGGCGACATCGCCGGCGTCGCCTTCGCGCTCGCCGGCGCGCTCGGCGTGGGCGCCGGCAGCGGCCTCGAGGGCGCGCTCGCGGCGCACAGCGCAGGCGCGTTCGAGAAGAACGGCAAGAAGTGGGTCGAGGAGATCGCCAAGGACCTGCAGTCGGCGGCCGGCAAGAGCATCGTCGTGGCCGGCGCCACGCAGCCGCCGGTCGTGCACGCGATCGCCCACGCCATCAACCAGAAGCTCGGCAACCACGGCGAGACGATCGCGCTGACCCCGGTCGTGCCGGGCGTCGCGGGCGACTGCGCCGCGCAGCTGCGCGCGCTCACCGCCGCGCTCGAGGCGGGGACGTGCGACGCGCTGATCATCCTCGGCGCCAACCCGGTCCTCGACGCGCCCGCCGACCTCGGGTTCGGCAAGCTGCTCGCCGAGAAGAAGCCGAAGACGACCATCCACGTCGGCCTCTACGAGGACGAGACCGCGCAGCTGTGCGACTGGCACTTCCCCATGGCCCACGACCTCGAGTCGTGGGGTGACGCCCGCGCGATGGACGGCACGGTGTCGATGCAGCAGCCGCTGATCGCGCCGCTGTTCGGCGGCGTCTCGGCGCTCGAGTTCCTGGCGTTCTTCAACCAGGACAACGCCGGCGACGCGACCTGGGAGGACCTGCCGCTCGGCCGCGACACCACCTTCGGCTACGAGCTGGTCCGCCAGCACTGGCAGGAGCAGACGGGCGCGGTCGACTTCGCGACCAACTGGTGGCCCAAGGCCCTGCACGAGGGCGTCGTCGAGGGCACGGGCCTCGCGGCGGAGACCGCGGCGGTCAACGCCGGCGCGATCGCGCCCGCCGTCGCCGCGTGGCAGCGGCCGACCGGCACGGAGGTCGTGCTGCGCGGCTGCCCGAAGATGGGCGACGGCCGCTACGCCAACAACTCGTGGATGGCCGAGATCCCGGACCCGCTCACCAAGCTGAGTTGGGACAACGCCGCGCTCGTGAGCATGGCGACGGCGCGGCAGCTGAACGTCCAGAACGGCGACATGCTGACCGTTACGGCCAACGACGCGACCCTCGAGATCCCGGCGTGGGTCCTGCCGGGTCACGCCGACGACAGCGTCTCGATCTTCCTGGGCTGGGGCCGTGAGCTGGCGCACTGCAAGGTCGCCGACGGCACGGGCTTCAACGCCTACCCGCTGCGCACCACCGCGCAGCCGGCGATCCTGAGCGGCGCCAGCGTGGGCCGCGGCAGCGGCGCGCACGCGCTGGTCTGCACCCAGGAGCACGGCACCATGGCGGGCCGCGCGCTCGTGCGCGAGAACACGAAGGCCGGCAACGCCGCGGACCCCAAGTGGGCGCCCAAGATGTCGCCGCTCGACCAGGCCGCGCGCCTGCACGGCGAGACCGAGAAGGACGTCAACAAGTCGCTCTGGGACGAGCGCGGCTACGACAAGGGCCTCGCCTCCCAGGACGACGCGGTCCGCAAGTCGCCCTACCAGTGGGGCATGGTGTTCGACCTCAACGCGTGCACCGGCTGCAGCGCCTGCATGACGGCGTGCGTCGCGGAGAACAACATCCCGATGGTCGGCAAGATCCAGGTCGCGCGGAACCGCGAGATGTTCTGGATCCGCTGTGACCGCTATTTCAGCTCGACCGGCGGCGACGAGCTCGAGATGGCCGAGGACCCGCGGGTCGCGAGCATGCCGGTGCCGTGCATGCAGTGCGAGAACGCGCCGTGCGAGTCGGTCTGCCCGGTCGCGGCCACGATGCACAACCCCGAAGGCCTGAACGACATGGTCTACAACCGCTGCATCGGCACGCGCTACTGCAGCAACAACTGCCCCTACAAGGTGCGTCGCTACAACTACCTCGACTACCTCGGCAACGTGCCCGACACCAAGCGCATGGCGTTCAACCCGGACGTCACCGTGCGCAGCCGGGGCGTGATGGAGAAGTGCACCTACTGCGTGCAGCGCCTGAACGGCGGCCGCATCGAGGCCAAGCTGGCCGGCAAGAAGGTCGGCGACGGCGACAACGACGTCCGCGTCACGACCGCGTGCGCGCAGGCGTGCCCGACGCAGGCGATCACCTTCGGCAACATCATCGAGAAGGGCAGCCACGTCGCGAAGCTCCGCGGCAGCGACCTCAACTACGGCCTGCTGTCCGAGCTCAACACCAAGCCACGAACCACCTACCTGGGACGCGTCAGCAACCCGAACCCCGCGCTCTCCTAACGGGAACTATCGATGACCGCTATCCCCGCAGAACCCCAGATCGTCGACGAGCCGGAGAACCCGCTCGTCCGCGCCCCGCTCGTCGAGGGGGGACGCTCGTTCTCCGACGTGACCAACCTGGTCGCCGCGCCCGCCGAGGGCACCACGCCCCGCGGCTGGTACCTGATGTTCGGCGTCGCGATCGCCCTGCTCGCCAACCTCGGCGCGATGATCGGCTACCTCATCTTCACCGGCGTCGGTGTGTGGGGGAACAACGTCCCGGTCGGCTGGGGCTGGCCGATCGTCAACTTCGTCTTCTGGATCGGCATCGGCCACGCCGGGACGCTGATCTCGGCGGTGCTGTTCCTGTTCCGGCAGAAGTGGCGCACCTCGATCAACCGCGCGTCCGAGGCGATGACGATCTTCGCCGTGATGGCGGCGGGCATCTTCCCCGCCATCCACGTCGGCCGGATCTGGGTGATCTACTGGGTCTTCCCGCTGCCGAACCAGATGGCGATGTGGCCGAACTTCAAGTCGCCGCTGCTCTGGGACGTCTTCGCGGTCTCGACCTACTTCACGATCTCCCTGCTGTTCTGGTTCGTGGGCCTGATCCCCGACCTCGCGACCTTCCGTGACCGCGCCGTCAAGGCCGGCCGGACCGTCGCCGCGAAGGCCTACGGGATCTTCAGCTTCGGCTGGCACGGCAGCAACCGCCACTGGATGCACTACGAGAAGGCCTACCTGATCCTGGCAGGCCTGAGCACGCCGCTCGTGTTCTCGGTGCACTCGATCGTCTCGTTCGACTTCGCCGTCTCGCTGCTGCCCGGCTGGCACACGACGATCTTCCCGCCGTACTTCGTCGCGGGCGCCATCTTCTCCGGCTTTGGCATGGTGCTGACGCTGATGATCCCGGCGCGCAAGTGGCTCGGGCTCCACGACCTGATCACGCTGAACCACCTCGACAACATCGCCAAGGTGCTGCTGCTGACCGGCACGATGGTCGGCTACGCCTACGCGATGGAGTTCTTCATCGCGTGGTACTCGGGCGTCCAGTACGAGCAGTTCGCGTTCATCAACCGCGCGTTCGGCCCCTACGCCTGGGCCTACTGGATCATGGTCTCGTGCAACGTGATCAGCCCCCAGTTCTTCTGGTTCCGCCAGCTGCGCCGGAACCCGACCGTGCTGTTCGTGATCTCGATCTTCGTGAACATCGGCATGTGGTTCGAGCGCTTCGTGATCACGGTGACGTCGCTGCACCGCGACTTCTTGCCGTCGAGCTGGGCCTACTTCAGCCCGACCCTCATCGACATCCTGACCTACGCCGGCTCGTTCGGCCTCTTCTTCACGATGTTCCTGCTGTTCGCCCGGTTCCTCCCGATCATCGCGATGAGCGAGGTGAAGGGGGTCATGCCCGAGGCGGACCCGCACCACGGACACGCCGGCCACGACGAGAAGCACTGATCGGAGCCTACTGATGACTTCCAACAACAAGTGGGGCGTGGTGGCCGAGTTCGACTCGGCGCAGTCCATCTACCACGCCGCCGAGAAGCTGACCGCCGAGGGCTACACGCGCACCGACGCACACACGCCCTTCCCGGTGCACGGCATCGACAAGATGCTCAACCACCGCGAGAGCCCGCTCGGCTGGCTCGTGGTCTGCGGCGGCTTCACCGGCATCTGCGTCGCGCAGGCGATGATGTGGTGGATGAACGCGGTCGACTACCCGTTCTGGGTCTCCGGCAAGGAGCCCTACGCGTGGCCCGCGACCATCCCGATCACCTTCGAGCTGATGGTCCTGCTCTCGGGGCTCACGGCCGTGTTCGGCATGTTCGGCCTCAACAAGCTGCCGCGCCTGCACCACCCGATCTTCAAGCACAGCACGATGCACCGCGTGACCGACGACCGGTTCTTCCTGTCGGTCGAGGCGACGGACCCCAAGTTCGACAGCGACAAGACCCTGCAGTTCCTGCAGAGCATCGGCGGCACCAACGTCGAGATCATCGAGGACTGATACAGACATGTTCTCCAAGAAGACTGTGACCCTGTTCCCGCTGCTGGCCGTCGCGTTCGCGCTCGCCGGCTGTGAGGACTTCCGCGGCGTCCCGTCGGAGCGGCCGCCGATCCACCCCGTGCTCGACATGGACTTCCAGCCCAAGGTCCGCGCCCAGTCGGAGCTCGAGTTCGACGGCTGGAAGGACCACCGCGGCGCGCGGCGCCCGGTCGCCGACGCCTTCGGCAACACGCTGGTCGTCGCCAAGGGCAGCCTGCCGAACGCCGACCTCGCGCACCGCGACGCCAACGGCCAGTACGTGACGAGCAACCCGCTCTCGCTCGAGCACAAGTTCATGGTGCGCGGCCGCGAGATGTCGACCATCGACCGCGGCAAGGAGCAGTTCGAGATCTACTGCTCGGTCTGCCACGGCTACTCCGGCCTCGGCGGCAACGGCCCGGCCGGGCACGGCGCGGTCGGTCGCCGCTGGCCCGTCGCGGTCCCGAACTTCCACGTCAACCGCGCCGACGGGGCGGACAACCGCGTCGCCAACCTCCCCGACGGCGACATCTTCGAGACCATCACGACCGGCAAGGGCACGACGATGCCCGGCTACGGCGCCCGCATCAGCGTCGAAGACCGCTGGGCGATCATCCACTACGTCCGCGCTCTCCAGTCCCTCAGCAACTAATGACCGCCACCGCCACCCCCGAGACGGCGACGAGCCTCCAGGAGCTCGCCCCCGACATCACGCCGAAGGTCAAGGACGGCGACCTCGCGACGGCCCAGAACGGGCTGCTCGCGGTCGGCGCCCTGCTGGCGGGCCTTGGCCTGTTCAGCTCGCACGGCTCGCTCTCCTACCTGGTCGGCTACATGGGCGTGCTGGGCGTCTGCCTCGGCGCGCTGTTCTTCACGATGATCCAGCACATCACCCGCGCCGGGTGGAGCGTGCCGGTGCGTCGGGTGACGGAGAACATGGCCGGCACGCTGCCGTTCATGCTGCTGTTGTTCGTGCCGATCGTCATCGGCTTCGACGACATCTACCACCACTGGACGCACGCGGTGATCGAAGAGGGCCAGCCCGGCTACGACGCCGTCGTCGCCGGCAAGTCGGGGTTCCTGAACTCGACCTTCTTCTTCGTCCGCGTCGTCATCTACTTCGCGGTCTGGATCGGCCTCGCCCTCTACTTCCGCGGCCAGTCGATCAAGCAGGACGAGACCGGTGACCCGGCGATCAGCATGCGCATGTCGCAGGTCGCCGCGCCCGGCCTGCTCCTGTTCGCCCTGTCGCTGACCTTCGCGTCGTTCGACTGGATCATGTCGATCGACCCGCACTGGTTCTCGACGATCTTCGGCGTGGCGTTCTTCTCCGGCGCGGTGATGGCCTCGCTGGCGTTCGCGATCCTGCTCTGCATGTGGCTCACCAAGAAGGGCTACTACCAGGGCGCGATCAACAAGGAGCACTACCACGACATCGGCAAGCTGATGTGGGCGTTCATGCTGTTCTGGACGTACACGAACTTCAGCCAGTACATGCTGATCTGGTACGCCAACCTGCCCGAGGAGACCGTCTGGTATGCGCACCGCATGGAGCACGGCTGGGGCGCGGTCGGCCCGATCCTGATCGTCGGCCACTTCCTCTTCCCGTTCGTCTTCCTGATGTCGCGCAACATGAAGCGGCACGCGGTCGCGCTGCCCGCCGGCGCGATCTTCCTGCTCTTCATCCACTGCATCGACATGCAGTACCTGATCCTGCCGTCCGGCCTCGGCGGCCACGGCGAGGACCACGGCGGCGACGGCGGGCTCGCGGCGGCGACCGACGCCGCGGGCGAGCACGCCCACGGCTTCGGCGCCCAGCTCGGCGAGTACCTGCACACGGTCAGCTGGGCGGACTTCGGCTGCTTCTTCGGGCTGCTGTGCCTCGTCGCCGGCTTCACGCTGCGCAACGTGCGCCGCTCGAACCTCATCCCGCTGCGCGACCCGCGTCTGCGCGAAGCCCTCAACTTCCACAACATCTAGCGCCATGGATCACGCCCCCGGAGCCACTCACGAGGCCGTCCCGGTCGACCCCGAGAACGACATCGACGCCAAGTCGGCGACCCGCTGGGTCATCGGCGGGGCCGTCGTGCTGTTCGTGTCGCTGTGGTTGATGGTCCCGATCTTCGTGCAGGTCCAGGACTACGAGCACACGCTCAAGGTCAACGACGCGCCGAATCAGGAGTTGGACGACATTCTGGCCACCGAGCGAGCGTTCCTCGACGGCGGCAACCCGCGCAACAAGAACATCGACGCGATCGTCGATTCGCTTCGCCGCTGATCTGTCCTATCCCGTCCTCATGTCCCGCCTGCTGCAGAGCCTGCTGATCGCCACGCTGTTGACGCCGCTCGCGTCGGCGCAGGGCGCCGGCATGGCCCCGACGCGGACCCTGGAGATGACCGACGAGGGCGCCCAGCAGCTGGACAGCATCGGCCGCATGGTCGACCGTAACCTCGAGTTCGTCGACGAACGCGGCTACCCGTTCCAGCTCAAGCAGCTGTTCCCCGGGGAGAAGCCGGTCGTGCTGATGCTCGGCTACTACAGCTGCCCGGCGATGTGCGGCCAGGTCCTCGACGCCGTCCTCTGGTCCCTCAGCGAGGTCGAGCTCGAGCCCAACGACGACTACAAGATCCTGACCGTCTCCATCGACCCCAAGGAGGACGCCGGGATCGCCAAGCAGCGCAAGGCGGCGTTCCTGCCCCGCCTGATGAAGACCGGCGGCGACGACGCGTGGCGCGTGCTGACCGGCACCGAGGAGGCCTCGTCCGCGCTCGCCGAGCGCGTCGGGTTCAACTACTACTGGTCGGAGGCGACCAAGCAGTTCGCGCACCCGCCCTCGGTGATCTTCCTGACGCCCGAGGGCAAGGTCAGCCGCGTCATCGTGAACACCTACTTCGAGCCCGAGGACATGCGCCTCGCGCTCGTCGAGGCGAGCGAGGGCACCCTGGGCACGTTCTGGGACCAGGTCAAGCTCAACTGCCTCACCTTCGACCCGAGGACCAACACCTACTCGGTGACCGCGATGACGCTGATGCGCGTCGGCGGCGCCATCACCGTCGTCGTGCTCGCCGCGATGATCTGGATCATGCTGCGCCGCGAGCGGCAGAAGGCACGGTCCAACCCACCCGAGACCCTCCCTACCGGCGCGGCAGACACGGCATCCTCCCATGCTGGCTGAGCCGCGCCCGAACCCTGTAGCACCCGTGATCACAGACCTGATCCAAGATCCGCAAGGCGCCTCGAAGCAGGAGCCGCCCCCCTGGGAAGGCATGCCCGCTCCCGAGATCGACGAGTTCGGCCAGCTGCCCGTGCTGTCCAGCACGTTCGAACACGTCGACGGCCTGTTCTACTTCACCTACGCGGTCTGCATCTTCTTCTTCGTGCTGATCACGGGCGTCCTGCTCTACTCAGCCGTCGCCCACCGTCGCAAGACGTGGGACCAGAAGCCGATCTCGAACTTCACGCACAACACCCCGCTCGAGGTCATCTGGACGATCGTCCCGCTGATCATCGTGATGGTGATGTTCGCGTGGGGATTCAAGGGCGCGCTCGACATGACCACGGTGCCCCAGGCCGCCAAGCAGAACACCTACAAGGCGTCTGCGAAGCAGTGGGCGTGGACGTTCACCTACCCCGACGGCACCCAGAGCTACAGCGAGGTCTGGTTCGAGGTCGGCAAGCCGGTCCAGGTCGTGATCGAGTCCCAGGACGTGCTGCACGCGTTCTTCCTGCCGTCGATGCGCGTCAAGCGCGACGTCGTGCCGGGCCGCTACGGGACCGTCTGGTTCACGCCGACGCGCACCGGCGACTTCCACCTGTTCTGCGCCGAGTACTGCGGCAAGAGCCACTCGCGCATGTATGCGAAGGTCCACGTCGTCGACAGCGAGGAGTTCGCCAAGCAGCCGTGGAACATCGTGCCGGAGGCCGACGCGCCGATCGAGGACCGCGTCGCCTATGGCAAGCAGCTCTGGAAGGGCGCTGGCTGCTACGCCTGCCACTCCATCGAGGGCATCGAGAACACGGGCCCCAGCTGGAAGGCCGGCCCGCCCGGCTCGACCGAGATGGGCCTCTTCACCAAGAACGAAGCCGGCGAGATCGTCGGCACCGACCGCGTCGTGCTCGAGGACGGCGAGGAGAAGACCGTGACGGTCGACGAGGACTACATCAAGGAGTCCATCGCCTACCCCGCCAAGAAGATCGTCTGGCGCGGGCGCTACAAGAACGGCGGCATGCCTGCCGCCCAGCTCAGCGACGACAAGCTCAGCTGCCTGATCGACTTCATGAAGTCGCTGGCCGACAACTAACCAAGAGGACCTTCAACCATGACGACCAACACCCCTCCCGTTGACGTTCAGGTTGCCACGCCGGCCGCGCCGCGCGAGGACTACCTCAACTGCTCCAAGGGCATCATGTCCTGGCTCGGTACGCTCGACCACAAGCGCATCGGGATCATGTATCTGATCGGCGTCGGCCTGGCGTTCCTGTCGGGCGGCGCCTTCGCCCTGCTGGTCCGCCTGCACCTCTGGGAGCCAGAGGGCATGCTGTTCAGCAACCAGACCTACAACCAGATCTTCACGCTGCACGGCGCCTTCATGGTGTTCCTGTTCGTGATCCCGGCCATCCCGGGCTCGCTGGGGAACATGGTGCTGCCGCTGATGGTGGGGGCCAAGGACGTGGCGCTGCCGCGTCTCAACCTGCTGTCGTTCTACCTGTGGTTGACCGGCGCCGTGCTCGCGGCGCTCGCGATCATCCTCGGGGGCTTCGACACGGGCTGGACGTTCTACGCGCCCTACTCGCTCTACACCAACCAGGCGGTCGTGACGATCGGCCTCGCGATCTTCGTGCTGGGCTTCAGCTCGATCTTCACGGGCCTGAACTTCATCGTCACCGTGCACAAGCTGCGCGCGCCCGGCATGACCTGGTTCCGCCTGCCGCTGTTCGTCTGGGCGCTCTACGCCACCTCGCTGCTGCAGGTCCTGGCGACGCCGGTGCTCGGCATCACGGTGCTGCTGGTCGCCTTCGAACGGCTCTACCACATCGGCATCTTCGACCCGCGCCTGGGCGGCGACCCGGTGCTGTTCGAGCACTTCTTCTGGTTCTACTCGCACCCGGCCGTCTACATCATGGTGCTGCCGGCCTTCGGCATCATCAGCGAGCTGGTCACGGTCCACAGCCGCAAGCCGCTGTTCGGCTACAAGCTGATCGCGTTCTCGTCGCTGGCGATCGCGATCATCAGCTTCCTGGTGTGGGGCCACCACATGTTCACGTCGGGTCAGTCGACCTACGCGATGTTCGCGTTCTCCTTCCTGACCTTCTTCGTGGCCATCCCGACGGCCATCAAGGAGTTCAGCTGGGTCGCGACGGTCTGGCGCGGCTCCGTCGCGCTGAACTCACCGATGCTCTACACGCTGGCGTTCCTGATCATCTTCGCGATCGGGGGCCTGACCGGCGTGATCCTCGGCGCGCTCAACGTCGACCTGCACCTCCACGACACCTACTTCGTCGTGGCCCACTTCCACTACGTGATGATGGGCTCGATCGCGCTCGCGTTCTTCGCCGGGCTGCACCACTGGTGGCCGAAGATGTTCGGCAGGATGTACAACGAGACGCTCGCGAAGATCGCGGCCGTCACGATCTTCGTCGGCTTCAACGCGACCTTCCTGCCGCAGTTCATCATGGGCAGCCGCGGGATGCCGCGCCGCTACGCGACCTACGTGCCGGAGTACGCTCCCTACCACCAGGCCTCGACGATCGGGGCGATGGTCCTCGGGACCGGCGTCGCGCTGATGGTGGTCTACCTCGTGGCCTCGCTGTTCACCGGCAAGAAGGCCAAGGAGAACCAGTGGGGCGGCGTCACGCTCGACTGGAAGTGCCCGACCCCGCCGCCGCACCTCAACTTCGACGACGAGCCGAAGGTCGTGCACGAGGTCTACGACTACTCCACGCTCGACTACGAGTCGATGCAGCGCGACGCGACCTGATCGCCGCGTCGCCGCCACTCAACCGCTCTCTTCGCTACAGGAAACTCAATGAGTCACGATGATCACCACGCGGTGACGATCCCGGCCCCCGGGCCGGAGTTCGTCCCGCACGAGGTGGCGCACCACTTCAGCACCCCGGTGCAGGAGTTCCAGTCGGGCAAGCTCGGCTTCTGGCTGTTCCTCGCCACGGAAATCCTGCTCTTCGGCGGTCTGTTCGCGGCCTACTTCTACTACCACGAGGTCTACCCCGAGACGTTCGTGCTCGGCGGCAAGCAGCTCGACTGGAAGCTCGGCGCGCTCAACACCTCGGTGCTGCTGCTCAGCTCGTGGACGATGGCCATGGGCGTACGCTCGGCGCAGACCAGCCAGAAGAAGAAGACCCTGACCTACCTCGGGCTCACCGTGCTCGGCGCGGTGATCTTCATGTGCATCAAGTACGTGGAGTACAGCGCCAAGAACGAGCACGGCCTCATCGAGTTCGCGCACCTGTTCGACAAGTACAACGAGGCGACCGGTCAGCTGCCGTGGTTCACGGACCACGACGGCGTGATGGCGGGCGTGCCCCACGGCCACCTGTTCTTCGCGATCTACCTGACGATGACCGGCATCCACGGCCTCCACGTCGTGATCGGCGCCGGCTTGATCATCTGGATCATGGTCGGCACGGCCAAGGGCCGCTTCCACGCGGGCTACTACATGCCCGTCGACCTGGTCGGCCTCTACTGGCACCTGGTCGACCTGATCTGGATCTTCCTCTTCCCGCTGCTCTACCTGGTCCCCTGATGTCCGACGCACACGACACCCACGGCGAGCTCGACATGGGCCACCACCATGTCTCGAGCTCGGCGATGTTCTTCAGCGTCCTGGTGGCGCTGCTGTTCCTGACCTTCATCACGGTGGCCGTCGCGCAGTTCGACTTCGGCTCCGCGAACATGCTGATCGCGATGGGGATCGCGGCCGTCAAGGCCTCGCTCGTGATCGCCTTCTTCATGCACGTGAAGTGGGACACGGCGATCAACAAGATCGTCTTCCTCAGCTCGTTCCTGTTCCTGTCGCTGCTGTTCGTGTTCACGCTCGCCGACCTGTTCACCCGCAGGCTCGACAGCGAGATGCACATCACGCGCTCGCCGGTCGACAAGGAGTGGGTGCACCCGAGCACCCTCGAGGGCGGTCACTAAGCTGCACGCCGCCTACCTGCACGCCAGACAGCCCGCCGATGCGCGGATCGCCCTGTGGGCCGACGACGGCGTCGAAGCCCTGCGGTCCGTGCTCCCGCCGGAGGTGTGCGCGCAGGCCACGCCCGTCGACGCGCAGCTCCTCCTGCCCACCGAGGAGGCGACGCTCCGGCCGCTGACGGCCATCCCCGACACCGAGAACGACGAGGCCCGCGTCCGGTCGCGCATCGCGCCGTCGCTGTGGACCGTCCCTGCGCTCGGCGTCCCGCTCGGCGACGCCGTCCCCTGGCTCGCGCGCCTCGACCCGGCCAGCCAGCCGCCGAGCATGCGGCTGTTCGCCGCGGCCGCTCAGCTGGTCGACAAGCTGGTGCAGCGCGGCGAGTTCGCGCCCGCTCCCGAGGGCGTGCTGCAGGCGATCCCGTTCTGGACGTCCGAGACCCAGTGGCTGGTCGCCGCGCTCGCCGACCTCGTGCCCGGCAGCCTCTGCACGGCGCGCTTCGCCGTCCCCGACGACCCCGTCTACGCGGTCACGCAGCGCAACCTCCTGGTCAGCTTCCTCGGCCACGCGCTCGACCAGCACGTCGCACGCAGCGGGGCCGCGCCAGGCCACCAGGAGGCAGACCGCCTGCCGCGGGAGTTCTGGCAGACCCCGATGACGCCGGTGCTGGAGATCCTGGTGCCGGACCAGCCGCTCGAAGAAGGGGCGCCGTGGGGCCTCTCGATCCTGGTCCGCCCGGTCCCGGGCATCCACTACACCGAGACCATCGAGAGCCTGCACCACCGGCTCCAGGCCTCGCCGTTCCGCAACGAGATCGCCGGCGAGAGCGTGCACAAGGTCGAGGACACGCTCGACCGCGTCGCCGAGAAGCTGCCGGCGCTCCGTCGGGCCCGCAACCTGAGCGACGGTCGCGCGAGCCTGACGCGGCAGGAGCTCGACCAGATCCTGGACCACATCCCGCTGCTGGAGTCGGAGGGCTTCGAGATCACGCTGCCCGGGGTCGAGTCGATGCAGCGCCTCAGCGCGCGCGTCGCGATCGTCGAGGGCAACGGACAGGACAACGACCCGCGACCCTGGTTCGAGTTCAAGTGGAGCCTCGCGATCGGCGACAAGGAGCTCGACGCCTCGCAGTTCGAGCAGCTCGTCGACGCCAAGACGCCGCTGGTGTTCATCGACCGCCGCCCCGTGCTGCTGTCCCCGAAGGACCGCGAGGCGCTCAAGGACTTCAAGAAGCGCATGCTCGACGGCGGCGAACGCATCAGCTTCTTCGAGGCGCTTCGGCTGCGCCTCGGCGGCGCGTCGCATCTGCACGGCCTCGCGATGGAGTCGATCGCCAGCACCCCGCGCCTCGAGAACCTGCTGAAGAACCTGGAGCAGGCGCGCGCGGTCGAGAGCCGCGAGGTCCCCGTGGAGTTCGACGGCGAGCTGCGCCCTTACCAGGGTCGCGGCCACGCGTGGATGCACTTCCTCGTCGACCAGGGCTTCGGCGCCTGCCTCGCCGACGACATGGGCCTCGGCAAGACGATCCAGGCGATCACGGTGATGCTCGACTGGCGCAAGCAGCGCAACAGCCAGACCGCGATCCTGATCGTCTGCCCGGTCTCGGTGCTCGGCAACTGGCGCCGTGAGCTGAACAAGTTCTCGCCGTCGCTGCGCGTCGCGCTCCACCACGGCAAGGGCCGCGCCAACAGCCCCGAGTCCTTCATCCAGGTCGTCAGCGAGCACGACATCGTGCTGACCAGCTACAATCTGCTGCAGCGCGACGAAGAGCTGATGCAGGAGGTGACGTTCGACGGCGTCGTGCTCGACGAGGCGCAGAACATCAAGAACCCGACCACGCGCCAGTCGCAGGCCGCGCGCACGCTGAAGGGTCACTTCCGCCTCGCGCTGACCGGCACGCCGCTGGAGAACCGCCCGCTCGACCTCTGGTCGATCATGGACTTCCTCAACGAGGGCCTGCTCGGCTCGCGCACGCAGTTCACGCAGACGCTCGAGCACCCGATCGTCAAGCAGCGCCGCCAGGGCTCGATGTCGGCGCTCGCGCGGCTGGTCCGCCCGTTCGTGCTGCGGCGACTCAAGACCGACCCCGAGATCGTCCAGGACCTGCCCGAGAAGACCGAGCAGATCGTCACCGCGACCCTGAGCCGCGAACAGGCGATCCTCTACGAGTCCGTTGTCCGCAAGGGCCTCCAAGAAGTCGAGAACGCCGGCGAGGGCATCCAGCGGCGCGGCGCGATCCTCACGACGCTGCTGCGCCTGAAGCAGGTCTGCAACCACCCGGCGCACTACCTCATGGACGGCAGCTCGCTGCCCAGCCGCTCGGGCAAGCTCGACTACCTCTCGCAGATGATCGAGGAGGCGGTCGAAGAGGGGGACCGCTCGCTGATCTTCACGCAGTTCAAGGAGATGGGCTCCCTCATCAAGACCCACTTCGAGAACGTCTACGGCCAGACGGTCCTGTTCCTGCACGGGGGCATCCCGCAGAAGGAGCGGGACAAGATGGTGACCGACTTCCAGGAGGCGCGGCCCGACGGCCCGAGGCTGTTCGTGCTCTCGCTGAAGGCAGGCGGCACCGGCCTCAACCTGACCGCGGCCAACCGCGTGTTCCACTTCGACCGCTGGTGGAACCCGGCCGTGGAGGACCAGGCCACCGACCGGGCGTTCCGCATCGGGCAGCAGCGCAACGTCTTCGTGCACAAGTTCGTCTGCAGCGGCACGCTCGAGGAGCGCATCCAGCAGATGCTCGACCGCAAGCGCGAGGTCGCCGACGGGCTGCTCGCGGCGGGCGAGAACTGGATCACCGAGCTGAGCAACGAAGACCTCAAGCGGCTGCTCACCCTCGACCGCAAGGAGGCGATGGCGTGAGCCGCACCAGCGAGCGCAAGGCCATCTCGCTCGGCGAGCGGTGGCGTCGCGAGGCGACCCGGGACATCGACGACCAGCGCCTGGCCGCCGCCCTCGAGGCGCTGCCGAGCATCCGCAAGCCGATGGTCCGGATCCGCGCCGGCGGCATCAACGCGGAGATGGAGGGCGCGATGGGCTCGATCCACGAGGTCAGCCTGCAGATTCGCACGCTGCCGATGAAGGACTGGCCGACGCTGATCCGCGTGCTGCGCCGCAGCAAGTCGATCATCGAGGCGCTCAGCCAGGCGCGCGTGCCGCGCTCGTTCGACCGGCTGGTCGCGCGGATCATCGGCGAGCCGCTGTTCCCGGACGCCCGCAGCGTGACCTTCGGCTGCTCGTGCGACCTCCCCGAGGAGCCCTGCCGCCACGTGCTCGCGCTGCACGAGCTGTTCGCCCGACGCCTCGACGAGAAGCCGTGGGAGCTGCTGATGCTGCGCGGCGTCGACCTCCACGACACGCTGACCAAGGTCAACCAGACCGAACCCGACTCCGACCTCCCGGCGCTCGCCTACGGGGTGCCCGAGGAGCCGGTGCTCTACCCCGACGCAGAAGACGCGGACCTCGACCAGAGCCTGGGCACGCCCGCGCTGCGCTGGCTGGTGGGGGACGTATCCCCGCGGGCCGTCGACGCGGTGCTGCAGGCCCTGCAGACGCTCGACGCGACGCCGTCGACCTCACCTGGCGACGAGCAGGACGACGCCGCGCCGGGCGACTCCCCGCAGGACGCCGACGCGGCGGACGCGGGCGACGGCGAGCGCTGACGGCGCCTAGCGCGGCGGAGCGCTGCGCGACGAAGAGATCGCGCGGCCGTTCTGCGGCTGGACCGGGCGGTTGTTGCCGTAGATCACGCGCCGGAAAGTGGCCAGCTGCGCGGGCGCGAGCTGGATCGGCTGACGCATGACGAACCAGCGCACGCCCTCGGTGCACGGCGGCGTCGTGAACGAGCCTCGGTAGGCGAAGTAATCCGGCGCCGCAGGCAGCAGCGACGCGACCTCGACGCGCTCCTCGGAGCGTCCCGTCGGGTGGTCACGGTCGGGCAGCGCGCGCCACATGGAGTCGAAGGCCGCGTTGTGCGCGCCGCGCTCGACGAGCACGCTGACCACCGCCACCTCGCCTGCGGCGCTCTCGTGGACGAAGTGCACCTCCATCTCGAAGAGCCGACCGTCCACGGTGTGCTCGCTCGGCGAGTGGAAGTGGAACTGCTTCAGCTCGTAGGCGTCCTCCCCGACGACGAGGTGGCTGGCGCCGTCCTCGTCCTCCTGCACGCTGTGGCCGTTGTAGACCAACCGCACGGAGACGGGGCGGTAGTCGAACCGCAGCGGCGCGAGGTCCGCCCGCTGCGCGCCGCGGAGATCGATCGGGCTCTGCTCGCGACCGTCGCGCGCGAGGTGGTAGCTCGGGCTCAACTCCGCCCAGCGCGCGGGACCGTCCGCGCCTCCGTAGCCCCACTCGACCGCGCGCGGCTGCTCCTCGCGGTGGAAGTAGGGGTGGCGGAGGGCGCCCGGCGCGCACGCCGACCCGAGCAGCAGCGCGGCGATCCCTGCCGCGCCCAGCCGCGTCGCGGCCCTCACAGGTCCTTGACCTCCCGGACCATCCCCTCGAGGGCCTCCTTCGCGTCGGCGAACACCATCAGGGTGTTGTCGAGCTCGAACAGGGGGTTCTTGATGCCGGCGTAGCCAGGGCTCAGCGAGCGCTTGATCACGACGACGGTGCGCGCGTGGTCCACGTCGAGGATCGGCATGCCCGAGATCGGCCCGCTCGGGTCGCGCGCGGCCGGGTTCACCACGTCGTTGGCCCCGACGATGATGACCACGTCGGTGTTCTTGAAGTCGCCGTTGATGCGCTCCATCTCCCAGAGCTGGTCGTACGGGACGTCCGACTCGGCGAGCAGCACGTTCATGTGCCCGGGCATGCGGCCGGCGACCGGGTGGATGGCGTAGCGGACCTCGACGCCGCGATCGGTGAGCAGGTCGGCGAGCTCCCGGACGACGTGCTGCGCTTGCGCGACCGCGAGGCCGTAGCCAGGCACGAAGATGCAGGACGAAGCGCCGTCGAGCAGCATCGCGACCTCCTCGGCGCCGGCCTGCTTGATGTTGCTGTAGTCGCGCGCGTCCTCGGCGACCGACTCCTCGCCCATGCCGCCGAGCAGCACGTTGCCGAGCGAGCGGTTCATGGCCTTGCACATGATCTGCGTCAGGATCAGCCCGGACGCGCCGACCATCGAGCCGACCACGATCAGCAGCGGGTTGAGGATCACGAGGCCCGCGAACGCCGCCGCGACGCCCGAGTAGCTGTTGAGCAGCGAGACCACCACCGGCATGTCGGCGCCGCCGATCGGCATCACCAGGAACACGCCCAGCGCGGCCGCGACCACCGCGAGCAGGACCATCGCGACCGCCGGCGTCGAGTCGCCGGTGGCGGTCGCCATCCAGACGCCGAGGCCGATCGCGCCGCCGCCGAGCAGCAGGTGCAGGCCGTGCCGCGCGGCGCCCGAGAGCGGGTGGTTCAAGGACTTGCCCGACAGCTTGCCGTAGGCGACGAAGCTGCCGGTCAGCGTGAGCATCCCGATCAGCACGGCGGCGATGGTCGCGACCGTGTCGAGCGCGCCGCGGTCCCAGATCGACGCGTCGCCGACGTTCTTCAGCACCTCGGCCATCGCGACCAGCGCCGAGGAGATCCCGCCGAACCCGTTGAGCGCCGCGACCAGCTCGGGCATCTGGGTGGTCGGCGTCTTCTTCGCCAACAGCAGCCCGACGCCGCCGCCCGCGACGACGCCCGCCGCGATCGTGATCCAGTTGATGTCCTCGCGGTAGATCAGCACGGTCGTGACGACCGCGAAGGCCATGCCGAGCTCCGACAGCCGGTTGCCCGACGCGCAGGTCTTGACGCTGGTCAGCCGCTTGATGCCGAAGACGAACAGCAGCGTCGCCAGGAGATAGAGGTAGTTCACGGCTACTTCTTCTCCTTCTTCTTGAACGAGCCGAGCATGCGGTCCGTCACCATGTAGCCGCCGATCACGTTGATCATGGCGAGCGTGATCGCGAGGAACGCGACCACCTGGTTGAGGAAGCCCTCGCCGGTCGACGCGATGATCGCGCCGACGATCGTGATGCCGGAGATCGCGTTCGATCCGGACATCAGCGGCGTGTGCAGGGTGGGGGGGACCTTGGTGATCAGCTCGAAGCCCAGCAGGGCCGCGATCACGAAGATGAAGATGAGGAGGAAGGTGAGGTCCACGTGTTCGCTCCGATCAGCTCTCCAGGGCCTTGGCGGTGGG
>JBMHDP010000011.1:0-8055 GCA_049889335.1 Planctomycetota bacterium
GGCACTGCCGTCCCGGAGCCGAGCACGGTGAGTCGCATGGGCGCAGGGTAGCCACGGGTGCTTCGGGTTCGAAGCTCAGGCTTCCGGCGGCGCCTGGCGCGTCCGCAGCCAGCGCGCGAGCGCGAGCGAGCGGGCGAGGCGGCGGCCGGCGCGGCCACGGCACGGTACTCGCGGCAGCGTCAGCCCTTCGCGCTCGACGACCTGCTCGAGCAGGCCCGAGCTGCGCTGGACCAGGTTGCAGTAGCTCGCCTTCAGCAGCGTGTGCCGGAAGCCATCGGGCAGCACCGGTCGCCCCCAGGCGAGCGTCGTCGGCGTCCAGCTGGCGAACGGCGCCCCGTCGGGGGCAAAGGCCGCGAAGCGCGTCCGCGCCGCCGCGACCGTCTCGCCGCCTTCCAGCTCGTCGCGCGTCAGTCCTACGTAGCGCAGGTGCTCGTCGCTCGGCGGCGGCCCGTTCGGTCGGAGCACGGCCTCGAAGACCTCGTCGGTGTCGACCCGCGCCGCGACCCAGTGCAGCAGCTCGCGCGCGCTGCCGGGCGGCGCGTCGGGCGCCATCGGCGCGGTCTCGGCGTAGCAGACCACGGCGCGCGGGTCGTAGAGCGCGGCGGCGACCGCCTGCGGCGCGCGCGGCCGCCTGCTGCGGAACCGGTGCACGACGCGCTCGGAGCGGTGCGCGATCTGCTGGTCGACCATCCGGTCGAAGGCCCGCAGCAGCTGCTCGACGTCGCGGTTGTCCGGCTCGATCACGCGCAGCGCCTCGACGATCGCCTCGATGGTCGAGATGTACTCCGGCTTGGGCTCGCGGCGAATGCGGTAGTTGCTCGGGGCCGACGGCGTCAGCTTGACGTGGCGCAGCTGCTGCAGCCATGGGTTCTCGCGGTAGACGCGCTTGGCGTGGCCCCAGGTGCCGTCGAGCACCAGCAGCGTCGACGGCCACTGCGCTTCGGGCAGGTCTCGGAGGTCGGTCGCCCCGGGGTGCGGGAACAGCACCGCGGCGTCGTCAGGGACGCCGACGCGCAGCTCGAGCGTGCCGGTGAAGCCGGGCGTCGGCACGTGCACCGCCGCGTTCGGCATGCAGAGCTTGACCAGCCGCGCGGTGTTGAACGGGTGGGTCCGCTCGTGCGGGTGCTGGATGACCTCCAGCCGCGTGCGCGTCGGGACTGTCGGCAGGTGCGCGCAGTAGCAGAGGTCCTGCGGGCGCAGGCAGCGCAGGCAGCGGGGCGGCGCGGGCTCGCTCACGCGGACCCGCCCGGCGGGGCCAGCGCAGCGACCGCCGCCTCGTAGTCGTCAGGGTGGTTGAGGTTGCTCAGGAAGCGCAGCTCGGGGTCGAGCTCGCGCAGCTCGTCCTCCTCCAGCACGCGGCTCGGGACCCGGTCCGCGAGCTCGCGGGGCCGGCGGGCGCCTGTGGCGAGCAGCCGGTCCGCGGCGTCGAGCGCGGCGACGCGGTAGACCGCGGTGAGCGGCTGCAGCTTGCCGTTGGCGCGGGGCATGAGCAGCAGGGCGCCCTCCAGTCGGGACGCGAGGCCCTCGACGATCGCGGCCGTCAAGAACGGTTGGTCGCAGCCGACCGTGACCGCGGCGTCGAGGTCCTCGAAGCCGTGCCGCTCGCGCAGCCGCCGCAGGCCCGCGGCGATCGCGGCCAGCGGCCCCTCGCCGGGCAGCTCGTCGTGTGCGGCGTCGACGCCGTCCGGCAGCGGCGGCAGCGCTTGCGTCGCGTCTCGTCCGATCACTACGACCGGCGCGGCGCACGGCAGCAGCGTGCGGCACTGCCAGCCGAGCATGGTGGTGTCGCCGATCGGCAGCGACTCTTTGGGTCGGCCCATGCGTCGGCTCCGTCCACCTGCCAGAATGAGCGCGCCGAGCCGCATGCTCCCCTTGTCCGGCATCCGCCGACGGTTCGCAAGCCGCGGCGCCCAACCTGATGGACCAACCCCAGCCCAAGAAGGCCGACCTCGTCTCGCCGCTGCGCTTCCGCATCGAGTGGAAGGGCGGCGGCGCCTCCGACTACCAGGCGCGCGACCTGCGCCTAGCGTGCCCGTGCGCCAGCTGCGTCGACGAGAACACCGGCGCGCCGCTGCTCGACCCCAAGACCGTGCCCGCGGACATCACGCTGCGGGACGCCGAGCTGGTGGGCCGCTACGGCCTCGCGTTCACCTGGAGCGACGGCCACCGCACCGGGATCTTCGCGTGGCCGATGCTCAAGCAGCTCGGCGAGCTCCGGAGCGGGTCGTGACTGCGCCCAAAGAATGGCACGAGGTCGAGAAGCTGACGCGCCGGGTCTTCGAGGCCGCGGACTGGCGCGCGCTCGGGGAGGTCTACTTCCACGAGGACGGCGAGCGGCACTGGGCCGACCGGCGCAAGCTGGTGGTGGAGCTCGGGGTGCAGCTGGCGAGGCGGCTCGCGCTGCAGGTCCCGCGCGGCGGGGCGTCGCTGTGGGTGGGGGCCGGCGTCGCTGAGCTGCCGGTGCTGCTGGCCGAGGCGACCGTGCTCGGCCGTGAGGTGCTGGCGGCGAACCTGATCCAGGGCGAGTGCGACCTGCTCAACGCGGCGCTGGCGGCGTCGGCGCCGGGCGTGCCGCTGCGCTACGAGGTCGGCGCCGCCGAGGAGCTGGCCGGCGACCGCTCGTTTGACCACCTCGGCTGCATCAGCGTGTTCACCGACCCCGAGCGCTGGCCCTGCCTCAGCGGGGTCAGCTACGGTCGGCTGCCGCCGGTGCAGCTCGACGTCGACGCGTTCGTCGCGGAGCGCGACGCGGCGCGGGCGCTGACGGCGTCGGTGTTCGACCGGCTCGCGCGCCCGGGCTGCATCACGACCTCGGCCGAGGAGGTGTCGTGGTTCCTCGAGCAGTGCGAGGCGCGCGGGCTCGAGGTCGATCCGTCGGAGGACCTGATCGAGACCGCCGTGGTCGGCGATCCCGTCGGCTTCCTGCGCGTGTCCGGCGGCTGAAGCGCGGGCTGCCGGAGGCGCGCCGGCTACTTGCCGGCGCCGAGCTTGGCGACCGCCTGCTTGCGGCCGGCGTCGTCCATCTGGTCCCACTTGGCCTTGCAGCGCTTGCAGCAGAACCCGACCGTCTGCCCGCCGAAGGTGGCGGTCGGCCCGCCCTCGGCGTCCTCTCCGCTGATGACGCAGACCATCGGGGCGTCCTTCTTCGGGCCGGTGACCGGCGCCTTCTTGTCGGCGGGCGCGGGCTTGAGGGTGACCTTGAGGGCCATGGTCATCGCCATCGGGCCGTCCATCTGCATGGTCATGTCCAGCACGCTGGTCTTCGGGAGGCCCGTGCGGCGGTCGATCGTGATCTTGCCCTTGGCGGTGGCGTCCTTGACCTCCATGCCGGGCGGCACCTCCATCGTCGAGAGGTCCATCTTGAGGCTCTGCTCCAGCATGATCTCGCTGTCCGTGACGCCGAGCAGCTTGTAGGTGACCTTGGTGGACGTGTCGCCCATCTGGCCCATGGCCATGTCCTGGTCCACCGTCCAGGTCTCGCCGATGGCGACCGGCTGCTCGGGCAGCGCCGTGACGATCTGCGAGATCATCTGCTCCAGGTCGGGGCCGCCCGCGCCCGCGGCGTCGGAGACCTCCTCGGGGAGCTTGACGTCGCTCGGCTTGCCGCGGTTGGACAGCTTCATCCGGATCGTCGAGTCGACGAGGTCCGCGAGGCCCTCGAGCATGCCCGGGTCGGAGTCCTCGTCCGAGCTGTCGTAGTCGACCTGCATCATGGGGTTGTCCATGACGGCCTTGACCCGCGTGATCTTCTGCTCGATCGCGGCCTTGTCGCCCTCCACCGACTGGACGGTGTAGGTCTGGAACATGCTCATGGTCATCTTCGTGACCATGTCCTCGGCGCCCATGGCCATCGTCATGGTCATGTCCTGGGTCATGACCTGCTTGGCGACCGTGCCGGGCTTGAAGTCGAAGCGGAGGAGGTGCTTCGTCTTGCCTTGTTCCTGGGCCTGGGCCGCGGCGGTCAGGACGAGCGCGAGGGGGAGGATGCGTGCGGTGAACATAGTTTGGGGATCGACTGCTGGGTGGGGCTGCAAAGCCGGGCGAGCATCATTCGACCCGGGGCATGCCAGCGCCAGCGACAAGCGGGGCTTCGGCGAGCTTTCTGCGCGCCCGCGGCCCCACCGGGCGGGGGGGGGGGCGGGGCGCGCTAGGGCAGGATGACCAGCTCGACGGGGTTCGAGGCCGCCGCGAAGACGTTCGGCGGACCGAGGACCACGGCCGCGAGGTGCGTCGCGCCGGTCTGGATGGCGGCGGCCGGTGGGATCGCCAGGGTCGCCTGGGCGCGTCCCTGGGGGTCGAGCACGCCGGCGAACTGCCCGAACACCGGGCCGTTCAGCCCGGCGAGGCCGAGGTTGGTCAGCGCGTCGGCGTTGAGCGGCAGGGTGACACCGGGCGCGAGGTTGGTGCCCGGCGTCGTGCCCGCGCCGCTCCACGCGATCAGGTAGACGGCGGTCGGCGGGGTCGAGCACGGCGACAGCACGGTCGGGTGGAGGGTCGCGCCCGCGCCCCGGGAGATGGCCGCGGTGAACGGCTGGGTCAGCGGGTCCTGGTACTCGAGCCCGGTCGTGCACGGCACCGACGGCACGAACACCACGCGCTGCGCGCCGTTGTCGGTCTCGTCGCTCTCCGCGACGGCGTTCACGCGGTCGACGACCGCGTGCACCCACGACGCATACAGCGGCGTGCTGTAGGGCAGCCGGGTCGCGAACGTCAGCGGGACCTGCTGGCCCGCGTTGAGGCCCGGCACGTCGACCGCGCCGAGGTAGCGGTCCTGCAGCGTCACGGCGGACGGGTCCTGGTTGAGGAAGAACTCGACGCGGAACGGTCCGGCCGCAGCCGGGCCGTCGTTGACGACGTAGGGCGTGTAGGTCGCCGCGCCGCCCGGCGGGATCAACGTGCCCGAAGCAGCCATCGACGAGACGCGCAGCTGCGCGAGCGTCGGATCGCTGACCTGCACGCTCCAGTCGACGCGCTCGAGCATGACGTTCTGCGGGTCGCGCCGCACGCGGTCCGTCTGGTCCAGGATCGTCGCCGTGACCGTGTGCGGGCCGAGGCTGACCTGCGTCGAGTCGAGCGTGAAGTTCAGGCCGCTGGCGCCCGGCTGCACGACCCCGTCGACCTGCCACTCGATCAGCGGGTTGTTGGTCGCCGGCACGAAGTGCGTGAACGAGAACGTCTGCGTCGCCGGCGCGATCACCTGCAGCGGCGTGGACGCGTCCGGCGTGGTCGACGTGACGACGTGGACGTGCGAGTTGGTGATCAGCGTGATGTTCTCCTGACAGACGCGGCACAAGGGCGCGCCGAGCGATCGCATCAAGCAGTTGTTGCGCGGCCGGTAGAGGCCGAACTGGTGGTAGCCCCCGCCTTGGAACGCGCCGATGCCCTGCGTGCCCTGCCAGACCTGCCACTTGGAGCCCGTCGGGTCCGTCGTGAGGTTGGCCGAGGACGGCTCGCCGCCGGTGTAGGTCTGGCCGGAGTACTCGTACTCGTCGGCGACCTGGCCGAGGCTGTGTCCCAGCTCGTGGGCCTGCACCTCGCTCATCTGGCTGCCGTTGTAGCTGACGGCGAAGGTCGACGCGCAGCCGCCGTAGCGGTCGTCGTTGACCATCACGAGCACGCGCCCCTCGGTCGCCGGCGCCAGCGCGGCGTCGGCGAGCGCGGCGGTCTGGTTCTGGATGTAGAGGCAGCGCGCGGTGCCGCCGTAGTTGTAGGTCGCGTCGTAGACCGTGTTGACGAACACCGGCGGCGTCTCGTCCGGACGGTCTGCGCCGCTGTCCTGGCTGGCCCGGAAGACCGTGTGCACGTTGTAGTAGGCCGAGAAGGTCTGATACGGCTCCTTCTGGAACAGCGACGTCAGGAAGGCCGCCACGTCGCTGTCGAACTGCGCCTCCTCGGTCAGCCGGTAGCCGTCGCCGAGGATGACGATGTCGTAGCGCGTCTCGGTCGTGCCGTTGCTGATCACGGTCTTGACCGTCTGCGCGGCGACGGGCGCGGTGAGCAGCGCCAGCGCGAAGAGGCGGGTCGCGGCGCTCATCGCAGCTCCTCCGCGAGCTCGCGGACCCGGCTCGCCGGGACCTCGCCCAAGTTCGTCACGACTCCGCGCTCGTCGGACCGCGTGAAGCGGTAGCGCGCGGCGCCGGCGAAGCGCGGCACGCTCACCAGCATGCCGATCCGGGAGTCGACGACCACGCAGCCGCGCACGGTCACCGGCGCGCCCTTCGAGGCCGCGTCGGTCGCGAAGCGGCGCACGTCCAGGGGCACGTCTGCCAGCGCGCTGCCGTCCGCGGCGAGCACGGCGAGTCGCCACGAGCTCGCCAGCCCCTTGGGCGCGCCCGCCCAGGGCGTCCGCTTGGCGCGCGCGAAGGTCACGTCGAGGCCGTCGCGGTCTCCTTCGACGACCAGCACGTAGTGGCCCGCGGCGGCGGCGGGGGGCGTCGGGACGGTCGCCGCGGCGGCGTCGGGAGCGGCGGCCGCGGTCCGGTCACCGCGGGCTCGGAGCGCGAGCGCGGCGACGACCGTGATCGCGGCGGCGCCCAGCAGGATGCGGGAGATGCTCATGGGTCAGCGTGGGAGACGACCGAGCATAGCAGCGATGGAAAGCGCAGCCTCGAACCGCCAGAGTCGCGCGCCATGGATTTCCGTGGTCGCGTATTCCTGGCGCCGTTGACCAAGGGCGGCAACCTGCCCTTCCGCCGTCTGTGCCTCGCGCACGGCGCGGAGGTCACCATGGGGGAGATGGCCTACGCCTACCAGGTGCGCAAGCGCAGCAAGAGCGAGCTGGCGCTGCTTCGCAAGCACGACGAAGAGGGCTGCTTCGGCGCCCAGATCGCGGCGTCGCGAATCGACGACGCGGTCGCGGCGGGCAACGCGGCCGCGGAGCGCGGCGCGCAGTGGGTCGACCTCAACTGTGGCTGCCCGATCCACGACGTCGTGCGTCGGCGGATGGGCGCGACGCTGCTGCAGAAGCCGCACAAGCTCGCGCGGCTCGTCGAGGGCATGGTCGCGGGCATCCAGGTGCCGGTCACGGTGAAAATCCGGCTCGGCTGGTCCGAGGAGGAGTACAACGCGAGCGAGGTCGCGCGGGTCTGCGAGGAGGCCGGCGCGCAGGCGGTCGGGATCCACGGCAGGACCCGCGAGCAGCGCTACTCCCGCGCGGCGGACTGGGACGAGATCGCCAAGGTCGCGGCCGAGCGCACGGTCCCGGTGATCGGCAACGGCGACCTGCTGACCTGGTTCGAGACGCACGAGCGCTGGCAGCGCAGCGGCGTCGCGTCGGTGATGATCGGCCGCGGGGCGCTGATCAAGCCGTGGATCTTCCGGGAGATCGCGGAGCGGCAGGCGTGGGAGCCGGACGCGCGGGAGCGGCTGGGCGTCTACCACGACCTCGCCGTCAAGATGAAGGAGCACTTCCGCGACGACGAGAAGGGCAAGGACCGGGCGATGCGGTTCCTGCCGTGGCACTTCGGCTTCTTCTGCCGCTACCGCCCGCTGTCCGGGCAGCGCTGGATGGAGGCGAGCCGCGAGCACCCGCTGATCCAGACCCGCATGCCGGACGACGAGGTCGAGCTGCCGCTGCTGGAGCAGGTCCTGCGGGACCCGCGGAAGGAGCTGCACGCGCGGCTGGCCGACGTGCTGTGGTCGTCGGCAGACCTCGACGAAGCCGAAGCCGGCGCGCTGCGCCTCGCCGAGGACATGCCGCCGGAGCGCGGGGACGCCGGCGAGGTCGCGACGGCGCACGGCTGACCCAGGCTACGCGGCGGGCATCGCGGCGAGGTTGGCGCGCGCGTCGGCGTGGCCGGGTTCGAGCACCAGCGCGCGCTCGAAGCTCTCGCGGGCGTCGTCCATGCGGCCGGCCTCGTAGAGCGTGACGCCCAGCAGGTTGTACGTGTCCGCGTTGCGGGCGCCGGCCGCGATCGACGCGCGCACGGCCTGCGCGGCGTCCTGCACCCGACCGAGGCTGTGCAGGGCGTCGGCGCGGACGCGCTGCAGGGCCGCCTCGTCCACGTCGGCCCGACGGGGCTGGTCGAGCAGCTCGAGCGCGCGCCCGGGGCGGCC
>JBMHDP010000012.1:0-8619 GCA_049889335.1 Planctomycetota bacterium
GCGTGCGACAGCTGCAGGCCGAGCAGCGCGGGCAGGGCGGGTACGACCAGGGTCGCCGTCGCTTCGCCCTCGGCGTCCAGGGAGCCGATCGTGTTCTGGAGGATGACCGGGTCGAACACGATCTGGGTCAGCAGGAACCACGGGTCGTTCTGGCTGTTGAGCGGCAGCAGGATGTTGCCGAACTGGGTGCCCGGCGCGGTGCCGGTCATCGAGCCGAGCAGCTGGTAGTTCTGGCCGGCCTCCTCGGCGCCGGCGCGGAGCGTGAAGTCCACCTGGCCGACCGTCGCGATGGAGACCTGGTTGGTGCTCGCCTGGAGCGGGTCGCAGACGTCGAGCACGCCGTTGTTGTCGAGGTCGACGGCGCCGTGCGCGAGCTCGCAGGTGTCCGCCTGGCCGTTGCCGTCGCAGTCGGCGGGGTCGCCGTAGCGCACGCGCAGGATCCGGCCGCCAACGGTCGTCGGGCCGTTGAGGCCGTTGTCGGCGTAGAGCTCGCTGAAGTAGAGCCCGTCGGGCCCGGCGGTCAGCGCGACGGCGGTCGAGAAGCCGTCGCCGGTGTACTCGACGAACGGGAACGGCCCCTGCTGGACGTTGCCGTTTGCGTCGAAGACCCACTCGCTGATGACCTTGCCGATCGACTGCTCGCCCTGCGCGTAGGTGGCGCCGCTCTCGGTGATGAAGGCGTGGTCGTATTTGTCCTGCGGGAAGCTGCTGCCGCCGAAGGTCTGCGGCTGGACGAAGGCGATGTTGACCGGCCCGACCGAGGGCTGCCAGTTGTGGATCGCGAAGTTGGACATGCTCGCGTCCGTGCCGTTCCAGCCGAAGTTGCGGCCCGACTCGAGGATCGAGATGCGGTCGACGTTGGGGCCGTTCTCGACGCAGTAGCGGCGGTTGTCGGCCGCGCGCCAGGCGCCGCCGAAGGGGTTGCGCACGCCCGCGCAGAACACGTAGTCGCGCGCCGTGAACGCGCCGCCGTTGTACCACGGGTTGCTCGGCACCGGCGTGCCGTCGAGGTTGAGCCGCAGGATCTTGCCGCGGAACGACGTCAGGCTCTGCGCGGTCGTCGGGTTGAAGCCGTCGCCCATGTGGCAGTAGAGGTGGCCGCCGACGATCTCGAGGTTGGAGATCTGGTGCGACTGGCCCTGGGCCTCGCCGAACATGTCGAGGACCACCTGGCTCGACGACGCGGTCAGGCCGCCGTTGGTCGACGAGTAGCGGGTGATCCGCGGATAGTTCTGGCCGTTGGTCTGCCAGAGATGCGAGACGAAGACGTCGCCGGACGCTGGGTCGATGGCGATGCCGGCGAGGCCCTGCTCCCCGCTGCCGGGGAACGCGCCCGACGGCGTGTAGTTGATGACGTTGCTGGCGTAGGTCGTCACCAGGCCGCTGTTGGTGACGACCTTGATCTTTCCGTAGAGCTCCGTGACGTAGAACTTCGGCGCGGTCGGCAGGCTGCTCTGGTTCGGCGCGAACGCGATGTTGACCGGCAGCTGCAGCCCCTGCGCGACGACGTCGAGCGTGTAGCCCGCCTGCACGGCCTCCCACGGCACCGGCACGGTGCGCGCGACCGAAGAGAAGTCGGGCACGAAGGCCGTCGGGTCGGCGTCGTAGGTCGAGCCGTGCTCGCTCACCCAGTAGACGGCGCGGCCGCCGGGCGGCAGGTTGACGGCGGGGAGGTGGATCGTGAACGGCTCGCAGTCGAACTCGAAGCCGGTCAGGTTCGACGCCGGCAGCGTCAGGTTGCTGCCGGTGTCGCCCGCCTTGATCACCACGCGCACCGCGCGGTGCAGCGGCAGCGGCGCCGGGTTGGTGACGTGGTTGCCGGGTCCGGCGTCGCCGTCGATGCGCAGCAGCAGCCAGCGGGTGTCGGTCTCGACGCGCAGCATCGGCTGCGGCGCGCCGGCGGGGAGGTCGATCGGGTTGCCCTGCAGGTCCTCCCAGCGCGGGTCGGCGGTGTCGTCGATGTCCTGCAAGAACATCGAATCCTTGACGTCCGCCGCGCCCGTCGAGAACGGGATCGTCGACCAGGGGCTCCACTCGGTGGCGGGGTCCCCGCTGTCGTCGCGGTGACGCACGCGCAGGTTGAAGGACGTGTCGGCGAACAGCCGCGAGAAGCCCAGGTGCGAGTTCTCGAAGACGCCGTCGCCGAGGTGCGCGTGGACCTTCTCGAGGCCCGTCACGCTGTCCGCGACCCACACCCGCTGGTTGGGCGTGACGGTCCAGATCTCCCACGTCGTCGCGAGGTGCTGGTCGCCCGGATCCGGGTCGGAGAACGGCGCGCACTCCATGTGCAGGTCGCTGGGGTTGGCGACCAGGTTCGGGACAGGCGGCTCGGTGAAGGTCGGCGCGGCGGGCGATTGGTTCTGCGCGGCGAGCGCGCAGCAGAGGGCCGCGAGCGGCACGATGCGGAGGGGGGTCATCGTTTCGGTGGGGATCAGTTGCCGATGGTGTAGGCCAGGGCGTCGCCAAGAAGAACCGGGCAGGCGCCGGCGCTCAACTCGACATATTGGCCAGCGACCACCTGGCCGCAGAGGCCGGCGGCGCCGGGCACGCTGAGCGCGAAGGTCGCGCCGCCGGCGCCGTCCACGACCGCCGGCGTGAGCAGCGGGCTGGTGACGTGGATGGTGCCCGCGCAGCCCGGCAGCAGCGTCGAGAGCGGCAGGGCCGCCTGCCCGAGCGACACCGCCCAGAACCCGAACGGCGTGTTCGGCGACGCGCCCGCGACGGTCCAGTCGAGGTCGCAGCCGAGGGTGCCCGTCGACGTGCCGGAGATCGTGGGCCCGACGCCGCCGCCCAGGTTCGCGGCGCCGCCGGCGTTGGCGCAGGCGAGGCAGCCGGTCACGTTCGCGGCGAGGAACGCGCAGGCGCCGTTGGGGTTGGAGTAGTTGGAGAAGGTGATCGCCGTGAGCACCAGGCCCTGGAGCGGGGCGAGGTCGACGGCGCCGCGCTCGATCTTGAGCGGCAGGCTCGGGAGCGCGCGGTCGACGTTCGCGACGCCGGCGTAGGCGCCGCCGACCCAGTCGCCGCCGCGCAGGGTCGCCGTGATCGCGCCGGTCTGGAACGTGAACGTCACGTCCACGGCGCCGCCGCCGTGCGTCATCTGGAACAGGAACTCGGCCTCGGACGCGGCGTCGAGCAGCACCGGGACCGGCAGCGTCGTCGTCTGCGGTCCCGTCTGGTCGACGTTCGACAGCCACGACGGCTGCACGCCGAGGTCGTCGCCGTCGGGCGCGGGGTCGAACGGGAAGGCGGCGCCGCCGACCGTGTTGCGGTTGTTGAGCACGACGAGGTCGAGCGCGCCGGGCTGGTCGACCAGCTCGAAGCCGTCCAGCAGCGCGTTGCTCGGCACGCCCGCCTGGAAGTCGAGGCCGCGGTCGGCGATCGACCGGTAGCCGTTCAGCGCGTCCGGCTGGTTGGCCTCGCCCGCGTGTACGACGCCGTTCCAGTTCATGTTCAACGGCACGCGGTTGACGCGCGCGGCGGCGGCCGCGGCTTCGACGTTGACGCCGTAGATCCCGTAGCCCGCGTTGGTGTTGCTGCGGCTGGAGAAGGTCACGCTGGTCAGCTCTTCGCCTGCGTAGCTGCTGAGGTCGATGGTCGCCTCGACGACGTTGAGGTTCGGCCCGCCGTTGGCGCGGTCGACGCTCTGGCGGCCGGGGAGCGGCCCGCCGAACCAGTCGGGCGCGGTGATCACGTGCACGCTGCTGCCGCCGCTCTGGTAGCCGAAGGTGACGTTGCACGAGCCGCCGCCGTTGCTGACGTGGAACAGCACGCTCGCGCTGGACGTCGTGCCCAGCGGGATCGGCGTCTGCAGGGTGGTCGTCTGCGGGCCGGACTGGTTCGCGTTGCCGAGCCACGAGGGCTGGGTGCCGACGTCGTTGCCGTTGGGGAACGGGTCGAAGGACCAGTTGCCGTTGTCGACCGTGTTGCGGTTGCCGAGGTGCACCATGTCCAGCGTCCCAGGCGTCGCGACCACGGCGAACCGCTGCAGCACCGCGCTGTTGGGCACGCCGTTGGTGAAGTCGAGCGCGCGGTCGCTGATCGAGCGGTAGCCGTTGGGCGCGTCGGGCTGCCCCGCTTCGCCGGCGTGGACGATGCCGTTGAAGTTGTAGTTAAGCGGGACCTGCACCGTGTTCTGTGCGGCGAGTGCGCAGGTCAGAAACAGGGCGACGGGGAGAACGCGGTACATGCGCAACAGTCTACCTCAGGCAGTCGCGTGTCGATCTGCAGAACGAGCGAGCGCGGACGGCGACGAGGCGCGCGCTCGCGCGCCCTTGCCATCGGCTGCGCCGTTCAAATCGTCCGCGCGCGCGGCGCCGGGCGTGCGTCGATGCGCTCGAGCGTCATCTGTGCATACACGTCTCTTACGACGCGTGCAGGACATTGCCTCGAGGTTCGTCGCCTACGGCACCCCTATACTCGCGGCGTCTCTCAACCTCAGTTCCATGCAACGCATTCTTCTCACCACGACCGTCACCATCGGTCTCTCCGGTGCCGCGTTCGCGCAGGCGATCCCGGTCCCGCTCAACTACAACTTCAACGGCATCGTCCACGCCGGGGAGTCGGGCCTGCCTGACGACCCGAACGGCTACCGCTCGATCAGCGACCGCGGCCTCGACTGGCAGGGCGGCGTGCCGAGCGACAACCTGCTCAACGGCTACACGCTCGTCGGCGCGCCGGGCACGCTGGACATCGTCCACCTCGGCAACCGCAACACGGTCAGCGGCGGCGCGTGGGCCTTCGAGCCGGCGGCGAACGGCAACAACGTCGGCATCCAGCCAGCGTGGCTGACCAACGTCGACCAGTCGACGCCCCAGACCACCGTGCTGACCCAGCCGCTGCCGATCCAGGGCAACACCAACGTCGCGTTCCTCTACCAGATCAGCAACGGCGGCGGCACGTTCGACGTCAACTTCACCTTCGCGAGCGGCAACAGCTACACTGCGCAGCTCGGCGGCGGGGACTGGTTCGGCGGCGCCTACCTGGGCACCGACAGCACCGACAACGGCTTCGCCGGCGCCAACCTCTCGATCACCGAGGGGCGGATCGACATGTCGTCGCAGAACGGTGAGGTCGTCACCGAGATCTCGTTCTCCAACCAGAGCAACCTGGGCGCCGGCTACGCCATCCTGGCGTGCAACTTCGAGTACCCGGTCGCGCCGTCGCTCAGCAACCGGATCCCGCTCAACTACAACTTCAACGGCATCGTCCACACGGGCGAGTCGTTCCTGCCTGACGACCCGCTGGGCTACCGCTCGATCAGCGACCGCGGCCTCGACTTCCAGAACGGCGTCCCGCAGGACCCGATCTTCGACGGTTACAACGTCATCAACTCGCCGCTCGCGCTCGACATCGTCCACCTCGGCAACCGCAACACGGTCGACGGCGGCCTGCGCGCGTTCGAGCCGACGGCCAACGGCAACAACACCGGCACGCAGCCGGCGTGGCTGCCCAACGCGGACCAGACCGGCCCGCAGACGACCCTGCTCGGCCAGCCGATCCGCATGGACCTCTCGTCGGCGGCGTCGCTGATCTTCCAGATCAGCAACGGCGGCGGCTCGTTCGACGTCGAGTTCGGCTTCCAGACCGGCAACCCGGTCGTCGCGACGGTGTCCGGCGGGGACTGGTTCGGCGGCTCGCTGCCGGGCACCTCGGACGTCGACAACGGCGGCGGCGGCGCCAACCTCAACCTGACCGAGCGCAACATCGACCTGTCGGCCGAGGCCGGCCGCGTGCTGACCTCGATCACGTTCTCCAACCAGACGAACCTCAACGCCGGCTACGCGATCGTGGCGATGAACGTCGTCGGCTGCCTCGAGTGCGCGAACGGCGCCGCGGCGTCGATCGTCAACCTCAACGGCGGCAACGGCATCCCGATCTCGACGACGAGCACGGGCAACCTCGGCTGCGACCTCAACATGAGCGTGAGCGGCGGCCCGGCCAACGCGATCGGGTTCTGGAGCCTCGGCGCCGGCACGACCTCGGTGCCCGTCGCGCTGCTGACCCCGGGCTGCCCGGGCACGTTCTACACGCCCAACCCGGTGCTGCTGAGCGCGCCGCTGGACGGCCTCGGCAGCGCCGCGCTGACGCTGGCCGTGCCGGCCAACCAGGGCCTCTGCGGCTTCGTGCTGACGGTCCAGCACGGCCACCTCGGCGTCTCGCCGTGCGAGATCGTCACCAGCGACGCGCTGGAGATCACGATCGGCAACTGACCGGTCGGTCCCGTCCGCTCACCTGGCGGACCCACTGCCCGAGGGCCCTATGATTGAGGTCCCTCGGGCTTCCGGCGTTTGCTCGCTGCCTGCGCCCATGGCGACGCCGGCGCGCAGGTTCTCGGCTGTCGTCAGCGACAGGCGATCACGCTTGCAATACGTCCGGACGTATAAAGGGGGGGGGGTTGATGCAGGGAGGATTCTCCTTAGCGTTCGGCCGGAAGGAATGAGGCCTCGCGGCAGCGCTGAGCGGAGTTTGTGCTAGCAGCTACCATCATTGGTGTGGCTCCATACTTCCTTGTAGGCGCAGTCAGCCTTCGCGATGCAATCAAGTATGTCACGCCTGATTTCACCGGCCTTCTTGGATCGACTGCTCACGCTCGCGAAGCCTGAGTATTGGCGGACAAAGTCGGTCCGCGACCTGAGGATCATGCTGTTTCGCCGGAGGTCGATACTCAGCCTGGCAAGTCGCGTCGCCACGTGCATAGACGACTCGGCGATCGCGGTCGTGAGGGAGAAGTATTCCCGCTTCTCCCGCTCGGATCGTCCATGGATACGGTTCTTGGACTACCGAGCAGAGCTTGCGCGGGAGGCGTTCCGTTGTCACAAGTTCAGCCTGGACGGCAGCGCGCCTGGCCGTGTGTTGGATCTTGGCACCGGTCCCGGATACTTCTTGTTGGCTTGTCGAGAACTGGGGCACGAAGCAATCGGTCTCGACATCGCAGACCCGATCCTTGGTGACATCGCCGCCGCGGTCGGTGCTGATCGGCGGATTTGTCGAGTAACGCCGGAATTGTCAGGCTTGCCTGTGCGCGGTCCGTTCGACTTGGTGACCGGGTTCCAGATTGCGTTCGACAATACCTACGTGACAACGGATCATCCGCCTTGGTCAACCGATGATTGGCGCCAGTTCCTTGTTCGGGTGTGCAACGATATTCTGTCACCTTCGGGTCGCCTCATACTGACGGGTGTTCGGTCATGTTTGCCGAAGTCGCCCTACTATTGTGGGGGCACTCACCGCTTCTTGGAGGCAGCAGGAGCCAGGGTGCGCAAGGGTTGCATTGAGTTGCAGAACGGGGCGGCGGTGCGCTCTCTCCTTCGCTAGCGTAGACGTCGAGTCGAGATTCTGGCGGGATGTTGAGCGCGGCGCCGAAGCTTGGTAACACCGCCCCGACATGGGCGACAACACCAAGCTCGGCATCCTCTGCGGCGGCGGCCCCGCCCCCGGCATGAACTCGGTCATCTGCGCGGCGACGATCGAGGCGCTCAACTCGGGCTGGCAGGTCGTCGGGATCCCGGACGGGTTCTCGCGCCTGATGGAGGGCGAGACCTCCCATGTCCGCGCGCTGACGATGGACGACGTCAGCCGGATCCACCTGCAGGGCGGCTCGGTGCTCTACACGTCGCGCGCGAACCCGACCAAGCAGCCCGAGAAGCTGGAGGCCACGGTCGGGGCGCTGCGCGCCCTCGAACTCGACGCGCTGCTCACGATCGGCGGCGACGACACGGGCTACTCGGCCGCCGTGGTCGCGCAGGCCGCCGGCGGCGCGCTGCGGGTCGCGCACGTGCCGAAGACGATCGACAACGACCTGCCGCTGCCGGGCGACGTGCCGACGTTCGGCTATCAGACCGCGCGCCACGTCGGCGCCGAGCAGGTCAGCAACCTGATGACGGACGCGCTGACCACCCGCCGCTGGTTCTTCGTCGTCGCGATGGGTCGCCAGGCCGGCCACCTCGCGCAGGGGATCGGCAAGTCCGCCGGCGCGACGCTGACGATCATCCCCGAGGACTTCCCGCCCGACCAGCCGATCCGGCTCGACCACGTCGTCGACATCCTCGAGACCTCGATCTACAAGCGGATCGCGCACGGCCGCCCGTTCGGCGTCGCGGTGCTGGCCGAGGGCCTGAGCCTGCGCTTCCCGGCCGAGGACCTCGACCGGGCGATGCCGCACGGCGAGCGCGACGACCACGGCCACGTCCGGCTCTCGGAGGTGCACCTGCACCGCCTGCTGACGGACATCGTCCGCAAGCGCCTCGCCGACAACGGCCACAAGGTGACCATCGTCGCGAAGAACATCGGCTACGAGCTGCGCAGCGCGCCGCCGATCCCGTTCGACATCGAGTACACCCGCGACCTCGGCTACGGCGCGATCGACTACCTGCGCGGCCTGGTCCGCAGCGCGCGCCAGGACGAGTTCGGCGCCATGGTCACGATCCAGCGGGGCGAGCTGGTGCCGCTGCGCTTCGGGACCTTCAACGACCCGGCCACCGGCCGGCCGCGGGTGCGCACGGTCAACCCGGAGTCCGAGGCCTACCGGGTGGCGCGGGAGTACCAGATTCGGCTCGAGCCCGACGACTTCGCCAACGAGGACCGGCTCGAGGCGATCGCCGGCGCCGCGAACATGACGGC
>JBMHDP010000013.1:0-7624 GCA_049889335.1 Planctomycetota bacterium
GGCCGCGCCAGCAGCGCGGACGCGTCGGCGTCCCCGGCCAGGAGCGCCGGGATCGTGGACTCGCCGAAGCCTTCGGCGAGCGCGAGCGCGAGTTCGTCCTCTCTCACGCAGGAGAGGGACGCGGCGCGCCGCGCGGTTGCGCCTCCTCGGCGCGCCGCGCGCTACGCGTCGCCGCTCGGGTTGTCGTCGCCGTCGCCGTCCCCGGCCTCGGTGACGGGCGCGGCCTCGCCCGCGACGGCGTCGACCTCGCCCCCTTCGGGAGCGGCGGAGTCGCCGTCCGCCTCGTCTTCGGTCGAGGGCACTTCGCGCTCGACCATCTCGAAGTCGACGGTGTCCTCGTCCTGCATCGTGGCGGTGATCGTGTAGGGCGTCTCGAGCGAGCCCTGCAGGATCTTCTCGGACAGCGGGTCCTCCAGGTGCTTCTCGATGCCCCGCTTGAGCGGCCGCGCGCCGAAGTCCTCGTGGAAGGACTTCTGGATCAGCCACTCGATCACCGGCTGCGTGATGACGAGCTCGTGGCCCTTCTCGCGCATCCGGCCGTTCACCTTGACCAGCTCGTTCTCGACGATGCGCTGCATGTCGTCCTTGGTGAGCTGGTTGAAGATGACGATCTCGTCGAGGCGGTTGATGAACTCGGGGCGGAAGTGGCGCTCCACCTCACCCATGATCATCTCGTGCATCTTGTCCTTGCCCTGGTCCTTGCCGGACTTGCCGAAGCCGAGGCCGGTGCTGTTCTTGATCAGGTTGGCGCCGATGTTCGACGTCAGGATCAGGATCACGTTGCGGAAGTCGATGTGCCGCCCGAAGGAGTCGGTCAGGCGACCCTCCTCCATGATCTGCAGCAGCATGTTGAAGATGTCCGGGTGGGCCTTCTCGATCTCGTCGAGGAGCACGACCGAGTAGGGGCGCCGGCGGACCTTCTCGGTCAGCTGGCCGCCCTCCTCGTAGCCGACGTAGCCCGGGGGCGCGCCGACCAGCCGCGAGGCGTTGTACTTCTCCATGTACTCGGACATGTCGATCTGGATGATCGCGTCCTCGCTGCCGAACATGAACTTGGCGAGGCACTTGGACAGCCACGTCTTGCCGACGCCCGAGGGACCGAGGAACACGAACGAGCCCATCGGTCGGTTCGGGTCCTTGAGGCCAGCGCGGGAGCGCCGGACCGCCTTGGCGATCGCCTCGATGGCGCGCTCCTGGTTGATGACGTCCTTGCCCAGCTCCTTCTCCATGTTGAGCAGGCGCTCGGCCTCCGCCTGGTCCAGGCGTTGGAGCGGGATGCCCGTCATCTTGGAGACGGTCTCGGCGATGACCTCGTCGTCGACCTTGCCGCCCGACTCGCGCGAGTTCTCGCGCTCGCGCCACTCGCGCTGGATCTCTTCCTTCTTCTTGCTGAGCTTGAAGGCCTGGTCACGCAGGTCGGCGGCGCGCTCGAAGTCCTGGCCGGCGACGGCCTCCTCCTTCTCCTTGCTGAGCCGCGCGATCTCCGCGTCCATCTCGCGCAGGTCCGGCGGCGCGGTCATCGACTTGATGCGCACGCGCGCGCCCGCCTCGTCGATGACGTCGATGGCCTTGTCCGGCAGGAAGCGCCCGGTGATGTAGCGCGTCGAGAACTCGACCGCGGCCTCGAAGGCGCCGTCGGTGTAGGTGACCCGGTGGTGGGCCTCGTACTTGTCGCGCAGCCCCTTGAGGATCTCGACGGTCTGCTCGGGCGTCGGCGGCTCGACGTTGACGGTCTGGAAGCGGCGCTCCAGCGCGCCGTCCTTCTCGATATACTTGCGGTACTCGTCCAGCGTGGTCGCGCCGATGCACTGCACCTCGCCCCGCGACAGGGCCGGCTTGAGCACGTTGCTGGCGTCGATCGCGCCCTCGGCGCCGCCGGCGCCGACCAGCGTGTGGAGCTCGTCGATGAACAGCACGACGTCCTTGGCGCGGCGGACCTCGGTCATCACCGCTTTGATCCGCTCCTCGAACTGGCCGCGGTACTTGGTGCCGGCGACCATCATCGCGAGGTCGAGCACGACGAGGCGCTTGCGACGGAGGATCTCGGGCACGGTGCCCTTGACGATGTGCTGCGCGAGGCCCTCGACGATCGCGGTCTTGCCGACGCCCGCCTCGCCGAGCAGCACGGGGTTGTTCTTGGTGCGTCGCGAGAGGATCTGGATGACCCGCTCGATCTCCTGGTCACGGCCGATCACCGGGTCGAGCTTGGCGTCCCGGGCGTGCTCGGTGAGGTCGCGACCGAACGAGTCGAGCGCCGGGGTCTTGGACTTGCCGTTGCCCGACGTCGAGGTCGAGCTGCTGCTGCCGCCGCCGCTGCTGTGTTCGGCGGCCTCGCCCTCGTCGTCGCCGCTCTCCGACGCGCCGAGGAACTCGAGGACCTCCTCACGGACCTCGTCGAGCTTGACGCCGAGGTTCATCAGCACCTGCGCGGCGATGCCCTCGTTCTCGCGGATCAGGCCGAGCAGCAGGTGCTCGGTCCCGATGTAGTTGTGGCTCAGCTGCGACGCCTCCTCGAGCGAGAGCTCGAGCACCTTCTTGGCGCGCGGCGTGAACGGCAGCTGGCCCATCGTGACCATCGAAGGTCCCGTCTTGACGATCTTCTCGACCTCGTGACGGATCTTCTCGAGGTCGATCGACATGTTCTTCAACACGTTCGCGGCGACCCCGCTCCCTTCCTGGACGAGGCCGAGCAGGATGTGCTCGGTCCCGATGTATTCGTGGTTGAACTTCATCGCCTCCTGGCGGGCGAAGCTCATGACCTTCTTGGCGCGGTCGGTGAAGCGATCGAACATGCTGTAACCCTCGGTGAGCCCCTGCTGTACCTGTCCTTCAATCGGATGCCAGCGGTATAGGATTTACTCCTCTTGGAGATCCAGGTTCGCAACGGACGTTGCGGGAATTTCCTCCGGGTCCGGCCGCTGCCGAAGTGTCCCGTTGTCCGACACCGACCTGGGGCGGCCGGGTCGGACGCCGCGGTCTCCGAGGGGCGCCCGCAGTCTCCGAGGGGCGCTCAGGGCGCGCAGCCGAGCAGCTCGCGCAGCAGCTGCGCCCGGCGCTGGTCGCGCTCCTCGGGGGCCAGCGTCTCGCGCGTGTAGCGCTGCAGGTGGGCGGGCTGCGAGAGCAGCAGCGCCCGGTTGACGTCGAGCGGGTCGAAGCCGTCGAGCAGTCCGGCGTGGATGCCGAAGCGCACGGCCGAGAGGCTGCCGAGCGCCTCCTCGCTGGTCAGGATCTGCGCGCGCTCCAGGGTCCCGAGCGCCCGGTGCACCCGGTCGAGCGTCTTGACGCGCGTCGAGCCGCGCAGCAGCGCCTCGCGGACTTCGCGCTCCCACTCGACGATGCGGGTGACAGCCATCTGCACGTCCTCGCGGATCTGTCGCTCGTCGCGACCGAGCGTCACCTGGTTGGACACCTGGTAGAAGTCGCCGAGCGCGCGGCTCCCTTCGCCGTAGAGGCCGCGCACAGCCAAGTTGATCTTCTGCGCGGTGTTCGTCGCCTTGTCGATCTCCTCGGACCAGACCAGCCCGGGCAGGTGCAGCATCACCGAGAGGCGGAGGCCGGTCCCGGTGTTGGTGGGGCACGACGTCAGGAAGCCGAACTCCTCCGACCACGCCATCGGCAGCCGCTGCATCAGCGCGTCGTCGAGCTGCTCGATGCGCCGCCACACCTCGTCCGGCTGGAGCCCCGAGCAGAACACCTGGGCGCGCAGGTGGTCCTCCTCGTTGATCATGATCGCGACGCTCTCGTCGTAGTCGACGGCGACGCCGGTGTGCCGACCGTTCGTGGCCAGCTCGCGGCTGATGAGGTGCCGCTCGACCAGCATGGTGCGCTCGAGGTCGTCGACCGGGTCGAGGTCGACGACGTTCAGCTGCTCGGGGAGCCCGGGCGGCTGCAGTCGGTCGACGATGTAGTGGAACAGCCGCTCGGACTCCTCGTCCTCGAGCGACGGCGCGAACGCGAAGCCCTGGAGGTTCCGCGCGAGCCGCGCCCGCGTGCAGATCGCGATGTCGCTGCACGGGCCGGTGCCCTGCAGCCACGCGCCGGGTCGGAAGTCGGCGGGGCCGTCGGCCGAGCGGTCCCGGTCGTCTCGCGGGGTCGCCATCAGCTCTCGCTGCTCCGTTCGGCGCGGCGCAGGTCGTCGCGGAGCTGGGCGGCCTCCTCGTAGCGCTCGCCGCGGACCGCGTCCTCGAGGCGCTTGCGCAGGTCACTCAGGCCGGCCTCGTCGCGCGGCGGCGAGGCGTCGGGGGCGTCGGTCACGGTCGTGCTCGGCAGCCGGCCGGTGTGGGACTGGGACTCGTGGATTCGCTGCAGCAACGGCATCAGCTCGCCTCGAAAGGCCTCGTAGCAGCGGGGACAGCCCAGCCGCCCTTTCTGCCGGAAGTCGTCGCGCGACAGGCCGCAGCCGGGGCAGCACTCGAGGCTCAGCGCCGGCTGCGGCGCGGCCTCGGGGCCGCTGGTCGGCTGCAGGCCGCCGAGCAGGTCCTCCAGCATCTCCGTCGAGAACTTCGGCTGCTTGGGCGGCGTGACGCCGAGTTGCTCGGCGCACTCGGCGCACACGTGCTGGCTGCCGCTCACCGCGCCCTCGGTGAGGTCCATGACGACGATGGTCGCGATCGCCTTCTGGCACGCCGTGCAGTACTGCATGTGCTCGCTCACGACGTGGAATCTAGCCGCGGGCGGCGTCGGCCGCACGACGTTCGCGCACGAGCCGGTGGAACTCGCGCGCCCGCGCGCGGAAGTTGGGGTACTGGTCGAACGAGGCGAAGGCGGGGCTGAACAGGACCGCGTCGCCTGGCCGCGCGCCGGCCATCGCGGCGCCGAGGGCGTCCTCCAGGTGCTCGTGTCCGGTCACCGGCATCCCCCCGTCGATCGCCGCCACGAGCGGCGCCGCTGCAGCGCCGAAGACGTGCGCCGAGGCCGCGTGCTCTTGCAGCGCAGCCGCGACGGCGGCGTAGTCGCCGTCCTTGCTCTTGCCGCCGCCGAGCCAGCGGACCTGCCTGCCCCGGGCGCGCAGCGCGCGCAGCGCCTGGCGCGTCGACTCCACCTCCGTCGAGACGCTGTTGTCGTACACGTGCACGCCGTCGACGACGTGCAGCAGCTGCAGCCGGTAGGGCAGCGGCTGGGCGGTCGCGAGGGCGAGCCCCGTTGGGCGCGCGTCGGCGCCAAGCCACAGCGCCGCGAGCGCGCTCGCCATCACGTTCTCGAGCTGGAAGTCTCCGAGCAGCGCGAGCGCGTCCTTGTGCAGCAGCGGCCGCGCCGGCGCCCGCCCGACGCGCACTTCGACGAACCCGTCGCGGACGCCGGCGCTGCCAGGGCCGGGTGCTTCCAGGCTGTAGTAGCCGCGCTGCGCGGCTCGCGACGGGTACGAGGCGGCCACCGGGTCGTCGGCGGCGTGCACGACGAACGCGGTCGCTGCGGCCGCGAGCCTGCCCTTCGCCGCGCGGTAGCGCGCGAGCGTCCCGTGACGGTCGAGGTGGTCCCGGCCGACGCGCGTGAAGACCGCGCCGTGGACCTCGCGGCCCGGGGCGAGGCGCTCCAGCTGGAAGCTCGACATCTCCAGGACCGCGACCTGGTCGGCGCGCCACGACGCTTCGTCGGCGAGCAGGCTGTGCCCGATGTTGCCGCCGAGCAGCGCGTCGACGCCGGCTCGCGTGAGCGCCCGGTGCATCAGCGTCGCCGTCGAGGACTTGCCGTTGGTGCCGGTCACGCCGACGACCCGGCCAGGGTAGGCCGCCAGGAACAGCTCGCACTCCTGGGTGATGGGCAGCCCGCGCCGCCGCGCTTCCTGCAGGAGCGAGCTGTCATCGGGCACGGCGGGGCTCGTCACGACGAGGTCGACGTCGTCGAGCAGCGCGGCGTCTTCGCGGCCCAGTTGCCAGTCGACGCCGCGGTCGCCGAACGCGGCCGCCACCTCCTGCAGGTCGGCGGCGTCGCTGCGATCGGCGACGCGGACCTCGCAGCCGCGGCGGCGCAGGTGTCTGGTCGCCTCCAGGCCGCCCCCGAAGCGACCGAGGCCGTGGACCAGCGCCCGCGCGCCGGCGGGCGGCAGCGCCGGGTCGGCGCTCACCGCTCGCTGCGCGCGGCTCGGGCGCGCGCGCTGAGCTCGCCGAACGCCTCGTCCCCGATCCGTCCCTGCGGCGCAGGCCGCGCGCGCGCCGTGACGATCAGGTCGACGTCCCGCCGGCCATAGAGCAGCCGGTCGAGCGCCTCGAGGGGGAAGTCGAGCGGGAACAGCCACGGGCTCACCGGCGGCGGCAGCGCGACGGCCTCGCTGCGGGGGCGCGCGTCGAACACCGGGACGCCGTTCTCCTCGGCGATCTGCGGCAGCGCGTCCCAGCGGGTCGCGCCGTAGTAGCGGAACGGCAGCTCGACGTAGCCCGGTGGCTCCGAACTCGACTGCGCTGCGCTCGGCTGCGCTGAGCTCGGCCGCGCTGAGATCGACGGCGCTGAGGTCGACGGCGCCGAGAGGTCGCTCGAACCCGGCGAGACGTCACCTGACAGGGCAGGCGGCGCCGCGGTCGAGTCGGGCGGCGCGCGCCGCGCGGCGTCCGGTCGCTCCGCGCGCATCACCCGCCGTCCGTCGACGAACAGCGCGTGGCCGTCGGGGTTGCGCAGGGTCAGGGAGGGCCCCTCGGTCCGACAACCGGCGCTCGCCACCGCGAGGGCGAGGAGCAGGGTCTTCGGCGTGGCGCACGTCATGACGCGTGGGTTTCGCCGCGGCGCGGAGCCGACCCGCCTGCGCGGAGCGCGCAGGGGGAAAGCTGGCGGAGAGGGGGGGATTCGAACCCCCGGTACCGGGAAATCCGGTACGTCGCCTTAGCAAGGCGGTGCATTCGGCCACTCTGCCACCTCTCCGGCGGCGGCGTCAGTAAAGCCGCCTGCGTGGGCCCACGCAACTGCCTTCTTCGGCTCTTCGCCGCGCTCGCCGCGGCCCGGGACGGAGGCTGCGGTCAGGCCGAGAGCGCGCCGCGCAGGACCTCCGCGAGGTAGTCGGTCTCCTTGCGCGGCAGCGTCTGGCCGAACGCGACCTCGACGCGGTCCGAGACGACGGTCACCGGCGGCCCTCCGCCGAGGAACGCGTCGAGCCGCATGGACGCGTCGTCTCGGGGGACGGTCTGGATCTCCTCGACCTCGGCGGCCTGCATCGTGACGGTCCGTCGGCGCAGGCCGAGCTCCCGCACGGTCAGCGCGTCGCGCGTGCACTCGACCACGTGGCGCCGACGCGCGTGGTAGAGCACGGTGATCAGCATGCCCGCGGCGGGGAGGCCGCCCATCGCGTAGAGCGCGGTCGCGAACACGGCCTCCAGCGGCTCATCGCCGATCGCGACGTGTCGAAACAGCAGGGTCAGCCAGATCGGCCCGGTCGCGGCCAGCATGCCCAGCACGACGAGCGGCTGGAAGCCGTGCGCGGGCGTGTGGATGGTGATCGCGCCGTCCTCGACCGCGAGCGCGCTGCGCATCCGCGCCGGCGGCGGTCCGGGTCGGTAGCAGCCGCCGTCGCGCCGTCGGCGCTCGCGCAGCGACGTGTCCAGGTCCTCGAACGCGCGGACCCGCGCGCCCCCCGCGCCCCGGGCGCCGCCCGCGCGCCGGGCGGTGCGCGCGCGCCCCACCCCGGCGCGGCGGGCGG
>JBMHDP010000014.1:0-2838 GCA_049889335.1 Planctomycetota bacterium
CACCAGGGGCGGGACCCACAGCCACGTGGCGCCGGGGGCGGCGTGCGGCCGCCGCAGCGCGGCGAGCTGCGGCAGCCACTCTTCGCCCTTGAAGTGCTGGCCGAGGAGGTGCGCGATCGTGTAGCGGGCGTGTTCGGGGTAGGCCTTGCTCTTGGCGTAGTCCCGCTCGAGCAGCGCCAGCGCTGCCGGGTCGCGCGTCTGCGCGAGCTTCTCCCGGCCCTCGAGCTGGTAGAGGAACGGCAGGCGTCCGATGCACTCCTCGTAGCGTGCGAGCGCTTCGGCGTAGCCCGGGGTCTGCTGCCCGGGCGCGATCGATGCGGTCAGCAACGCCAGGTTGGCGGCGAGAACGAGAGGGGTGCCGTGCGTCATGGCTTCGTTCCTTGGGTCGTCCGGGGGCCTGGGGGCTCCCAAGCTAGGAGGGCCGGTCGCCAGGGAGTAGTCCCTGGCGTCACGAGGTTACCTATCGACCGACGCGGGGTCTCGGCTGGCGTCTCCGTCGCGCCGCCAGCGCGCCTACGGGCCGCGAGTCGTAGGGGCAAGCCCGCGACTTCGACGGGACCGCCCGGTCCTCAACCCTTGACGCAGACGACCTGCTTCAGCGTGTGCACGACCTCGACGAGGTCGGTCTGCGCGGCCATCACGGCGTCGATGTCCTTGTAGGCCATCGGCGTCTCGTCGATCACGGCGCGGTCCTTACGGCACTCGACGCCCGCGGTCGCCGCCCGATGGTCGTCGACGGTGAAGCGCTTGAGCGCCGCGCCGCGCGACATCACGCGCCCGGCGCCGTGACTGCACGACTGGAAACTCTCGGGGTTGCCCTTGCCGCGCACGATGTAGCTCTTGGCGCCCATCGACCCGGGGATGATGCCGAGGTCGCCGGCGCCCGCGCGGAGCGCGCCCTTGCGCGTCACGAACACCGACGCGCCGAAGTGCTCCTCCTGCCGCACGTAGTTGTGGTGGCAGTTCACCGCGACCTCATCGTGCGCGAACTTCGGCAGGTCCCTGCGGCGCGCCATCGCCTCGAGCGCCTGCGCCATCATGAGCTCTCTGTTGACGCGCGCGTAGCGCTGCGCCCACTCGACCGCGAAGACGTAGTCGTCGAAGTGCTGCGCGCCCTCGCAGAAGTAGGCGAGGTCCTCGTCGGGCAGGTTGTGGAGGTGGCGCTCCATGTCCTTCTTGGCGAGCGCGATGAAGTGGGTGCCGATGCGGTTGCCGACCCCGCGCGAGCCGCTGTGCAGCATCACCCAGACGCGCTGCGCCTCGTCGAGGCACACCTCCACGAAGTGGTTGCCGCCGCCGAGCGTGCCGAGCTGGCTGACGGTGGCGCCACGGTCGAGCTTGGGGTGCCGTTCGACGATTCGTTCGTAGCCGGGCCGCATGCGGCGCCACGCGTCCTCGGCGCGCGCGGGCGGGTCCTGCCAGGCGCCGCGGTCGCCCTTGCCGCCGCGGTTGGTGCGGCCGTGCGGGATCGCGCGCTCGATGTCCGAGCGCAGTCCCTTGAGGTTGTCGGGCAGGTCGTCGGCGGTGAGCGTGGTCCGGGTCGCGGTCATGCCGCAGCCGATGTCGACCCCGACCGCCGCAGGGATGATCGCGCCGCGCGTGGGGATGACGCTTCCCACCGTGGCGCCGATGCCCCAGTGCACGTCCGGCATCGCGGCGACGTGCGCGTGCACGATCGGCAGGCGCGCGACGTTGCGGAGCTGCGCGAGCGCGTTGTCGTCGGCGTGCACGCCGTGGATCCAGGCCGTGATCGGAGCGCCGTCCGTATGCAGCTGTTCGTAGTTCGACACGGTCTTCAGCGGCCGGATCCTGCGTTCGGGACAGGCGCGCGCGGCGGTTGGTTCTTACGATCTGCGCGCCCAAGGAGCCAGACATGCCCACCGCCCTCGCAAGACTCGCGTCCGCCGCTGCGCTGCTGGCGCTCTCCTCGCCGCTGCCGCTCCTCGCCCAAGCGTCGCAGACGACCAAGCCCGAGGCGGCCGCGGCCCCGAAGACCGAAGCGCCGAGCGCTCAGGACCCGAGCGAGCAGGCCCGCGCGTCGGGGCCGATCGCGAACCCGTCGCTCGAAGCCGGTGAGGTCGGCGCCGCACCTCCGGGGTGGCGCTTCTCTTCGGCGACGGGCGGCGTCGTGGAGGTCGTCGACGAGGGCGCCGCTGCAGGCGCGCGCGCGGCGCGGATCGACGCATCGGCGGCCGAGGGCCGCGGCATGTCGAACCTGATGCAGTCGATCGACGCCGCTCCGTGGCAGGGCAAGCGCGTGCGCTACCGCGCGGCGGTCCGCGCCGCCGAGCTCGGCGACGGCGTCGGCGCGCTGCTGTGGTGTCGGGTGGACCGTCCCAAGGCGAAGGACGGCAGCGCGCAGCTGGGCGCCTTCGACAACATGCAGGACCGCCCGATCACCGCGGACGCGTGGCAGCGCTACGACATCGTGCTCGACGTGGCCGACGACGCGACCCAGATCGCCCTGGGCGTGTTCGTGCTCGGCAAGGGCCAGGTGTGGCTCGACGACGTGTCGCTGGAGGCCGTGGACCTCACGGTCGCGACCACCGGGGCCGCGCGTTCGGCGTCGAGCCGCTCACGCGGCTACCAGATGCCTGCGGCGGTGCGGGCTGCGATGGCGACGGCGCAGGATGCGCCGCAGCAGCCGTTCTGGACGTGGTGGCTCGCGCTGCCGGTGCTCGCCGCAGGACTGTTCGTCTTCGGTATGTGGCCGCGGCCGCGCTCCGCCGCGCCGACCGCAGGCGACGAGGCGCCCCTCGCGGCGTCCGTCGCGCCGCCCATCGGTCCGCTGGGCGCCTTCGCGCTGCGCTTCACGGTCTGCTACTGGCTGCTCTACTG
>JBMHDP010000015.1:0-14492 GCA_049889335.1 Planctomycetota bacterium
CAGGGCCGAGGCGCTGCTCGCCGAAGCGCCGCTGCTCAGCATCGTGGGCGACGCCGACGCGCCTGCGGTGCGCAACGCCTCGAGGGCCCGGGGCGCGCGGCTGCTGCGCGCCGGCTGCGCGGCGTCGCCGTGCGAGCTGATGGGGACCACCGCGGAGCAGGCGCTCGACGCCATGGACGCCGCCGACGACCTCGTCCGGCCGATGCTCCTGACCTTCCTCGCGCGCCGCTAGGCGTCCTGCGAGGCCTCGCTCGCAGGGGGCTGCGGCGCGGCGCCGCGGATCCGCAGCTGGGGCAGCGGGATGACGAGGCCGTGTGCGACGCACGCCGCTACGAGGAGCTGGTTCACCGCGCGGTGCAGGTCGTGGTAGCGCGCCGCCGCGGCGCCGTCGAACTCGACCAGCACGGCGTAGCGGATCGCGCTCTCCTCGGCGGCCTCGACCTCGACGCGCACGTCGCGGAGCGCGCCGCCGTCCCGGTCGGCCTCGACGCCTGCGCGCACGGCCGCGCGCAGCGCCTCGGGGACCGCGCCGGCGGCGTCCGGCAGGTGTCGGAAGTCGACCCGGAACGTCAGGTAGAGCTCGAAGCCTGCGGAGAGGTTGCGGGGGTGCTGCGCCAAGAACGCGACGGTCGGATACGTGCGCGGGGCGTCGCGCCGCTCGACCAGGACGACGACCTCCGGCGTCTGGAGGGTGACGACCCCGACGACGCCGTCGTCGAGCGCGACGACGTCGCCCTTGCGGCACGGGAACCACGGCTCGCCGCTGCCGAGCGGCCGGGAGCGCATGCCGACGAGGTCCTGGACCGGCACCCGCAGGAGGCCGCCCTCCAGCTCCGGGTTCACCAGCCGGCTGTAGAACTGGAGCGCCTCGACCCGGTAGGGGAGGCCGTCGACGAGCAGCCGCTCGCCCTCGCGGACGGGCCCGACGTTCAGGATCAACCGGACCTGCTCGAAGAAGATCGGCGCGGCCTTCACCACCACCCAGCCGGCGCCGACGAGGAAGATGATCCCGATCGGCAGCAGCAGCCAGTCGCCGCGCGCGTAGAGCACGCTCATCGTCGCGGCGACGGCGAGGAGCAGGTTGAGCACCCGCAGGAGGACCTCGGCCAGCCGGATCGAGAAGCCGCGCGCGCGCTTGCGACGGAGCAGGAGGTCGCCGACCCACCGCAGCCCGAAGAACACCACGAGGAACGTCACCACGCAGAGCAGCACGTTGAGTCCCGAGCTCTGCAGGAAGCGCTGGACGTTGTCCGTGACGCGCGTCCACATCGGGACCTGGCTGGCCTCCCGGCGGCGGAGGTTCGCGTCGACCACCAGCAGCTCGCGCCGCAGCTCCTCCAGCAGCGGGTCCCACCGCTCGGTCACTTCGCGCGCCGCCTCGTCCCGCTCAGCGCTGCCTGCAGGGAGCACGTCGCGGGTCGCCTCTGTGCGGCGTCGGGCGGCCGCCGCGCCCTGTTCGCGGGCCCGCAGCGCGTCGGCGCGCTTGCGCAGCGCGGCGAGCTCCCGCGGCGCGGCGGTCGCCGTCTTGACGGCGTCGACCAACGGCGCGAGCAGCTCGAGCACCTCCTGCTCCAGCTGGAGGTCGGCCGGATCGGGCTGCTCGAACTGCCGCACGTCGAGGTGCGAGGCCAGCTCGGCGAACTCCCAGCGGAGCTGCTCGAACCCCGCGTCCGGCGCCTGCGCGCCGGCGGCGATCGCCCGCCGCTGCTCGGCCAGCTCCTCCGCCAGGGTGCGCAGCGCCGCGGCGGTCCGAGGATCCAGCGCCGCGGCCGGCTCCTGCGCCCGCAGCGCGGCGGTCACGAGGAGCAGCAGGCAAACGCCGATCCAGGAGAGGCGACGCGCGAACGAGCTCATCGCGGCAAGGTAGCGGTTCGTGGGTTTGGTTTCGCGCCGCGGCCGGGCTACACCATGGAGGCGATGAGCAAAGGTATCTCGACCAAGCCGCCCAGCGGGATGCGCGACTTCCTGGCGCCGGACGTGGTCCGACGTCGGCACGTGCTGGCCGTGGTCCAGCGCGTCTACGAGTCGTTCGGCTTCGTGCCGCTGGAGACGCCGACGATCGAGAACCTGAGCACGCTGCTCGGCAAGTACGGGCCCGAGGGCGACCAGCTGCTGTACCGACTGCTCCACCGGCGGGACAAGCTCAAGCGCGCCATCGAGGCGGGCCAGGACGGCGGGCTCACGGAGCTCGAGCTCGCCGCCGAGGGCCTGCGCTACGACCTCACGGTGCCGCTCGCGCGCGTGGTCGCCAACTACAAGGACCTGCCCGCGTTCTACAAGCGCTATCAGATCCAGCCTGTCTGGCGGGCGGATCGACCCGCGCGCGGTCGGTTCCGTGAGTTCTACCAGTGCGACGTCGACGTCACCGGCACCGAGAGCCTGGTCGCGGACGCCGAGGTGTGCGGCGCGATCGCGGCGGTCCTCCGCGCGCTGGGCTTCGACGACTTCCGGATCCTGACGAATCACCGCGAGCTGCTGCGCGCGCTCGTGGCCGAGGCCGGCGTCGCGCCCGAGCAGGAGGCCTCGGCGCTGATCGCGCTCGACAAGCTCGACAAGATCGGCGCCCAGGGAGTCCGCGAGGAGCTCGTCGACAAGGGCATCGCCGCGACGCAGGCCGCCGCCCTGTTGGAGCACCTGGAGCGGATGCGCGCCGACGGCGCGCTCGGCCGCCTCGCCGAGGCAGACGGCCCCGGCGGGGCCGGAGCGCGGGATCTGCGCGCGCTGTTCGAGGCAGCGGCGGCAGGCCCTGCGGCCGATCACCTCGTCTTCGACCCGACGCTGGCGCGCGGGCTCAGCTACTACACGGGCCCGATCTTCGAGGTCCAGGTCGACGGGCTCGCAGGTTCGATGGGCGGCGGCGGTCGCTACGACAACCTGATCGGCATGTTTCAGAAGCAGGCGGTGCCGGCGGTCGGCTTCTCGCTGGGGCTGGAGCGCGTGTTGCTGGTGATGACCGAGCGCGAGATGTTCCCTGAGCTGGGCATCGGTCCGGAGCTGTTGCTCTGCCGGATGGCCGATGTCTCCGCCGCGCAGACGATCGCGGTCGCGACGACGCTGCGCGCTGCCGGGGTGCGCGTCGAGGTCTACGCAGAGCCGGCCGCGATGAAGAAGCAGCTCGGCTACGCCAACGCCATCGGCGTGGGGCACGTCGGCATCCTCGGCCCGCAGGAGGTGGCCGCCGGCGCGGTGGGGCTCAAGGACCTCGCCACCGGCGAGCAACAGACCTGTCCGGTCGACGAGGTCGCCGCCCGCCTCCACCGTTGAACGGATCGACCCACACGGACGCGCACGTGACTCGAGAACCCGCTCCCGAACAGCCTGCTCCGCGCGCGGAGCCGCTGCGCCAGGACGAGCTGGAGCTGGTCCAGCGCGTGGTCGATGCGCTCGAGGAGAGCCGGACCGAGGACGCCTTCGACTCGGTGCGCATGATCCGCCACCAGCTCCGGAGCCTGCGGATGTTCGCGGAGCTGTTGGAGCGCTACCCGTCGCCGCTGCAGGACCAGTTCCTCTACGGCAAGCGGCGGGGCCTCGACACGCTGGTCGACCGGATGGTCGCCGCCGACCTCGCGACGTTTCCTTTCCGGGCGCCGACGCAGGCGCTGGTCGGGCGCTCGATGAACATGGCGCAGATCAATTTCCTGCGCATGATCTGGCACCTGACGGGCAGCCTCGAAGACGAGGGCGCCGCGCGTCACCTCCGCGAGGTGGCCGCGCGCCGGCTGCGCACGGCCGTGCACACGCGGCTGGTCGAGGAGGTGCTGGCCGACATCGTGACGGACGCGTCTGTCGACCGGCAGGTGCGGGCGCAGGGCGTGCGGAGCCTCGCGTACCTGTGGGGGAACCGGCTCACGTGGCGGGTGAACGAGTTCTTCCCGATCCTCGACGCCACCTGGGAGGCCCGTCTGCGCGTCCGGGTCGTCGGCGGCTCGCTCGCGGGCAGTTCGGAGCTCGTGCAGCTGATGACCGAAGGCGCGGACGAGGAGTTCGTCGACTTCTTCACGAGCGGCGGCTACGGCGACCTCGAGCTGGAGGCGTTCCGAGAGTTCCTGTTCGGCACGTCGTCCGAGGAGCTGCAGCGGCTGTCCCGACGGATGGCCGACGAGGGCGTGACCAGCATCGAGCTCGACAGTCGGGTCGACGACGCGGCGCGGGACAGCGGCTCGATCCTGTTCGAGTTCTTCCGCTCCCGGCTGCTGCAGTGCAGCTCGCGGCGCGTCGCCGGCCTCCCGGGGCCGCGCCACACCGCCGAGGGCTACGTGATGGTGGCGTGGCTGCAGCGGCAGTGCGCGGGCTGACCCAGCGTCGCGAGGTCGGGGGCGGCGCGCGACGAAGCGCTAGTGCGCCACGAGCCAGTTCTCGCCTGTGCCCATCGACACCTCGAGCGGCACCCGGAGCGAGGCGGCGCCGACCATCGCGTCGCGGACCAGCCGCTCGACCTCGGTCCGCTCGTCGTCCGGGACGTCGAGCACGAGCTCGTCGTGCACCTGCAGCAGCAGCTTGGCCCGGAGCTGCTGGGCGTCCAGGGCTTCGTGCACGGCGAGCATCGCGCGCTTGACGATGTCCGCGGCGGCCCCCTGGATCGGCGTGTTGACGGCCATGTTCTCGGCCGCGATCCGCTGCATGGCGTTGGTCGAGTCGATGTCGCCGAGCGCGCGTCGGCGCCCGAACATGGTGCGCGCCTCCTTCTCTTTCCTGGCGTGCTCGAGCGAGCGGTCGAGGTAGTCCTTCACGCCCGGCAGCGCCCGGAAGTAGCTCTTGATGAATTTCTTGGCCTCGGGCGGGCGCATCCCGGTCTCGTTCGCGAGGCGCGACGCGCCCATGCCGTACATCAGGCCGTAGTTGACGATCTTGGCCTGATTGCGCAGCTCCGGCGTCACGAGGTTGGGCAGGATGCCGTGCACGATCGCGGCGGTCCGCGCGTGGATGTCCTCGCCCTTCTGGAAGGACTCCACCAGGGCCTTGTCCTCGGAGAGGTGCGCCAGGATGCGCAGCTCGATCTGTGAGTAGTCCGCGGACAGCAGGGACCAGCCGCGCTCGCGCGGGACGAACGCCTCCCGCACGCGGCGGCCCTCCTCGGTCCGGATCGGAATGTTCTGCAGGTTCGGGTCTTCGCTGCTCAGCCGCCCGGTCGCGGCGACGGCCTGGTTGAAGGTCGTGTGCACGCGGCCGCTGTCGGGCTGGACCAGCGCCGGCAGGCTGTCGATGTAGGTCGACTTGAGCTTGCTCAGCTGCCGCCACTCCAGCACCAGCTGGGGCACCTCGTGCTTGGCGGCGACCTTCACCAGCACCTCCTGGTCGGTCTTGTACTGACCGGTGGGGGTCCGGCGCGGCTTGCTGATGTCGGCCGCGCGGTGCACCTCCAGCTCGTCGAACAGGACCTTGCCCAGCTGCGCCGGCGAGCCGAGGTTGAACTCGTGGCCGGCGCGCTCGAACACCCGCTCCTGGAGGTCCTCGACCCGGTCCTGCAGCTCGGCCGACAGCCGCATCAGGTGTTCGGTGTCGACCGCGATGCCCTCCCACTCCATGTCGAGCAGGACGGGGACCAGGGGCAGCTCCATGTCCCGGTAGAGCGCGGCCGCGCCGACCCGCTCGAGCTGCTCCTCGAGGACCGGCGCCAGCCGCAGCACGAGGTCGGCCTCCTCACAGACGAAGTCGCCGACCAGCGCCGCGTCGATCTCCGCGAACGTGCGCTGCTTCTTGCCGCTGCCGACGAGGTCCTTGGCCGCGGTCTTCTTGTAGGCGAAGTGCTTGAGCGCGAGGTCGGCCAGCGCGTGGGAGCGGAGCCCGGGTTCGCTGCAGTAGCTCGCCAGCATCGTGTCGTGCCGGACGCCGCGCAGCTCGACGCCGACCGGCCGCAGGGCCGCTAGCAGGCGCTTGAGGTCGTGGACGTACTTGGCGGGGGACGCGGCGGACAGGACGCCGGCGAGCCGAGACAGCCGCGCGTCGCGGTTGCCGTCGTCGAGCGGCACGTAGCAGGCGATCCCTGGCGCGGTCGCGAAGGCGACGCCGACGAGCTTGCGCTTCCGCAGCGAGGGGCCGGCGGTCTCGGCGGCGATCGCGACCTGCGGACAGCCGGCGAGCCGCGCGGTGAGCGCGTCGATCGCGTCGTCGTCGTCGACCACCTCGTAGCGCTGTTCGACGTGCTCTTGAGGCGCCTTCTTGGCGGCGAGGTCGGACAGGAGGTTCTTGAAGTCCAGCCGCTGGAACAGGGGACGCAGCCGCTCGGGATCAGGCGCTGCCGGGCCGAGGTCCTGGACCTCGATGCCGAGCGGCAGGTCGAGCTGGAGCGTGACCAACCGGCGCGACAGCTCGGCCAGCTCGCGGTGCTCCTCGAGGGTCTTCTTGATCGACGGCTTCTTGACCTCGTCGAGGTGCTCGTAGATCGCGTCGATCGAGCCGAACTGACTCAGCAGGTCGACGGCGGTCTTCTTGCCGACCTTGGGCACGCCCGGCACGTTGTCCGAGCTGTCGCCCATCAGCGCGAGCATGTCGACGATCGCGGTTGGCGGCAGCCCCCACTTCGCCTCGCACGCGGCGGCGTCGAAGATCTCGGGCTTGCTGGTCGAGCTGCGCAGGTTCCAGAGGCGGATCCGGTCGTCGACGATCTGCAGGAAGTCCTTGTCGCCCGTGACGATGAAGACCTCCATACCCTGCTCTCTGCCGCGCACGGCCAGGGTCCCGATGACGTCGTCGGCCTCGTGCTCTTCGCTCGAGACCACGGGCAGGCCGAAGGCCTCGACCGCGGCGCGGATGTCGTCGAGCTGGACGGCCATTTCGTCCGGCATCTTGGTGCGCGTCGACTTGTACTCCGGGTAGATCTTGGTGCGCAGCAGGTCGCTGCGGGGACCGTCGAACGCGATCGCGACGGCGTCCGGCTGCTCGCGTTCGAGCAATGCCCGGAGCGTCATGCAGAACCCGTAGGTCGCCGCGGTCGGGTGCCCGTCCTCGGTGGTCAGGGGCGAGCGGCCGGAGCCCTGGAACGCGAAGAAGCTGCGGTACGCCAGGGCCGTGCCGTCGATCAGGAAGAGCCGCTTCGCCATGGGGCCGTTGTAGCGCCTCGCCGAGGCGCACCGAAGCCCGATCAGGCGGCGATCAGTGCAGCAGCAGCTTGAAGGCGGCGAAGCCGCCGACCAGCAGCGCGGTCCCCAGCGCCGTCACCAGCGCGAAGCGCTTCTCGATGAACTCCTTGATGCCCGGGCCGAACCGCTTGAACAGCCACGCGACGAGGAAGAACCGCGCCGAACGCCCGACGGCGGACCCGATCAGGAACATCGGGAAGTGGATGGCGCACACGCCCGCGAGGATGGTGATGACCTTGTAGGGGATCGGGGTGAAGGCGGCGGCGAACACGATCCAGAAGCTCCACTCGTCGTAGAGCGCGCTGACCCGCGCGACGCTCTCCGGGCTCACCCCGGGGACGTAGTCGAAGAAGAACGGCTGGACGCCGTCGAGCTCCCAGAGGAAGAAGCCGACGGCGTAGCCCGCGGCCCCGCCGATCACGGAGCCGACCGCGCACCACGTGGCGTAGCGGTAGCTGCGCTGGACGCTGCCGATGCACATCGCCACCAGCAGCACGTCCGGCGGGATCGGGAAGAAGCTGCTCTCGGCGAACGCGAGCACGAACAGGGCCGGCACGGCGAACCGGGTCTCTGCCCAGCCGAGGACCCAGTCGTAGAGGCGACGGACGGGGCCGCGGCGGGCCTGCAGCGCGTCGGGTGCGGGGGGCGAGGAGCTCGTCACCTCCGCACTATCGGCAACGGGCGGGCGCTTTTCGAACCCGGACCCCGCGCGCCCTCGTCGCGCGGCGGGCCGCGGCGTCAACCAGCGGTGGGAGCGAGGTCGTGCACGTCGAGCTGCACCGGACCGTCCTCGCTGCGCGCGCTGATGCGCGGGGTGTAGGTGACGTCCCAGCGGCTGCCGGCGGCCCGGAGATCCTCGAAGTAGGGGGCGCCGCGCAGGACGCGGGCGGGCAGCAGCTCGCCGTCCTTGACCACCCGGACGCGGACGTGCTGACCCCGCCCGTCGACGAACGGGTTGCCGACCAACTTGACGCCGGCGGTGAAGAAGCGGGGCCGCGGGTTGCCGTTGCCGAACGGGCCGAGGGACTCCAGCCGTCGCAGCGCCTGCGGCTCCAGCTCGGAGAACGAGGCGGGGCCGTCGACCCGGTAGGGGTGCTCGCTCGGCGCGAGCCGCTGGCAGGCCTCAGCGAAGCGCTCCTGGAACGCCGCGAAGTTCTCCCGCCGGATCTCGAGGCCCGCGGCGGCGGCGTGGCCGCCGTGCGCGACCAGCAGCTCGGAGCACGCGCCGAGCGCGTCCCGGAGGTGCAGGCCGTTGGTGCACCGGCCGGAGCCGCGGCCGGTGTCGCCGTCGAACGCGACCAGCAGGACGGGCTTGTTCGTCTGCTCGGCGACCCGCGCCGCGACGATCCCGAGCACGCCGGCGTGCCAGCTGTCGGCGCCGAGAACGACCGCGGGGCCCTGGTGGTCCGCGGTCAGCTGGAGCACCTCGTCCTGCAGCGCCCGCTCGACCTTGCGGCGCGCCTGGTTGTGTTGCTCCAGCACCTTCGCGGCCGCCTGCGCCTCGGGGAAGCCCTTGGCGGTCAGCAGGTTGACGGAGTCGTCGGCGTGGCCGACGCGGCCCGCGGCGTTGATCAGGGGCGCGAGCCGGAAGCCGATGTCCTCGACCCCTGCGCCGCGGTGCAGGAGGCCCGCGGCGTCCATGAGCGCGCGGATGCCCGGATTGCGGCTGACGCTCAGCGAACGCAGCCCGTGGTAGACCAGCGTCCGGTTCTCGCCGCAGAGCGGCGCGACGTCTGCGACGGTGCCGAGGGCGACGTAGCCGAGCGCGTCGACCAGGAAATCGGCGAACTCGGAGCTCCGTCGCATGGTCCCGCTCAGCGACTCGGCCATGGCGGCGACGAGGCTGAACGCGACGCCGCAGCCCGCGAGGTTGCGGTCCGGGTAGCCCGCGTCCGGCAGCCTCGGGTTGAGCACGCAGTAGGCGTCGGCGACGTTGTCGGTCGTGCCGTGGTGGTCGGTGACGATCACGTCGACGCCGCTCCGCTGCAGCTCGGCGATCGGGCCGACGGCGTTGGTGCCGTTGTCCACGGAGATGACCAGCGGGAAGCCGCCGTCCCGGATCGCCTTCACGCTCGCCGCGGAGAACGAGTAGCCGTCGGCGCGCGCAGGGATGAACGGCCGGCTGGTGCAGTGGAGCAGCGACAGGAACTTGTGCAGCAGGACGGTCCCGCTGATGCCGTCGGCGTCATAGTCCCCGTGGATGAGGATCGGGTCACCGGCGCGGAGCGCGTCGCGGACGCGGTCGACCGCGCGCTGCATCTGCGAGAACCGGAACGGGTCGTGCAGAGAGCCGAGGTCGGGTCGGAGGAAGGCCTTGGCGGCCTCCGGCGTCTCGAGCCCGCGCGCCAGCAGGACCCTCGCCACCAGCTCCGGCATGCCCAGCGACCGCGCCAACGCCTGTTCGCGAGGATCTGACGGGGGCGTCTCGAGGGCAGCGCGCAGCATGGGCCGTCGGGTATGTTAGCAGCAGAACCGCCTATGCCTAGAACCGACGCTGACCGTACCGCCGCGCTGCGAGCGCTGCCATCGGTGGACAAGCTGCTCCGCGAGGACGCCCTCGCCGGGCTCGCCAAGCCGGCGCTGACGCGCGTCGTGCGGCAGCTCGTCGACGAGCTCCGCGCCGCGGCCCGCGACGGCGCGCTCGACCTCGAGGAGCTGCGACGCCGCTGCGCGCCGGCCGAGCTGGTGCGAACCGTGACCGCGCGCTGCGAGGCGCTGCAGCGGCGGCGCCACGAGCGCGTCTACAACGCCACCGGGATCGTGCTGCACACGGGCATCGGCCGCGCGCCGCTCGCTCCCGAGGCGGTCGCGGCGGTCACCGAGGCGGCCGGCTACGCCGTGGTCGAGGTGGATCCCGTCAGCGGCAAGCGAGACCAGCGGGAGCTCGCGGTGGCGGGGCTGCTGACCGAGCTGACCGGCGCGGGCGGCGCGCTGATCGTGAACAACAACGCGGCGGCGACCACGCTGATGCTCGCGGCGCTGACCGCCGGCACCGAGGTGGTGGTCTCGCGCGGGGAGCTGGTCGAGATCGGCGGCGGGTTCCGCGTGCCCGACGTGATGAAGCGCGCGGGCTGTCACATGGTCGAGGTCGGGGCGACCAACAAGACCCACGTGCGCGACTTCCGCGGGGCGACCGGCGAGCAGACCGCGGCCTACCTCAAGGTGCACCCGAGCAACTTCCGGATCGAGGGCTTCGCCTCGACCCCCTCGGTGCGCGAGCTGCGAGACCTCGCAGACGCGAACGAGGCCGAGGTGCTCGTCCTCGACGACCTCGGCTCGGGGTTCCTCACGGACGCGCCGTTGGCCGGCCTCGTCGAGGAGCCGCGCGTCTCCGGTAGCCTCGCCCAGGGCGCGCACGTCACCTGCTTCAGCGGCGACAAGCTGCTCGGCGGCCCGCAGTGCGGCATCCTGGTCGGGGACCGCGAGCTGATCGCTCGGTGTCGCGCGCACCCGCTCTACCGCGCCCTGCGCTGCGACAAGCTCACGCACGCCGCGCTCGAGGCGACGCTGCTGCTCTACCGCGACACGGACCCCTTGGAGACGGTGCCGACGCTGCGGATGCTCGCGGCGGCGCCGGACGCCCTGCGGGCGCGCGCGGAGTCCCTCGCCGCCAGGCTGGAGCGGGTCGGCGCGGCGGTCGTCGCGAGCGACTCGTTCGCGGGCTCGGGCGCCAACCCGGCGAAGCCGCTCGCCAGCTTCGCGACGGCGGTCCCCGGCGGCGACGCGGAGTGCGACCGGCTGCGCGCGGCGCGGCCGGTGAGCCTGTTCGCGCGGGTCAAGGACGGCAAGGTCCTGCTCGACGCCCGCACGCTCCTGACCGAAGACCTCGACGAAGTCGCCCGCGCCGTAGAGGGCGCGCTCGGCGCCTAGGGAGACCATGAGCGACACCTCGGATCTGCGCCTCACCCGCTACGCCTCCAGCGCCGGTTGAGCGGCGAAGCTGCCCCCCGGGAGCCTCGGGCAGGTTCTCCACAAGCTGCGCGCGACGCCGAACGCCGACCTCCTGGCGGGCCACGCCGGCTTCGAGGACGCGGGCGTGCTGCGGCTCGACGACGAGCGCGCGCTCGTCCAGACGCTCGACTTCTTTCCGCCGATCGTCGACGACCCGCGCTGGTTCGGCCGCATCGCCGCGGCCAACTCGCTGTCCGACGTGTTCGCGATGGGCGGGCGGCCTTTGACCGCGATGAACATCGTCGGCTGGCCGCGCGAGCTGGACGTCGAGGTGCTCGGCGAGATCCTGGCGGGCGGGCTGGAGAAGACCGAAGAGGCGGGCGCGTCCTTGTGCGGCGGCCACTCGGTCGTCGACAGCGAGGTCAAGTACGGCCTGTCGGTGACCGGCGTCGTGCACCCCGAGCGGTTCTGGCGCAACAGCGGCGCCCAGGAAGGCGACGCGCTGCTGGTCACCAAGCCGCTCGGCATGGGCGCCGTCTCGACGGCCATGAAGAAGGACAAGATGGAGCAAGGCGCTGCCGACGAGGCGATGACCGCGCGCGCCATGGAGGTCATGGCGACGCTCAACAAGGTCGCCGCCGAGGCTGCTGCAGAGTTCGACGTGCACGCGGCGACCGACATCACCGGGTTCGGCTTCGTCGGCCACTCCTGCGAGATGGCCGAAGGCGCGGGCCTGCAGCTGGTCGTCGAGGCCGCCGCGCTGCCGCGGATGGACGGTGCGCTGGAGCTGGTGCGGGCGGGCGCCCTCTCCGGTGGCTGCGCGCGCGGCAAGCAGCACTTCGGCGGCCGCGTGGCTGTCGACGGCGGCGTCGACGCGGCCCTCGTCGACCTGTCCTTCGACGCCGAGACGTCGGGTGGGCTGCTGCTGGCGGTGCCCGAGTCGCAGGCGGGCGCGCTCAGCGCGCGGCTCCGGGACGTCGGCGCGCCGGCGCACGCGATCGCCGGCCGCTTCGCCGCCGGCGCAGGGCCCGACGCGCCGCTGCTGCGTTTGATCTAGTCCGACCCGGGTGACGGCCCGGCGCGGTGGAGGCCCCGCTGCGATCCAGCGCCGGCTACGCGCCGAGGCTGCAGCCGCTCGCCTGGCCGGGTGCGGTCAGCGGAGCAGGCGCGCGGCGGCGGCCGGCAGCTCGGGCGCTGGGGCGCGGCCGTGATCGCGCAGCACCAGGCGGAACGGCACGCTCGTGAGCTCCTCCGAATCACGCACCGGCAGGCCGTCTGCGTAGCGCAACGGCGCGCCAGGGTCCTGTGCGGGGCGTTCGTCCTCGTCCTCGTCCTCGTCCTCGTCGTCCGCTTCGGCGCCGACCTGGACGGCGACGGCGCCGCCGCGGAACACGAACACGTTGCCGTTGCGGTTCTTCTCGGCCCAGGCCTTGCCGCGGATCTCGAAGATCGTGTTCGTGCCCGGGTCCAGGGAGATCGCGAGGTCCAGGGTCAGGTCCGGCGCAGTCGCCGCTGGGCGGGGGGCGCCGGCGCCGCCGGCGACGAGGTTGAGCTGGATGGCCTGCCCCATCATCCCGCCCGCGCTCTTGAGGCCTTGCGGGAGCGCCCCGGACCACAGCAGCTCCGCGGTCTGGTCAGCGGTGAGGGTGACCGAGACCACCTCGACGGGCCGGTCCTCGAAGGAGCCGGCGCTGCGACGGGTGAGGGCGAGCGGCCAGCCCCCGAGCTGCGCGAGCAGCGATTGGGGGTCCGGCCGGGACGAGGCGGGGTTGCCGTCGGCGAACCGGCCCTGCCGCAGACACCACTCACGCTCGCTGTCCCGCGCGATCATCCGACCGGCCGCGACGACCAGCTGGTCCTCCTGCTCGTTCTCGAACCTCAGGTGCACAGCGCCCGCGTGCCAGCTGCCGCTCACGGCGCCGCGGCTGGCAGCCCCGAGCAGCTGCGCGAGCCCTCTCCGTTGGCCCTTGGCGGGCTCGTTCCCCCAGCGCAACTCGAACGCGGTGTCGGCGGTCGCCGCCGACTTCGTGAGCGCTTCGGCGAGCCGTGCGCGGGTCGCCGCGGACACGCTCGGAGGCGCTTGGGGAGCCTGCTGACAGGGCAGGTAGGGGACGAGACAGAGCAGGAGCGGTGCAGAGCGCATGGAGTCAAGGATGTGCGGCGCGAGGCGACGGAGCCCGCCTCCCGGGTCGCGGGAGGTGATCATGGCCTGCGCCGCGCCGTCTCGCTAGCTCTCGGGCGTCGGGTCGCCCGGTTCGGCCTCGTCACCAGGCGGCGGGCTGTCGTCTGCGCCTGCGTCCGGCGGGTCCGCGGTCGGGGCGGGGTTCAGCTCCTTGAGCAGCTGCTGCATGCGGGCGGCGCCGCCGATGCCCTCGTCGAACACGAACTGCAGCTGCGGGACGGAGCGGGTGTGGAGCACGGCGCCGACCTCTCGCTGGCAGAAGCCGGTCGCGCGCGCCAGCACCTCGGCGGACGCGCGGCGCGCGCCGTCCTCCTTGCCGTTCGGCGCGATCACCGACCAGTAGGCCTTGCACTGCGTGAACTCCTTGTCGAGTTCGACGCGGGAGATGGTGACCAGCCCCAGGTTGGGGTCGGCGAGGTCTCGCTGCAGCACGGTCGCGAGGCGCTGCTTGATCTGCTCGGCGAGGCGCGCGAGGCGGCGTTCGTTCATGAGTTGGGTCGGATGATCTCGAGCTGGTGGTCGACGAGCGTGCCGTCGCGCCACTCGTCCAGCTCGTTGATCAGGTGGTCCATGGTGCTGTTGACGTGCTTGGTGTCGCTCCCTGCGACGACGGCGCCCATGGTGGCGATCGTCGGGTCGTCCAGGTCCTCGAACTCACTGAACGAGACGTTGAAGGAGCGGCGCAGCCGGTCCTTGAGCGACTTCAGCACGCCGCGCTTCTCCTTGAGCGACTCGGCGTAGGGGAGCTCCAAGGTGAACTGCAGGACTCCGATGTAGAGCATGGCGGCTGCGCCACTGGCGGCGACGCGGGCTCGGGGACTAGGTGTCGCCGAGCGTGCGCTTGATGAACTCGATCTCGACGAACTCCATCGTGTCGCCTTCCTTGATGTCCTGGAAGTTCTCGAGGGTCATGCCGCACTCGAAGCCCGACTTGACCTCCTTGGCGTCCTCGTCGATGCGGCGGAGGCTGGCCAGCTTGCCGTCGTAGACGACCCGGCCGTCGCGGGCGAGGCGCGTGATGCAGCCGCGCTTGGCGACGCCGTCGCGGATCAGGCAGCCGGCGATGGTGCCGAACTTGGACGACTTGAAGATCGCGCGGACCTCGGCGTGGCCGATGACCTTCTGGACCTCTTCTGGGGCCAGCACGCCCTCCATGGCGTCCTTGACCTGGTCGATCAGCTCGTAGATCACCGTGTAGTAGCGGATGTCGACGCCCTCTTCGTCCGCCAGCTGGCGGACGTTGGCGTCGGCGATGGTGTTGAAGCCGACGATCACCGCGCCGGAGGTCGCCGCGAGGTCGACGTCGGCCTTGTTGATGCCGCCGAGGCCGGAGTGCACCA
>JBMHDP010000016.1:0-33443 GCA_049889335.1 Planctomycetota bacterium
GCGACCATGTCGCTGCGCCTGAGCGACGGCGTCGTCAAGGGCTACGACTACAACGGCACCGTGGCGCCGCACTTCACCACGCTCTACGGGCTGTTCGCGCGCAACGCGGAGTTCGGCGACGACCACCCGTTCGACATCCCGCAGGCGTGGAAGGACGCCGAGGAGAAGCTCGACCTGCGCACGCCGTTCAACTTCGTGGCGACCTGCGACATCATCGGCGGCAACTCCGGCTCGCCGATGATCGACAAGGACCAGAACGTCATCGGCCTGGTCTTCGACGGCAACATCGAGATGCTCGGCAACAACTACGTCTTCGACGACGAGGTGTCGCGCACGGTCTCGGTGCACCCGGCGATCATCATCGAGTCGCTGCGCAAGATCTACGGCGCCGGCAAGCTGGCCGACGAGCTCGAGCGCAAGTAGCGCCACGCCGAGCGGCGCGGCGGCTCAGCGCTCCACGCAGAGCCGCCCGCCGCTGGCCTGGAAGCGCGTGTCGGCCGGCCAGAAGTTCCGGTAGGCGACGCGCGCCTGCGCCCGCGGCGTCGCGAACGAGCCGCCGCGGAGCACCCGCTGGTTGTCCATGAACTTGCCGTTGTACTCCGTGAGCGCGCCGTCGTACGGGCGGTAGCCGGGGTAGGGCTCGTAGTGGCTCACCGTCCACTCCCAGGCGGTGCCCCGCAGCTGTCGCAGGCCGCCCGTTGCCGGAGGCGCGGGCTCGACGTCGAAGCGGCACGACGTGACGTCGTCCCCCAGCAGGTTGGCGCCCGCGCGCTCGAAGTCGTGCTGGCGCGCGGCGTGCTCCCACTCGATCTCCCTCGGCAGGCGCGCGCCGCGCCACGTGTCGTGCTGGTGACCGAACCACCGGGCGAACGCGTCTGCCTCGTAGAACGAGACGTTGCAGGCCGGCGCGTCGAGGTCGAGCGGCGCCCAGCCGCGCAGGGAGAAGCGGGCGTAGCCGTCTTCACCGCTCAGCCAGTAGAGCGGCGCCTCGAGGCGGTCGCGGCAGACGGTCTGCCAGCCGTTGGACAGCCACAGCAGCGGGTCGCGGTAGCCGCCGTCCTCGACGAACGCCAGCCACTCGCGGTTGGTCACCAGCCGGTCGCCGAGCGCGTAGGCGCCGACGCAGGCGCGGTGCGCCGGCAGCTCGTTGTCCCAGCAGAACCCGCCCTGCTCCAGGCTTCGTTCCTGGTGGCCGAGCATGGTGTCACCGGCGTCGAACGTGACGGCGCGCAGCGCGTCGCTGCAAACCTGCTCCTTCGCCGTCTTCGGGGCGGCGGGGGCGTAGGCGGTCCTCGCGCCGGTCGGGTCCGACCAGCGGATGTGGTGGATCTCGGTGAGGAACAGCTCCTGGTGCTGCCGCTCGTGTTCGCAGCCGATCCGCAGGATCTTCGAGGTCTCGGCCAGCTGGTCTGCGGGGCAGGCCGCGAGCCAGTCGAGAACCGCGTCGTCGACAGCTTGGCGGTAACCGCCGACGCGCTTGGTGGTCGGCGTGGTCACGCTGCCGCGACGGCTGCGCTCCAGACGAGGCCCGAGCCCTTCGTAGTAGCTGTTGAGCGGGTAGTCGAGGTCGTTGAAGCCGCGCGGCATCCGGTCGAACCTGCGCAGCAGGTTGGCCGCGAAGAACCAGCTGGTGTGGCCCAGGTTCCAGTACGGAGGGCTGACGTCCTCCATCGACTGGGCGCGGAGGTCTTCCTCTGCCAAAGACGCCGTCAACCGATCGCTCTGGGCGCGCACGGACCGGAACTGCGCTGCCAGCGCTTTGCGGTCCGCCTCGGCCGGTCGCCGCGCGGCCGACGCTTTGGGCTCGGCGCTCACCCGGCTGCGCGCGCGGTCTGGGGAGCAGCGGGCGCGTGCTTGTGGAACATGTAGGCGCCGAACGCGATGCCGAGCAGGCTCATCGCGTAAACGCCCGGGAAGAAGATCACGTGCTCCAGCCAGATCAGCCAGAACTGCTGATCTCCGGAGTCCACCTCGAGCCGCGGTTGAAACGGCTGCTGGGTCATCGGGTTGACGATGTCGCGGACCAGGTGGATGTCTAGGATCGAGCCGAGCCGCTCGTCGCTGGCGTACTTGCTGAACAGCGCCACCGGCAACCGGCCGAGCAAGATCCCCGAGCTGACCATCACGAACAGCATCACCAGGCCGCGGGCGTTCTTGGCCGCGACCAGGGACAGCGCCAGCCCGGCGGGCCAGAGGAAGCGGTCGAGGCCGACCGGCTGGACGACCACCGCGGGCGCTGCCAGATACTGCATGCCGAGCCAGGCAGCGAAGCTGGTCCAGGCCAGCAGCAGCGGCAGGAGCCACGGGTTCTTCACCTCGCGGCGGCGCAGCGCCCAGAGGATCAGGATCCACAGGAGCGCGAAGCCTGCGTAGGGGATGGCCCACTGGCCCGCCGGGGCGGTCACGGTGCCGGTCGGGAAGGACACCATGGAGACCTCCATGGAGTTGCCCTCGTAGCCCGCGTAGGTGTGCACGGTCTCCAGGCTGCGCTCGCCGTCGCCGGTCCCGGAGACCAGGGTCAGCCCCGCGACCACGGCGAGGGCGCTGATGGTGACCCGACGAAGCCTCGGGGCAGCCAGGGAGAAGGCCAGCAGCAGCCAGGCCGAGATGTGCAGCAGCGCGATCGTCAGGTCCATGCTCTTCGGCGGCGTCGGGGCCGCGCGCCCGGGTTTTCGGCCGCGGGTCGCCCGGATGCCAGACTTTTCCCCAAGCCGCACTTGCGGTCCTGGAGAGGGTCGCTAGCGTATTTGGCCCTCTAGATCCGAGGCGGCAGGCAACGCGGCCGGCCGTCGGATCGATCGGACTGCAGTCATGACGAAGCAGAAGACCAAGAAGGCGGTGGTCAAGCGCATGAAGCTGACCAAGACCGGCAAGGTCAAGTTCCACCACGCGTTCACGTCGCACATCATGGTGCGGCGCTCGACCAAGCGTAAGCGCAAGCTGCGCAAGGCCGCCGTGTGCACGGGAAAGATCAACGAGAACATGGCCATGCTGCTGGGTGGGAGGTAACGAACCATGAGCCGCGCAACCAACAGCCCCGCCACTCGTCAACGCCGGAACCGCGTCCTCAAGCGGGCCAAGGGCTTCCGTCAGCGCCGGGGCAACCTGTTCCGGATCGCCAAGGAGACCACGCTGCGGGCCGACGCGTTCGCCTTCGCGGGCCGCGCCCAGAAGAAGCGCGCGTTCCGTCGCCTCTGGATCACGCGGATCACCGCCGCCGTCCAGTCGCACGGTATGCGCTACTCGCAGTTCATCCACGGCATCCAGAAGGCCGGGATCAAGCTCAACCGCAAGGAGTTGAGCGAGATGGCCATCCACGACCCGGCCACCTTCGGCGCCATCTGCGGTCAGGCCAAGAGCGCCATCAGCTAGGCTGCGCGCGTCCGCTCGCGGCGCGCGATTCGCCCCACTTCAGACGGCGCTGGCGAGTCCAGCGCCGTTGTGCTGTACCGAGAACCCGTCAGGCCCCCTCGCCCATGGACATCACCGCACGCCAGGACGCGTGGCTGCAGCAGGTCGCCGGCGCGGCCGACAGCGCCGCGCTCGCCGCGCTCGAGTCGCGCCTCTTCGGACCGAAAGGCGAGGTCATGGAGCTCGTCCGCTCGGTGACCTCCTTGCCCAAGGAGGAGCGGCCGGCGTTCGGCAAGGCCGCGAACGCCGTCAAGCAGCTGGTCGAGTCCGCGCTCCGGCAGCGCCGCGAAGGCGTGGAGTCCGCCGAGCTGGATCGTGAGCTGGAGGCGACCGACTTCGACCCGACCGAGCCAGGGCCGAGGGCGCGCCGCGGGGCGATGCACCCGATCACGATCGTGCAGAACGAGCTCGTCGACCTGTTCACGTCGATGGGCTTCCGCTGGGAGGACGGCCCCGAGATCGAGTCGGAGTACTTCAACTTCGACGCGCTGAACATCCCCGGCGACCACCCGGCCCGGGAGAGCCAGGACACGTTCTGGCTGAGCGACGGCAACCTGCTCCGGACCCACACGTCGCCGGTGCAGGTCCGCACGCTGCAGCGGCTGACCAAGGCCGGCTTCCAGCCGCCGCTGAAGGTCATCGTTCCCGGGCGCTGCTTCCGCAGCGAGACCGTCGACAAGACGCACGAGCACAGCTTCTACCAGATGGAGGGGCTGGTCGTGGACCGGGTGCAGAAGGACGCGCACGGTCGGTCGCGCGGCGTCAGCACCGCCAACCTGATCCACACCATGAAGACCTGTCTGCGGGTCATCTTGGAGCGGGACGTCGAGGTGCGGCTCCGGCCCGGCTTCTTCCCCTTCGTCGAGCCGGGGTTCGAGCTGGACGTCAACTGCCCCTTCTGCGGCGGCGACGGGTGCTCGGTCTGCAAGCAGAGCGGGTGGATCGAGATCCTGCCGTGCGGCATGGTGCACCCGAACGTGCTCCGCGAGGGCGGGCTGGACCCGGAAGAGTACACCGGCTTCGCCTTCGGCATGGGCCTGCAGCGGGTGGTGATGCTGCGCTACGGCATCGACGACATCCGTCACTTCATGGGGGGCGACCTCCGCTTCCTCGAGCAGTTCCCTGAGGTGTCGCGATGAAGCTCTCGCTGCGCTGGCTCTCGCGACACGTGGACCTCTCGGGCGTCGACCCGAAGCAGATCCTCAAGGACCTCACGATGTCGACCGCCGAGATCGAGGACCTCGTGCACTTCGGCGCGGGGCTCGAGCCGCTGGTCGTCGGCCATGTGCGAAAGCGCGAGAAGCACCCGGACGCGGACAAGCTCGCGGTCTGCACGGTCGACCTCGGCCCGTCGGGCGGGGTCACGCAGATCGTCTGCGGGGCGCCCAACGTCGCCGCCGGTCAGCGGGTGGTGGTCATCAAGCCCGGCGACACCCTGCCGGCCGCCGGCGGCAAGGGCGCGCTCAAGATCAAGGTCGGCAAGATCCGCGGCGTGGAGTCCCACGGGATGATCTGCTCCGAGTCGGAGCTCGGGCTCAGCGACGAGGCCGACGGCATCTTCGTGCTGCCGCCGGACACCGAGATCGGCGCCCGCTTCGTCGACGTCTGCCCCGTCCAGGACTGGGTCTTCGAGATCGACAACAAGTCCGTCAACCACCGCCCGGACCTGTGGGGCCACTACGGGTTCGCGCGCGAGCTCGCCGCGATCTACGGGCGGGAGCTGCGGCCGGTCTGCGGGCCGCAGGCTCTGCCCGGCGACGGCGACCGCGTCGACGTCGTGATCGAGGACCCGGAGGCCTGTCCGCGCTACTGCGGCCTGCGCATCGACGGGGTCGAGAGCGGCCCCTCCCCGAACGAGCTGCGGTGGATGCTGCAGGCCGTCGGACAGCGCGCGATCAACCTGCCGGTGGACCTCACCAACTTCGTGATGCTCGACCTGGGGCAGCCGATGCACGCCTTCGACGCGCGGCACGTCGGCGACCGGGCGATCCGGGTGCGCCGCGCGCGGAGCGGGGAGCAGATCACGACGCTCGACGGCCAGCTGCGCGCGCTGGAGCCGACCGACCTGCTGATCTGCGCGGGCGACGAGCCCGAGGCGCTGGCAGGCGTGATGGGCGGCCAGGGGACGATGGTCGAGGCGGGGACGACGAGCCTGTTCCTCGAGTCTGCCAACTTCCACGCGAGCACGATCCGTCGGACCACGATGCGGTTGGGGCTGCGAACGGACGCGAGCACGCGCTTCGAGAAGGCCCAGGACCCCGCCAACGCAGAGGCCGCGGTGCACCTCTTCCTCGAGCTGCTCCGTGAGCACTGTCCGACGGCCGCCGCGGCCGGGCCGCTGGTCGACCCGGCGGGCTTCACCTACACGGCGGCGCCGCTGCTGCTCCGGCGGGACCGCCTCGACCTCAAGCTCGGCGTCCGCCTCGAGGACGAGCAGGTGGTCCAGATCCTGGAGTCGCTCTCGTTCCAGGTGGACCGGGTCGACGCAGGCTTCGAGTGTCGCGCGCCGAGCTTCCGGGCGACCAAGGACGTCGCGATCGAGGACGACCTGATCGAGGAGGTCGGCCGGATGTACCGCTACGACAACATCCCCGAGCAGCCGCTGGTCGGCGCGGTCGCGCCGCCGCCGCACAACGACGAGCTGTTCCTGGTGCGGCGGATGATCGAGGTCAGCTGCCTCGAGCTGGGCTGCAACGAAGTCTACAACTACAGCTTCGTCTCGGACCGCGTCGTCGAGGCGTGCGGCGCGCAGCTGCAGGACTACGTGCGCGTCAGCAACCCGGTCGCGCCCGAGGTCACCCGGATGCGGCGGCACGTCCTACCCAGCTTGCTGGCGACGGTCGAGAACAACCTCCGTCAGAGCGGCGACGTGCGCCTCGTCGAGACCGGCAAGGGCTACCACGCCGAGATGAAGGACGACCACGGCCTGCCTCACGAGGTCCGCGAACTCGCGCTGGTGTTCGCGCGTCGCGAAGGCGCAGGTCCCCACCCCTACGGCGAGCTCCGTGAGCACGTCCAGCACCTGCTCGCGCGCCTCGGCTTCCCGGTGTCGATGGACCGGCCCTGGTCGGGCAGCGACCAGCCGTGGGTGCACCCCGCGCGCGCGGTGGCGGTGGACCGCGACGGCTCTCCCGTTGGCTACGTCGCCCACCTCAACCCTTGGACCTGCAAGGGGCTCGGCCTCCCGCGCGAGGTGGCGATCGCGACGATCGACGTGCGCGCGCTGCTCGCCAACGGTCGGGCTGCGCCCGGCTATCAGCCCGTGCCGGTCTATCCCGGCCTGCCAGTGGACGTCGCCCTGCTGGTGGACGAGGCCGTGCAGGTCGGCGCGGCGGCCGAGTTCCTCCGCGCCACGGGGCGCAAGCTGATCCGGGGCGTGGAGCTCTTCGAGGTCTACCGCGGCGAGCACGTCGCGGCGGGCAAGAAGTCCCTGAACTTCACGGTCACCCTCGGCGCGGACGACCGCACGCTGTCCGACAAGGACGAGGGCAAGTTCCTCGACAAGGTGCGCAAGAACGCGGGCCAGATCGGCGCCGAGCTGCGGGGCTAGAACCCGCCTCCCAGTCGGCCGACCAGGTCGCGGACGAAGCTGCCGGTGAGTCCCCAGACGAGGTCGCCGCCGTGTCGGAACTGCGGGCTGCGGGCTGCAGCGCCGCCCGGCGCCGCCCCGGGCGGCGGGCGCACCCGCCACCGCCCAGGGTCGCGCAGCTCGTCCCGCGGGCCGTAGATTACGCGGTCCACCTCGCGCGGCGAGAGCCGGAGCTCGAAGGGCGCGACCCGGCCGACGACGCAGTGCACGAAGAACCGCGAGGTGCTCTCCCGCGGCGGCAGCTCGCCCAGCGGCGTCACGTGTCCCGGCGGCATGCCGACCTCTTCCTCGCACTCGCGCAGGGCGGTCTCGACCGGCCGCTCGTCGTCCTCGACCTTGCCCCCGGGGAACGCGATCTGGCCGGGGTGCGTCGCGCTGTCGAGCGGGCGCAGGCCCAGGAGCAGGTGGTCCGCGCCGTCGCGGCGGATCAGCGGGCACAGGACGGCGGCGCGACGCAGGCGGGTCGGCGCCCAGTCGCCGACCGGCGCGAGGCGTTCTCGGAGTTGTGCGTCGAGGTCGCTCACCGCTGGCGGCAAGATGGGACCCATGTCCGACCGCGTCAACGTGCACCTCGTCGACGGCACCTACGAGTTGTTCCGCAGCTTCTTCGGCGCGCCACCCGCGAAGGCCCCCGACGGCCGCGAGGTCGGCGCGGTGCGCGGCCTGCTGTCGAGCATGGGGGCGCTGCTCCGCGACGAGTTCACGAGCCACGTCGGCGTGGCGTTCGACACGGTGGTCGAGTCGTTCCGCAACGAGCTGTTCGACGGCTACAAGACCGGCGACGGCATGGACGAGGAGCTCTGGGCGCAATTCCCGCTCGCCGAGCGCGCGGTCCAGGCGCTCGGCTGCGCGGTCTGGCCGATGATCGAATTCGAAGCGGACGACGGCCTCGCGACGGCCGCGGCCCGCTTCGCTGCGGACGACCGGGTCGAGCGGGTCTACATCTGCACGCCCGACAAGGACCTCGGCCAGATGGTGGGCGGCAAGGTCGTGCAGTACGACCGCAAGCAGCAGAAGCTCTACGACGAGGACGCCGTCTACGAGAAGTTCGGCGTGCCGCCGGAGTCGATCCCCGACTACCTCGCGCTCGTCGGGGACGCGCAGGACGGCATCCCAGGGCTGCCGAAGTGGGGCGCCAAGTCCACCGCCGCCGTGCTCGTCGCCTACGGCCACCTCGAGCAGATCCCCGACGACGCGGACGACTGGCAGGTGAAGGTGCGCGGCGCCAAGGGGCTGGCCGACGTGCTGCGCGAGCGCCGAGAGGACGCGGCCCTCTACCGTCGCCTCGCGACGCTGCGCACCGACGCGCCCGTTTCGGAGACGCTCGAGGAGCTGCGCTGGGCAGGGCCCACCGCCGACCTCGCGCCGCTCTGTGAGGAGATCGGGTTCTCGCGGTTCGTCCAGCGCTTCGACTAGCGGTCGGGTCCCGGTGGATCGGGGCGGGACGCCGCCGGTCGGAGACGCAGTCTCAGCGCACCTGGAGGAAGGCGACCTTGAGGTAGCGGGTCTCCGGGCACTCCAGCGCGAACGGGTGGTCGCCGCCAGCGGAGCGCAGCGCCGTCACCCGTACGTCGCGGCGCGCAGCGGTGGCCGCGTCCCGGAGCATCCGCACGAAGCGCTCCTCGCTGACGCTGCCGGAGCACGAGCACGTCACGACCACGCCGCCGCGCGCGACCTTCTCGATCCCGAGGCGGTTGAGGTCTGCGTAGCGCTGCAGCCCGGCGTCCAGCTCGGCCTTGCCGGCGACCCACTTGGGCGGGTCGAGCACGATCAGGTCGTGGCGGCCGTCGCGAGCCTGGCGGAGCATGTCGAACGCGTCGCCGTGCACGCAGTCGAGCCGCAGGTCGTTGTCCGCGGCGTTCGCGCGGGTCTGCGCGACCATCGCCTCGTCCAGGTCGCCGGCGAGCACGCGCGTCGCGCCGCCCTTGACGGCGTTGAGCGCGAACCCGCCGCTGTTGCAGCAGAGGTCGAGCACGTCGCGGTTGCGCGCGAGCATCCGCACCGTGAGCCGGTTGTCTCGCTGGTCGGCGAAGAACCCCGTCTTGTGGCCGGCGCCCGCCTGCACCCGGTAGCGGACGCCGTGCTCCCGCACCACGGTCTCTACCGGCCGCGGCCGCGGCAGCTTGTCCATGCCTTCTCGCTCGGCCCAGTCCTTGTCCTGCTGCAGCACGAGGCGGGTCTTGGGGTAGTGTCGCAGCAGCGCCTCCCCGACGGGTTCGAGCTGGCGCTGCATGCCGAGCGAGGCCACCTGCGCCACGACGGCGCCGCCGAGCTTGTCGACGACGAGGCCGGGGAAGCCGTCGGCTTCTGCGTGCACGAGCCGGTAGGAGTCCGTGACCCGGGTCACCTGCAGGACCTCCTCACGCAGCCGGATCGCGCGGTCGAGCTGGGCGACGAAGTGCGCGCCCAGGTCGCGCACCTCGCCGTCCGCGAACATGCGCAGGGCGAGCTCCGCGCGGGGATTGTAGAAGCCGGTGCCCGCCAGCCGGCCCTCCCGGTCGCGCACCTTGACGGCCGCGCCCGCGGGCAGCGGCTCCTTCGGCTTCTGGATCATCTTCCGGTAGAACCAGGGGTGGCGGCCGACGGCCCGCACCTTGAGCCGGAGCTCGGGCAGGCGCGGCGATGGCGAGGGGCGTCGGCTCATCGTCCCGTCTTCACCGGCGCCGGCGGGGCCACGGGCAGGGGGCGCGGCTCCGCTGCGATCTGCTCGAGGAGCTCCGCGACGGCGCGCTGGAGCTGCTTGTCTTCGCCGCGCAGCAGGGACGCCACGTCGTTTTCGACCTCGATGTCCGGGTCGACGCCGTAGCCCTCGATGGTCCACGCCGGACCCGGCTCGGTGTTCCCGAACTCGGGCACGTTGACCGTGCCTCCGTCCATCAGCGCGCCGCGGTTGGTGATGCCGATGATGCCGCCCCAGCTGCGCTTGCCGACGAGCTTGCCCAGCCCGGCGCGTCGGAACATGGCCGGGAAGATGTCGCCGTCGCTGGCCGACGTCTCGTTGAGGAGGCAGATCAGGTGCCCGTGGAACAGCGCGCTGGGGTACGGGTCGTAGCCCGACGTCCGGCCGAAGGTGCACATCATCAGCTCGCGCGACAGGCGGTTGACGACCATCTCGCTGACGTTGCCGCCGCCGTTGTAGCGGTCGTCGATCACCAGGCCCTGCTTGTGGCGCTGCGGGTAGTACTGGCGGAGGAACTCCCGGATGCCCTCGGCGCCCATGTTGGGCAGGTGGACGTAGCCCAGCGCGCCGTCGCTGAGCTCGTGCACCCGTCGACGGTTGGCGTCGACCCAGCGCAGGTAGTGGAGGTCGGACTCGCTCGCGATCGGTTCGATCGAGACGACGCGCGCCTCCTCGAGCACCGGCTGCGCGTGCACGGTCAGCTGAACCGTGCGGCCGGCCTTGCCGTGCAGCCAGCGATAGGGGTTGTCCTGGGGGCGGAGCTCGTAGCCGTCGATCGCCAGCAGGTAGTCGCCGACCGAGAGGTCGGCGCCGACCGCGCTGCTGGGGGACCGGTAGGTGGCGCTGTCGTTCTCGCCGCGGAGCAGGGCGGCGATCCTATAGCGGCTCGCGGCTGCGTCGAACTCCAGCGCCAGGCCGGGCAGCGCCGGGGTCGCGCGCGCGGGCGCGCCGAGGTCGCCGCCGGAGATGTAGGCGTGTCCGACGTTGAGCTCGGCGATCATCTCACCGAGCAGGTAGTTGAGGTCGCTGCGGTGACGGACGTGCGGGACGAGCTGGGCGTACTGCTCGCGGAGCTCCTCCCAGTCGTATCCGTGCATGTTCTCGACGTAGAAGAAGTCGCGGTAGCGGCGCCACACCTCCCCGAAGATCTGCCAGTGCTCGTCTGCCGCGACCTTGGTCGTGCGGACCCCGGACAGGTCGAGGGTCGGGGCGTCCGCGGCGCCGCCGCGGGCGGCGCGGAGCACGGCGTAGCCGTCGGCGGTGTGCACCAGGAGGTGCGCCCCGTCCGGCGACGCCGCGTAGCCGCGGACTCCGGTCGCCAGCTCTTCGGCCTCGCGTTCCGCCAGCGAAAAGAGGTGCAGCGTAGTCGGCTTGTCGGAGCCGCGGCCGTAGTAGCTGCCGCCGCGCTTGCCGTAGACGAGGTGTCCGCGGGTCGCCGCCAGCCCCCAGAAGTTGTCCAGCCCGACGGGGACCTGCTCGACGCGGTCCGCGAGGCCGTCGAAGTCGATCCGGATCGGAGCGTCGAAGGCGGGCGGCTCCTCGGCAGGCGCGTCCGGCTCCGCGGCGGCTTCGTCGCTGCGCTTGGCGAACAGGGCGGGCAGCTCCTCGCGCAGCGCGAGCGCGTAGAGCCCGTAGCCCCGGTCGACCTGGAAGTCCCACTCGTAGGCGCCCGGCAGGCGCGGCTGGAAGCCCCGCAGGCCTCGGAAGAACAGCCGCTCTCCGTCCGCGCCGAAGACCGGGTTCGAGTCGTTGCTGAGCTCCCGCGAGACGCAGCGGAGCTCGGCGTCGGCGAGCGCGTAGACGTAGACCTTCGGGATCGGGGCGGCTCCCGTCATCGAGAACGTCAGGTAGCCCGAGCACGGCGACCAGCTGTGGTCGCGGAGCTGGCCGCGTGGCTCGTCGGCGACCTCGGTGAGCGCGCCGGTGGCGACGTCGCAGACGCGCAGCACGCCGTCCTTGTCGCTGAACGCGATCCGGCGCCCGTCGGGCGACCAGCGCGGTTCGTAGAGCATGCCCCGCAGTCCGCGGGTCAGCTGTCGGGGCGGCGCCGCGCCCAGGTGGTCGACGAGCCAGATCTGCTCCTCGCCGGTCTGATCGCTCACGTAGGCGAGGGTCGCGCCGTCCGGGGAGAACGTCGGGTGCTTCTCGTGGACGCCCGGGGTGCGGGTCAGCTCCCGCGTGTCACCGTGCTCGCGAGGCACCGTCAGCAGCTCGCCGCGCGCTGCGAAGGCCGCGCGCCGTCCCCCCGGGCTGATCGCCGAGTGCTCGATCCGATCGGCGGCGTCGACCCGAACCGCGCGCTCGGTCTGCCCCTCGTCGGGCACCCGGATCCGGATCTCCCGCTCCTCGCGCGACTCGGTGTCGAACCAGAACAGCGCGCCGCCCTTCTCGTAGACGATGCGTCGGTCGGCCGGGCCGCCGGCGCTGGGCCAGCGCACGTCCCACTTGGTGCTCTGGGTCTCCTGGTTGACGGCGCGCGAGCCGAGGTCGTAGCTCCACAGGTTGAGGGTGCCGCTGCGGTCGCTGGCGAACCAGATCCGGTCGTCGATCCACATCGGGTCCCGGTCCGCCCGGACGTTGTTCGAGATGTTCTCGGCGCGCCGGGTCTTGGGGTCGAAGACGTAGAGCTCCTGCGCCCAGCCGCCCTCGTAGCGCTTCCAGGTCCGGAAGTCGCGGAACAGCGGCGCGTAGACGATGCGCTCCCCGTCCGGCGAGAACTCGCCCGCGCCCGCCTCGGGCATCGGCAGCGGGGTCGGGAGCGCGCCGCGGCGGCGGGCGACCGCGGGCAGCGGGACGGTGTAGAGGCGTCCGCCGGTCAGGGTCCAGGCGCTCCGCAGGCTGCGGAACAGGACCGCGGTGCTGTCGGGCGTCCAACCGTAGACCTGGTTGTCGTAGCCCCAGCGCGCGGGCAGCGGGCCGTCGGCCGGATACCAGGTGAGCTGGCGGACCTTGCCGCCGGCGCTCGGGATCACGCACACCTGCTCGTCGCCGTTGACCTGGCTGGTGAAGGCGATCCAACGGCCGTCCGGAGAGAACTTCGCGAACAGCTCGACGCCCGGAGTCGCGGTGAGCCGCGACGCGGCGCCGCCGGCGACGTCGGCCGCCCAGAGATCGCCCCCGTAGGTGAAGACCACGCGGTCGCCGTGGATGTCCGGATGGCGCAGCAGCCGGGTCTGGCCGCACAGGGGGGCGAGCGCGGCCGCGCTGGTGGCCAAACTCGCGATGACACGGGGGATCGAGGGGTGCATGACCTGCCACGATCCGAGTCCTGACGCCGAGGCGCAAGGCGGAACCGGACGGCTCGACGTCACGAGGGAATTGGCGCCGCTCGTCATCCCCTCTACACTCCTTGGACCGCCCGCTCGCCCCACGATCCAGACCTTGATGCGTCCCCTCCTCGCTGCTCTCGCGCTCACCGCTTCGTTGACACCGGGCGTCCTCGCCCAGTCGAACACGGTCGTCGGCCTCGACGGTGCGGTGATCGACATCGGGAATCTGACCTACTGGGGTCGCCGCGGCCCGACCAACAACGGCGAGGTCGGCATGTCGTTCCGCAACGAGATGTGCAACCCCGGCTCGGTCAACATCCCGTGGTTCGCGGCGATGCAGCCGAACCACCCGTGGTTCGGGTTCATCATCGCGCGGGTGCACAACGACAAGATCGAGCAGATCAACGAGTGGTCGTTCTGCAAGCACGCGTGGCTGTCGCTGAACTACTCGGTGAACGGCTGCGGCAGCCCGTGCAACACCGGCACCCCCGGCAACCAGATGGGCGTCGGCTGCGGCGACGCCTACGGCGCCGGGAACAACGCCGACCGCACGGACCTGGGGCCGCCGGAGGAGATCAACCCCTGGCTCGGCACCTGGAACCCGGTCGGCAGCTACTTCGACATCGGCGACCCCGCGCAGGCCGGTTACCCAGCACCCGCGGACGGCAACTTCAGCCTCGCGCAGAACATCTTCGACAGCGTCGACAACCGCTGCACGGTGAAGGAGCAGGATCTGCTCGTGCAGGGCGCGGAGTACTACTACGCGCTCCAGCTGGTGCTGAACGGCGAAGCCGTCGCCAACCGCGGCGACAACCTCGCGCACCGCGGGTTCCAGCCAGGTCAGTCGGGCAGCACGTGGTTCTTCAGCAACACGACCGGCATGGCGCTCGGCTCGGTGCTCGATCGATGGCAGGGCGCGACCGTCGAGGTCGGGGGCAACGGCGCGGACGACGGCCGGTTCTTCGTCGCGTCCAAGGTGACCCCGCTGGGCGGCGGCCAGTACCACTACGAGTACGCGGTCCACAACGTCGACAACAGCCGCGGCGGCGCGACCTTCGAGGTGCCGATCGACGCGGCGGCTACGGCGACGAACTTCACGTTCGGGGACCTGGACGACGACGCCAGCAACGACTGGACGGCGGCGCGGGTGAACAACCGCGTGGTGTTCAGCGCGCCGGCGGGCCAGAACGCCCTGGAGTGGAACACGATCTACAACTTCGGCTTCGACGCCGACATCCCGCCGGGCACCTCGTACAGCGAGCTGACCGCGGCGCGGCCCGGCCCGGGCGCCAACACCGTGCAGGTCCAGACGCAGGTCCCGGGCGGCAGCACGATCGCGACGAACGGCACGTTCGGCGCGGGCTGTGTCGGCTCGTCGCAGATCGCCGTGCCGACGTGCGCGCAGACGAACCCGACCGGCGGCAACCTGATCGGCTCGACCTCGGCTGACGAGCACGTCTACCGGATCGGCACGGGCAGCCCGACCCAGCTGACCAGCTTCGACCTGTTCACCCGCTCGACGGGCGGCACGGTCACGGTGCCGGCGCGGATCTACAGCCTCGTCGGCTCCGGCCCGAGCGCGGCCCCGGTCGCGACCACGACGATGACCGTCGGTCCGACCGCCGGCTTCTACCGCGCGACGTTCGACCCGCCCGTCTCGGTCGGGACGGCGTTCTTCATCGGCGTCGACAACACGCCGCAGACGACCGTGCTGAGCGACCTGACGGGCGGCCAGATCAACCTCGGATACCGTCGGACGGGCAGCAACTCCTGGAGCTTCCAGATCATGCGGCCCTCGTGGCAGGTGCAGTGCACCGCGCAGCCGCTGTTCCCGACGCCGGTAGCGAGCGCCGACTCGCTCCCGATCCTCGGAACCACCTACAACCTCGACTGCGCCGACGCGCTCGGGTCGAGCCTCGCGGTCCTGGTCTCGGGTTACTCGAACACGTCGGGCGGCGGGCTCACGCTGCCCGCGCCGCTGCCGAACGCGCCGGGCTGTGACCTCCTGGTCTCTCCGGACCTGACCCTGGCGACGTCGACGTCTGCCGCCGGCACGGCCAGCCTCGGCTTCGCGGTGCCGAACGTCAGCGCGCTGGCAGGCTTCGGCCTCTACCACCAGTGGGTGGTGCTGGACGCGGCCGCGAACGCGCTCGGCCTGACGGTCTCCAACGGCGTCAGCGTCACGCTGGGCAACTAGCCCAGCGGAGCCGCTCCCAGCTGGCCGACGAGTCCAGCTGGCCGACGAGTCCAGCTGGGCGACGCTCCCCGCCAGGCCCTCGGGGCCGGCGCGGAGCGCGGGTCTAGCCGTCCGAGCGCGCGGCTCGCAGCAGGGTCGCGGCCGCCAGCAACGCGGCGGTCTCGGTGCGCAAGATGTGCGGTCCGAGGCGCAGCGGCGCGAACCCGGCCCCGGACGCTGCGGCCCGCTCCGCTGGCGTGAAGCCGCCCTCCGGGCCGATCAGCACGACGGCGTCCCGTGCGCCGCCTTCCGTCGCGGCGGGGTCGCCGCGGACGTCGGCGATCAGGCGGGCGGCAGGTAAGGACGACGCCAGCAGCGCGTCGAGGTCGACGGGCTCGCGCACCTGCGGCAGGTGGGCCCGCGCGCACTGTCCCGCGGCGGCCGCGCCGATCTTGTTCCATCGATCGAGGTTGAGCCGCTGGGGGCGGCTGCGCGCGGTCCAGACGGGCTGAAACGCCGCGACGCCGACCTCGGTGCCGTGCTCGATCAGCCAGTCCGCACGCGACGATCGCGGGCACGCGAACGCGAGGGTCACCTGCGGTCGGAGCGGCGCGCGCTCGGCGACCGGGCCGACCTGGGCGACCACCTTGGCGCGCTCGACGCGCTGGACCGTCGCTGCGGCGACGCGCCCGCGGCCGTCGGAGAGCTGGACGACCTCCCCTGCCTGGACCCGGAGCACGCGCGCCAGGTGGTGCGCCACCGGGCCCTCGAGGACGGCTTCGCCCGCCTTCGGGAGTTCGGCGACGTGGTAGAGGTTGGCCATGCTGTGGCAGCGGACGGTGCCGTCTCGTTGTAACCGCTCCTCCGCTCGACAGTACCTTGCGGTGTCGCCGGCGGCGGGTAGTTTTGCAAGCAGCGACGGCGTCCCCAGGCCCCGGGAACGTCGACGCTGGCCCTCCCTGCGGTTCGCAGGCAGAGCCGAGCCGGACGCTCCGCCGGCGTCGACGCTGCGGCGTCGCCAGGACCCCTCACCTCTGATTCAGAATGGCCAACTACGTCCTCGAGATCCTCGACGGGGATCGCGCTGGAGACGTGCTGTCCGTCGGCGACGCGCCGCTGCGCGTCGGCCGCAAGCCGGGCAACGACCTCGTCCTCGCCGATGAAAAGACCTCCGGGGTCCACTGCGAGATCGCGCCGGAGGGCGACCGCCTGGTCCTCAAGGACCTCGGGTCGACCAACGGCACGTTCCTGGACGGCAAGCGCGTGACCGAGGTCGTCCTGACGCCCGGCGACGTGTTCACCGTCGGGCGCCTGCGCGTCCAGTTCCGCGAAGAGGGCGCGGCGGCGTCGGCGGCCGGCGAGGACGAGCAGTTCTCGATCCGCAAGCTGGACGCCGCTCGATTGCAGCGACGCGGGAGCCCGGTCGGCCTGCTCCTCATCCTGGCGCTGGTGCTGGGCGGCGGCGGCGGCGGCTGGTGGTGGATGCAGCAGGGACAGCAAGCGTCCCCGGGCGCGGCGCGCGGCCCGTCGCGGCGCGCCGCGCTGGTCGTCCCAGGCAACCGACTCGACGCGGACGTCGGCGCCTGTGAGACCGAGGAAGGCTGGCGACCCAAGGCCGGGGGGCTCGGCTGGCGGCTCGGCGGGGGGGCTCACACCGGCGAGAGCGGCTTCCGCGCGCAGCGCGACGCCGAGTCGGGCGAGGCCGCGACGGCCGACGACTTCGCGGTCCTGGCGCTGGACGCGCCGCTCGAGGTCTTCGCGGGTCGCACGCTCACGATCGCGGCGCACTGTCGCACGACGGGCGCTGGCGCGGTCGGCGTCCGCGCGGTGGCCTTCGCCCAGAGCGAGGCGGCGCCGTTTCGCTTCGTGAGCGGCACGGCGATCGAGCCGCGCGAAGGCTGGCAGCGCCTGGAGGCCGTGGTGACGGTCCCCGACGGCTGCGATCGACTCCAACTCGAGGTCGTCGCGGCGCTGCCGGACGACGCCTCCGAGGCGATCGTCGACGATGTCGCCGTGACCGAAGGGGGCGACAAGAACGACCTCAAGGTCAAGCTCGAGTCCGGACCGACGGCGGTGGGCTTCGGCGCCGCGCTCGCGGTGCGGTCCTCCGATCCCCAGAACCCGGCGACGGTCCTGGGGCTCGCGCCCGGCCGCGTCCCGGACGCGCTGCGCGGCCTCCTGGCCGCGGGCCAGTGCGTGCTCTCGGACGTCGGCGCGAGCGTCGCCGTCACCTCCGAGGAGTCGGGCTTCGCGCTCGCCGTGGAGGGCTGTGAGGCCGTCACGCTCGTGCTCCCTCTGGACTCGGGCGAGGGGCTGATGACGGCCGGGGCGGACGGCGCGTTCGCGTCGACGTCGGCCGCCGCCGAGTTCCGCGCCGCCCGGGTGCTGTTCGGCAGCTTCGGCACGCGCGCCGCTGCGGCGTTCGCGGCGCCGACGCCGGTCCGCGGGCAGGTCCGGGGCGGCGCCTACGACCTCGTGTGCGAGGCCTCCGAGCTGCAGCTGCGGGTCGGGTTCCGCGCCGAGCGGATGCAGGCTGCCGAGCTCGTGCGCGCAGCCGCCGCGGCGTTGGACGAAGGTCGGCCGGGCGTGGCCTTGGATCAGCTCGACCGCGTATTCGGCGAGTGGCCGATGGACTCGCGCGAGCTCGCGAACGCGCAGCAGCTCCGCCAGCGCATCCTGGGTGAGCAGGCGGCCGCGGCACGGCAGCTGGAGCAGGACTTCGAAGAGGCCGGGTTCTTCGACACACGCGGCGGCTACGAGCGTGTCCTCGAAGGCGTCGACGTGCTGATCTCCCTCTACGGCGAGAAGCACGTGGAGGGGCTCGCGGCCCAGCGCGACCTGCGCGCCCGCGCGGCCGCTCGACTGGCGACGTTCGACCGGAAGACGTTCCAGGCGCAGCGCGATCGCCTCGCGCTGCTCGCCGACGCGTTCGCGGCGGCGTCCGAGCCCGGCTTGGAGGCGATGGTCCAACAGTACATCCAGCGGCACCTCCCGAAGTCGGACGACCCGGACGGTGGCGACCCGGACGGTGGCGATCCGGACGGCGGCGATCCCGAGGGCGGTCGGGACTGAGCGGCGCACGTAGCGAGACCCAGCACAAGAATCCCCATGGCAAGCAAAGCAACCGCGGTCGATCTCGGCAGCCACAGCGCGAAGGTGCTCGTCGCGCAGGTCGGCAAGCACGGCGTCAGCCTCCTGCGCTTCGCCGGGATGCCGGCGGCAGAGGGGCACGGCTCCCTCTCGGAGGCGGGCATCCCGCTCAAGGACACCACCTGCGGGCTGGCTGGAAGGGACATGACCCTGCGCTACAGCCAGGTGCCGCCGACGCCGGACTGGCAGCTGCGGAACCTCATGGACCTGGAGATCCAGGACCTCGCGCAGCAGTCGGGAGGGGCGCTCTCGGCGGACTACAACCTGCTGCCGATCGAGGACGAGTCGGGCAGCGACACCGTGCTGCTCGCGCTGGCCAAGGACGACGCGCTGGAGCGGCTGCAGGGTGAGGTGGGGGCCGCCGGTGGCGCCGTCACCGCCTTCGTGCCCAACTGCACGGCGCTCTACAACGCGTACTTGAAGTGCGGCCCGGTCGACGCCGACGCGGTGGTCGCCCTCGTGAACATCGGCCACGAGACCGTCGACCTCGCCATCGTGCGCGGCACCGACCTGCTCTTCGCCCGCAACCTGACCAGCGGGACCAAGGTGCTGGACGAAGCCATCGCGAGCAGCTTCAACGTCTCGTCCCGGAAGGCCGAGGTGCTCAAGCGGGACCTCCTCGACCTCGACCCTGCCAGCCGCGGGAACTACAAGAGCGGCCAGGCGGAGAAGGTGACGATGGCGGCGGCGAGCGCCGCGACCTCGATCCCCGCGGCGGTCAACAGCTCGCTGTCGTTCTGCAAGGCGCAGACCAAGATCAGCGATCTCCGCCTGGACAAGGTGCTCGTCTGCGGCGGCGGCGCCCGGCTCCGCGGCCTGCGCGGGCTGCTGCGGGAGAGCCTTCGCTGTCCCGTCGAGCTGTTCGACCCCTTCGCGAACGTCGACCTCAGCGCGCTGCCGCCCGAGGACGCCGAGCAGCTCGAGCAGATGCGGCACGAGGCGGCCGTCGCGCTGGGCCTCGCCGTCGGCCGCCTCGACGACACGCTCTACTCGCTGGAGATCCTGCCGGAGGCGGTCCGCAAGAAGCAGCGGTTCCAGCAGCGGACGATCTTCAACATCCTCGCGGGCGCCGTGGTGGCCGTCGTGTTCGCCCTGCAGTTCCAACACAATCAGGAGCTGACCGCCGAGCGCGACCGCTACAGCAGCGGGATGCGGCGGATGATCAGCAGCGTCAACCGGACCCATGAAGAGGCCGAGTCGCTGATCGAAGAGAACGAGGCGGACCTGGCGCTGGTCCAGACCCTGCGGCAGCGCGCGCTACCGCTCCACGGCGTGCTGCGCGTGCAGCGCGCGCTCACCCGCCACCTGCAGCCGCAGCTGTGGGTGGAGAAGCTGGAGGTCGGCAGCAAGCGCGGCCGGCCGGGCGCCGACGCGCTGCCCACCGTCACCGTGGAGGTCGCTGCCAAGGAGCTCGGCGGCGTCGACCCCAGCCGGGTGATCGTGGAGTTCTACGAGAAGTTCCGTTCGGACCCGCTGATCAAGGACCAGCTGGTGGCCGACATGAAGGACCGCCCGAGTCCGGACAGCGCCAAGCGCGTGGTCTTCACCATCGGGCTCGAGGCGCCGCTGGTCGCCGAAGAGGAGGGCAACTGATGGACATCGGCGAGTTCGCTCAGGAGAACAAACCCTGGCTGATCGGGTGCGCGATCGGCGCGGTGGTCTGGCTGGTCGGCGGGGCGATCGTCGACTCGGTCACCGCGCCCGGGCCGCTGCCGCGGCGCCAGGACACGCTGCGCGAGGCCTACAAGTCCCGTGAGCTCGGCGCCGCCCAGGAGCAGAACGAGCAGCTGGCGGCCGAGCGCGACCGGCTGATGAAGGAGCTGGCGTTCGAGGTCGCACCCGCCTATCGGACCTGGACCGGCCCCGCCGACCAGCACCTCTTCCAGCGCGGCAACGCGCTGCGGCTGGCGATCGTGAACGCGGCGAGCGACCGCGACGTCCTGGTCGAAGGAGACGACGTCTCTTGGGACGTCCCCAACGGCGTCGACCAGATCCGGGCGACCCTGTTCGGGCTGGACCTGATCGACGAGCTGCAGCAGCGGCTGTTCGCGGCTCACGACCGCGTCGTCGCCGCCGACGAGGACGCGCGCGGACTCAGCGCGATCCAGTCGGTCAAGCTCGAGAGCCAGCGGCGACGTCGACCGATCGGACGGAGCCGCGGGCGAAGACGCGGCGCCCCCGACGTCAGCGCGCGGCTCAAGCAGCAGACGGTCAACGTCCAGCTGCAGTGCGACGAGCCGACGCTCGCCTACTTCCTGGAGTCCTGCCGGGCGCCGGGCCGCACGCTGGTCCTGGATCGCCTCACCGTCACGGAGCCGGCGCGTCCAGGCGAGGGCGCGACCGTGAAGGCGACCCTCTCAGGGGTCTCGTTCGTCGCCGAGGAGGAGGCCAAGTGAACATCCGCAAGGAACAAGTGCTGCTGATCCTGGTCGCGTTGACCGCAGCCTACTGCTCGCGCGACATGCTGTCGGTCGAGCCGCTGCGCGTGCGCTACAGCCCGACCACGCTCGAATACGAGGCGAAGCCGTTCCGCGCGGCGGCGCTGGTCAGCAGCGACGCCGAGGAGATCGTCCGCCGGGATTTCTTCACGGAGCCGAGCGAGACGCGGCCGCTGCCGCCGCGCGAGCTGGCGTTCCCGCCGCGCGCTCCGCTGACCGTGTGCGGCCTGCCGCTCGACCCCGGGCCGGACTTCCGGCACTCGTGGATGCTCACGCTCGACGGCGCGACGGTGTCCGGAGTCACCCTGGATCGCGGCGAAGGCGGCCTGGAGGCAGCCGAGGACGCGGGGGACGACGAGGGCGCTCAGGACGTGGGCGTCGGCCCCATGAGCGAGGAGCAGGCGGCGCGGCTCTACGACCGCCTGTATCTCCAGGGCCTCAGCAAGCCTTTCTACGGGGTGCTCGAGTCTGCTCAAGGCGTCGATCCGTTCGACCTCGAGCAGCGCACGGACTTCACCGGCCTCAAGGTGCGCTTCCGCGTCTTCAGCCTCAACAAGCGCAAGCTCGGCCGGGTGCAGCCGTTCGGCGACGGGCCCGGGCTGCAGGCGGTCGCGCGCTTCGCCGTGGCGGACACCCTCCGCAACGAGGTCACGCGCCGGGTCCGCGCGGTGCCGGCGGGAGACGCGAGCCGTCAAGGCGAGCGGCTGGCGCTCATCGAGTGGCTGCTGGAGCAGGCTCGGACCGAGTCCTGGATCTACGAGGAGGCCCTGCGTCAGTCGGAGGACTATCTGCAGATGTCCGGCCAGACGCTCGGCGGACGGCGGGTCCTCCAGCGCGTGCTGCGCGCGATGGGCAACCTCGCCGAAGAGGTCAAGCTGCTCGAGGGCACGACGGGCGACAACGAGGCCGAGGCGTTCCGCGCCATGGGCATCGGGGTCATCAAGGCGCGCCTCGGCCTGTGGGTCGAAGCCGAGCAGCAGCTGCAGGAGGCCGCGGAGAAGGCGCCCACCGACGCGCGCACCCACGGCACCCTGGCGGAGTTCTACCGCTCGCGTGGCCGCACGCTGCCGGCGCTCGCCGCCGCGCAGCGAGCCCGCCAGACGCTCGGCAGCGTCCAAGACCCCGAGGAGCGCGCGCAGGTCGTGCGCACGATCGTCGGTTGCCTGCTCGCGGTCGGTGACCTCGACGGCGCGCGCGCCCTGGCCCCGACCGGCGCGGACGAGAGCTACCTGCGCGGCTGCGTCGCCTACGCCGCCGGCGACGTCGCTGGCGCCAAGGCGGCCTTCGAACAGGCCGCGACCAGCCGTGACGCCAACGCCGCCCAGCTCGGGCGCGCCGCCTGCATGATGCGGGAGGGGATGTGGCAAGAGGCCTACGGCCTGCTGACGGTGATCGCCGACGAGGACCCGCTGCTGCGGCACCGCGCCTGGACCGGGCTGGCGCTGCTGTGCTCGCGGATCGGGAGCTACGAGGACGCGCTCACCTACTGTGACCGCGCGCTGGAGGCGTCTCCGGGAGACGCGTACGCGTCCTACCTGAAGGGGCGGACGCTGCGGCTGATGGGCCAGTACGGGGACGCGGCCGAGGCGCTCGCGTCGTGCCTGCGCGCCCACGATGACTTCCTGCACGCGATCGCCGAGATGTCGGCGGTGCAGGACGAGCTGGGCGACAACGCGACCGGCACGGACCAGGCGGCTGCGTGGCTGGCCGCGCGTCGCTACCAGGACCGCGCGGTGGCGCTCTCGCCGGCGCCCGAGCTTGAGCTGCTCGAGCTCCAGGGGCTCCGGGCCTTCCAGGCGGCGGACCGCCGCGCCGCGCGGGCTGCGTTCGAGGCGGCGCGGGACCTCGTGTCCGCCGACGCCGAGCGGGGCTACGCCAAGGGCGCGCTGGCCGTGGTCGCCTACAGCCGCAACCGCGTCGACGACGCCGTGACCACCCTCGAGCGGGTCGAGCGGGACCTCGGCCGGGACAGCGCGCTCGGTCGCTGGGCTGGCGAGACCCTCGGGGCGATCGAGTCGCACGCGCAGAAGGAGGCGCTGAGCGACAGCTTCGACCGCGACAAGCTCGGCGACCTCTGGAGCTGCGACCCGGACAAGACCCTGGGCGCCCGGATCCGGGACGGCAAGCTGGTGTTCCGCGGGACGTTCTCGACCAGCGGACCAGGCGAGGTCTACGCCGAGCGGAGCGAGGCCATCGCCCGGGGCAAGAACTTCCTCGCGACCGCGGTCGAGCTCGAGGTGATGCCGGGCACCGACCCGAGCGAGGCGTGGAACGGGCTCGGCGTCGAGATCCACCGCGGCCGGCAGGGGGTCGACTTCTCGGCGCGGGTCGGGGTCTACCAGGGCCAGCCGATGGTGACCGTACGGGACGGCCGGGAGTCGGACGACAACCAGCCGCTGCGCAAGAAGCTGGCGCGGAGCCTGATGCGCACCGGGGAGCCGCAGCTGCTCGAGCTGCGCGTCGTACCCAACGGCGACGAGGACGCCCGGCAGATGATCCTGCAGGTCTACTTCAACAACGCCCTCGTGCACAGCCAGCAGCTCAAGCTGCTGACGCGCAGCACCAACACGGCCTTGAAGACGATCGTCTTCACGTCCGGGAACAAACGCGCGAAGACCGACGTGGCCTTCGACAACTACCGCCTGGAGCGCCGCAAGGAGGCCCGCTGATGTCTGCGCCGACGAACCAACGAGGCTTCACCCTGATCGAGTTGCTGATCGTGATCGCGATCATCGGCACCCTCGCCGCGGTGCTGCTGCCGCGCGTCCTCGACACGCGCAGCACCGCGGACCAGGTCGCGACCGAGGCGACGATGGTCCGGCTGGAGACGGCGCTGAAGAAGTTCAGCAGCGCCATGGGCTACTTCCCCAGCGACGACCTCAGCTACCTCGATCGCCGCAAGAAGCCGACCTGGAAGCCCGACAACGGCAAGAACACCGGGATCGAGTCGCTGGTCGTCATGCTCAGCCAGAACAAGAAGGAGGGCTCGAACCTCGGCGACCTGGGGGACGCGCTGGTCAACACCGACGAGGACAGCCACGGCGAGCCGCTGCCGCTGCTCGACGGCGTCCGGAGCCGCTACGAAGTGGCCGACGCGTGGGGCACGCCGCTCGTCTACTTCAGCAAGCTCAACATCGGCAAGCCCCAGCAGGTCGTCCCGGGTCCCGGTGAGCCGGTGGTCACCGTCAAGGCGCGCAAGCGCGACGACGGCTCCTACTACGGTCAGCGCCGCTTCCAGCTGCTGAGCGCGGGGGCGGACCTGAAGTTCGGCACGGACGACGACATCGTCTGGCCATCGAACTGAGCATGCGCGCGGCCCACGAGCGAGCGGCGGCGCCGGGCGGCGAGGCGGGCTTCACCCTGCTGGAGCTGCTGACCGTCATCGGGATCATCTCGGTGTTGATGGGCGTCGGGATCGGCTACATCGGCAAGACCGACCCCGAGCTCGTCGCGCAGACGATCCTGCGCGGCGAGCGTCGCGCGGCGCAGATGACCGCCCGCGCCGAGGGGGTCCCGACGGCGGTCTGGGTGCGGCCGGGCGTCGACAACGAGCCCGCCAGCGTCCAGTCGCGCCTGCTCGAGCCGGTCGCGTCGTTCCAGTTCGAGCCCAACCAGCCCTTCCTGGACGCGCGCTTGCGCCCCGCGCTCGCCGGGGAGGAGGTCGCCGCCGGCCGCTTCGGGGCCGCGCGCCGCGCGCTGCCGGACGACGACCGGCCGCTGCTGCGCTGGCCGGTGCCGCCGCTGCTCGCGGACCTGCGCGACGGCTTCGTGCTCCGCGTCGACGTGTTCCTCGAAGAGCGGCGGGACTGCGTGCTGGTCGACATGCCGCCGATGCTCGAGGTCCGCCTCGACGACCAGCTGCGCCCGGACGCGCGGCTCCGGGTCCGGGACGGTCAGGGGCAGGCGCAGCGCAAGTCGCTGCAGGCCGCCCTCTCGGTGCCGCTGCGGCGGTGGTCGACGATCGAGGTCGGGTTCGACGGTCGGTCCTTCTGGCTCGAAGTCGACGAGCGGGAGTTCGCGCGCGTGGCCGCCGAAGGCGCGCCGGATCAGGAGCGGGACATGGTGCTCGACCTGTCCCCGCCTGAAGCTGGGGTCCCCGGGGTCGTCGACGAGGTCCAGCTGCTGGCGTTCGCGTTCGCGCCGGCGCAGTTCCTGCCGATGGAGCTGCAGCCGACGAGGACGTTCCGGTTCACCTACGACAAGCGCGGCGAGCCGACGTCGTCGCCGGTCGTCACCTACGAGGACCTCGGCGGAGGAGCGGGCTCGTGATCCGACCTTGGAAACCCGCTGCGCCGCGCTCCGCGGAGCAAGGGCTGGCGCTGCTCGCGGTGCTGTTCGCGTTGACCCTGCTGATGCTGCTGGCGCTGCCGTTCGCGGTCTCGATGAGCGTCGGCGCCGACGCCGCGATGCGCGACGTCGACCAGGCCGCGACGGAGCAGGCGTCTGCGAGCGTGCGCGAGGTGCTGCTCGCGGAGGTGGCGCTGTCGCATCCGGCGTTCGACGAGACCCCGGACTACGACGGCCTGGACGAGTGGCCGGTCGGCGTCGATCTGCCGGCGAGCTTCGACGCGCTGCGTGAGGACGGGCGCGTGCTGCTCGGCGGGGAGGTCGAGGACCTGCAGCGCTTCCTGTCGCTGGACTCGGCGTCGCCGCTGCTGCTGGCGAACGTGCTGGGGACCTCGACGCGCCTGGTGGAGGACCTCGAGCCCGACGCGACCTCTATGGTGGTGGAGGACGCGTCCAGGTTGCCCGAGACAGGCTTCCTCTGGGTCGCTCACGAGGTCGTGAGCTACGACGGCAAGGACGGCGGCCGGCTCCTCGGCGTCGAGCGGGGCCTGCTGCAGGACCTCGGCTTCGCCGACGGCACCAACGGAGTGCGCGCCCAGTCGCTGGTCCTCGACTACCGGTGCGTGCTGGCGGCGATCTGGCCGTTCTTTGCGCCGGACCGTGACGGGCGCCGGATCTCCTACAAGAGCGTCGGCGAGCTCCTGGAGATCCAGGAGGCGGGTATGGGCGCCTTCGACTCGGCGGAGATGGACGCGTTGGACCGCGTGTTCGCCGTCGACGCGCAGGCGGAGAGCGCGCCTTCGTGGGGCCGGCCCGAGCGCGTGTTCAACGACCTCCAGGGCAACCTCACGCGCACGCTGACCGTCAAGTCGGCGGTGCACCTCGGCGCCGGCAGCACCGTCCGGATCCGCAACCTCGCGACGGGCGAGGCGGAGTTCGGTGTGCTGATGCGCGCGAGTACGCCGCGGCCCGGGCGCGTCCAGCTGCAGCTGCCGTCGGTGTTCCAGCTGGAGCTGCTGATGCCGGTGCGCGGCAGCTACCCCGCTACGGACACGGTCGTCGAGCCGCTCGTCCCGGCGCCGGTCAACGTCAACACGGCGTCTCGGGAGGTCCTGGTCGCGGTGCTGTCCCAGGTGCGGCGGAGCGACGGCCTGCGCATCCCCGCCGACAACCAGCGTCGCAGCACCGCGCCGCCGAACATCTCCCGCCGCGCCGCCGAAGAGCTGGCCGAGGAGCTGGAGGACCTGCGGCGGCGCGCCGGCGGCGTCGCCGGCAGCGGGCCGTTCACCGGCTGGCGCGACCTGGTCGAGCGGTTCCTGGCCCCGAAGGTGCAGGGGGCGGGCAACAACCCCGAGCGCAACAAGTGGCTCGACCTCTACCGCAACCTGCGGACCGGCCGCGACAGCGTGCTCGAGATGGGCACCGCCCCGGTCTGCTTCAAGTCGGGGCCGTGGGTCCAGTACCGGGCCGCGGCCAACCGCAAGCGCAGCGTCGTCGCGCCCGGCGTCGTCGGGCGGCATGAGCGGACGGGCCGCGCCGCCATCCTGCCCGGGTTCCTGGTGGAGCGGCAGTGGGAGACACAGGTGGCCTTCGAGGACGCGTTCGTGCTCGATCGCCGCGCGCCAGGCTGGCTGACCTCCCCGGTCAACTTGGGTCACCTGCAGCCGAACTCGACCGGCAACGACCCCGCCTCGCGCTACTTCCCGCACCTCGTGCCGGTCGCCTACCCGGGCCTGGGCTTCGGCGCGCCGCGATTCGCGGTCGACGACCCCGCGGACTCCGGGGTCGAGCCGGCGACCTCAGTCGTCCGCCGCCGACAGTGGCCGGGCACGCAGGGGCAGGTGCAGGTGGACTCGTTCGCGCAGAGCGTCAACCGCCGCGGGCGGGACGTGCAGAAGGAGGGCCCCTACCTGATGAACAACACCGGGCCGATGGAGCCCGGCGGACCGCCGCAGCAGGGCGGCAACCGGCGCCACGACCAGATCTCTTTCCCGTTCTCGGGCGACGGCGGCTTCATGGGCCGCTTCGCGACGTCGTTCTGGCTGGAGCCCGCGTCCTTGGAGAACGCGGTCCTGTTCGACCACAGCGACGGCGACCCGGAGCGGAACCGCTTCTCGGTGCTCGGTCGGGACGGCAACCTCGTGATGGAGGTGATCGACGAGGCGGGCATCGACCCCAACCCGAGCGACTCGCCGGCAGGGGTCGAGCGGACCTCGATCCAGGTCAACCTGCCGCTCGCTGAGCTGGGCCTGCCGGCGAACACGCCCGTGCACCTCAACGTCTCGGCGCCGACCGGGCGGCCGGGCGACCTGTCGATGTTCGTGGACGGCATGACGCGCGGGAAGCGCAACTACTGCACCTACCTCACGGCGCCGATCTCGGTGTTCGACCCGACGCTGCAGAACAACGCCGTCGGCTACGGGCAGGACCCCAACGGCACCAACGGCAACGAGCGCTTCCTGAGCCTCACCGTGGAGTCGACCGAGAACTTCCCGCCGGTGGGGATCGTGCGCGTCGGCTTGGAGCTCTTCGAGTACAGCTCGATCAGCGGCAACACCTTCGTCTGCGAGTTCCGGGACTCGCTCGGCGGGCGCGGCGCGCGGCAGCGGGGCCGCGAGCACCGGCCCAGCATCCCGACCGACGAGAACGGGCGCCCGACGGTCGACTTCAACGATCCGCAGTTCGACGGCGTCAACCTCGACGTGTTCCCCGAGCACCCCGTCGGCTCCCTGGTCGAGCTGTACGGCTACGGCGCGGTCCTCACCGAGGACACGCCGATGATGGTCGGCAAGACGGCGCTCGACGGGCAGCTGGGCGCCTTCGCCGTGGCGCGCGCGTTCGTCAGCAACCCGGATCCGATCTCGCTGATCCCGCTGCAGGGGCCGCCGATCCCGATCGGCTTCGGCATCGACGAGAACTGGACCGGGGACCTCGAGCTCGCGGATCCCGTGCCGACCGGCGACGACCAGCCGCCGCCGAACGCCTCGAACGAGATCGCCGACGCCTTCTCGGTGGGTGGCGGCTACGCGCTGCTGATCCAGGAGCGGATCGGCTTCCAGAACAACACCAACGGGCAGCTCACCGGCGACACGACCGAGATCGGCGGGATCGAGCTGATCAAGTACGCAGGGCGCCAGGGCACCAAGTTGACCAACGTGCAGCGGGCCCAGCAGCTGCCCGGCGACCAGAACCGCATCGACCAGCAGCTCTTCGACCAGACCGCCCGCAAGTTCGTCACGGACTACAACAACAGCTGGCAGCTGCCGAACGGCGCGGGGACGTGGGACGACCTGCCGACCCGGATCGTCTGGGTGGTCCCGGTCTCGATCGGCGTGCAGAACACCGGGGTGCTCTGGGACCCGGAGACGACCCAGACCAGCGAGTGGGTCCAGCTGATGCCCGCGGGGCAGGACGCGGACATCGAGTGGGTCCGCTACGACGCGATCGCAGACGGCCGCTACCTGGTGCGCGGCAACCGCGCCGCGTGGGGCAGCGTCTACCGTGAGCTCACCCGATCGACCGCGCGCCAGCAGGTCGGCATCAACCAGCTCGGCCCCGACCAGCCGACCGTTCCCACCGAGCCGCCGTGGGGAACGGTCAACCCGACCGCCAACTTCATCGGCTACACGCCGCAGCTCGAGAGCACGTATCCGGTGATCCACTGGGCGCGCCGCCGGCTGGCTTTCCGCGGGGACCCCTTCACGGGGACGTCGTCGCACCCGCAGACGAACGCCCAGGTGACGCAGTGCCAGCGGGTGCAGCTGCTGTGGGGCAACTACGGCGCCTACACGGGCCGCGTCGGTCGGCACGACCGGGTCGCCCTGGTGCAGGGCTCGGTCGCGAGCGGCACCAGCCGGCCCGCGGTCGAGTGGCACACGGTCACGTGGGCGGCGCGCCGCTACGGGTCGGACAACCTCCAGCAGGACCGCACGCCGCCGGAGCTGTTCGGTCCGCGGCCGTTCCAGCTGATCGCCTTCCGGGACGAGGTCCGCAACCAGTACATCGGGCCGCCGCAGAACACGCAGATCCAGGATCCGCGCCAGTACGACCGCATCGTCAAGTTCCCGAGCGGCGAGCTGCCGGCGGCGTTCTGTCCGAACCCGACGGTCGGCGGGGGCGCCAACGGCGAGCAGCCGATGCAGGGCGTGGTCGACGAGGTCGAGGTCGTGCAGCACGTCTGCCCCGACCTCGTCCTCGACGAGATCATGGACGCCAACGCCCAGCAGCTGACGACCAACCCGTTCTTCACGAACAACTCGCTCGGCGCGCTCTGGGCAGGCGGCGCCGACCTGAGCGCGCGGTTCCCGGAGAGCGGCGGCCTGCTGCAGGTCGACGACGAGATCATGGCGTACTCGGCGCGCGCCAACGGGGTGTTCACGATCGCGAACTCCGGCCGCGGCCTGCTGAACACCGAGGCCCGCGGGCACGACCGGGGCGCGCGCGTGAAGTTCCTGTCGCACCGGCCTGCTGCCATCCTCAACGGCAGCGTCGGCGCCAACGAGTCGGTGATCAGCGTGCAGGACATCGGGCCGCTGCCGCTGGCGGGGACGCTGCTGATGGGCCAGGAGCTGTTGCACTACACCTGGTCCCGGAACACGGTGAACACCCTCGAGATGCCCAACTGGTACCCGCCCAACCCGGACGGGACCGTAGACGCCAGCTCTTCGGCGGCTCGCGGCCTGTTCCGCGGGCGGTTCGGCACCGCGCCTCAGGGCGCCTCCAGCGGACAGGTGGTGATCCAGTTCCCGTTCCGGCACTGGGACCGCTACGCCGACTTCAGCGACGACCCGGAGCTGAGCTACTTCCAGGTGACGACCAACGAGGCGCCCGTGTTCTTCCGCGACCTGCAGTGGCGTGAAGAGACCACCGATCCGCGCGTGCGGGTCCTGTGCCGGGTGCGGACCGACAGCCTGGCGCCGTGGACGGCGGACCCGGGCGAGCACCCGGGGCTGTGGGAGTTCTCGGGCGGTTCGTCGGACAGCGAGCCGCACCGGATCGGCCGCCAGGCAGCGCGCCTCGAGGTGCGCTTCCACACGGTCTACCAGCCCGGCTGCGTCGACCTGCAGGCGTTCACCCAGCACGGCTGGAAGACCTCGGCGCGGGTCGAGGACGTCCGCGTCCAGTACGAAGGCCAGACCCGCATCCTCGACGAGCAGGTGACCGCCCGATGAGCGCCGCACCTACGCGCCGCGCCGCGGGCTTCACCCTGATCGAGCTGATCGTGGTGATGGGCATCCTGTCCGGCTTCCTGGTCATGCTGGTCTCGCTCGTCGACAGCGGCCTGACGATGTTCCGAGACGGCGAGACGAGTCAGGTCCTCGCGGACCGGGGGGCGCGCGCCCAGCAGGTCGTCCGCGACGAGCTCAGCCGGCTGCGCGGCAGCGCGACCGGCCGTGACCGCGAACAGGTCGAAGACCGCCTCGTGGTGCAGGTGCTGCCGATCGGGTTGCCCTACACGCCGGCGCGCGGCGCCACCCTGGTCCAGGTGCTGCGCGGCGCGGTCCACCTCTCGCCGGACCGGGAGCTGCAGATCGTCGGCAAGCGCCTCGCGGCCGAGGTGCTCGAAGAGGACCCGACCCTGACGCCGGAGGAGCTCGTCGCCGAGGCCGACAAGCGCGCGGCGACCGAGCCGCTGCGCGGTATCGGCAACCTGATGCTCCTGCCTTGGCGTCAGGAGGGCGACGACGACGCCCTGCTGGAGCTGCGCGCGGGCTGGTTCCTGCCCGGTCAGCGGATCCCGAGCGGTCCGGACCGGTTCGTCGATCCCTTCGACGTCGTCGTGCCCGGCGGCGAGGAGCTCCCCGGCGTCACGGTCTTCGAGATGACCACGCCCATCTTGAGCGATCTGCTGCACGTCGAGTTCGGGCTGTGGTCGCAGCGAACGACGAGCTGGGGGGACGAGCGCGGTCCGCTGCACGGCTTCCAGTCGGGCGCGACCAGCCGCCTGGAGCAGCCGCAGGCGATCTGGGACAGCGCGCGCGGCGGGTGGCTCGTCGACGCCGCCACCGGCGGCGAATTCGCGTTCGACCTCGGCCCGCTGAGCGAGTCCGACCCGACCGACGACATCCATCCGCACGCGATCCTGTGTCGCGTCGTGGTGGCGCAGGACCGGGACGCCGCCCCTGAGGGCCTGCTGGCGCGCTTCGCGGGGACGGAGGACACGACCCTCTACCTCTATGACGGCACCGCGTTCCCCGGGCGCCGCGACGGCGGCTACGTGAAGCTCGCCGGCGAGTGGATCCGCTACGCGTCCCTCGACGGGGACCGGCTGGTCGGCTGCAAGCGCGGCCAGCGGGGGACCAAGCTGCTCGAGCACGCGGCGGGCGCGGCCGTGAACGTCGGACGTACCGTCGAGTTCGTGGTGCCGGTGCTGCACGCCAAGGACGACTGGAATGGCTGATCGCGACGTCAGGGACGGAGAAGGCGGCTTCACGCTCGCCGAGATGCTCGCGGCGCTGGCGATCCTGCTGTTCGGGGTCACGGCGCTGCTCGGCGCGCTCTCGTCCAGCATCAGCCAGCGCCGCTCGACCGACGCCCGGCACGAGCTGACCGCGCTGTGTGAGCTCGCGATGCACCGCGTGCGCTACGAGGCGGTCCGCTCCACGAACGGCAGCAGCTCACCCTTCGACCTGGAGTTCGTGCCGCTGGTCGACCAGGAAGTGCCGGGGTTCCCGGGGATGTCGTGGTCGGCGACCGCGACGGTCGACGAGGACCGCCCGCTGCTCTGGCTGGTCGAGATCGAGGCGCGCTGGCTCGACGAGGGCGAAGAAGTGGTCGCAGAGTTCCTCCGCGTCGTTCCGCGGCAACTGCCGATGCGAGACCGGGTATTGTCCTATCGTGAAGGCTCGGGCGACGCCCCTCGCTAGCCCCAACAAGAGATGCACATGCAACGCATGATCCACTGCCTGGCCGCGCTCGCGGCTCTCCTGGCCGCGCCGACCGGCGCGGCGCAGTCCGTGCAGCTCGCGGACGGTCGCGTCCTGCTCGCGGCCGTCGAGCAGGCGGACGGCGAAGGCCTCCGCGTGCGACGGCTGGACAACGGCGGGGTCCTCGACCTTCGCTGGGACCACCTGAGCACCGCCAGCGCGACCAACTGGAAGAAGCGCTTCGACCTGATCGGGGACCAGCAGGACGAGGTCCTGGTGCGCGCGACCGAGGTGGTCTACATCAGCAACGGCACCCGCCAGGCCGTGATCGGCCGGATCACGGACCCTTCCGGTGACCCGCTGGTGGTGCAGGCCAAGGGCGTCCCGTACCCGGTGCCGCGCCGCAACCTCAAGGGGGTGCGCACCGTGGAGGTCCCCGCGACCCAGGTCTACACCAAGGACGAGTTCTACTCGGAGACGCTGACCAAGTTCGCGCCCGGCGAAGACGCGAACCGCCACATCCTGCTGGCCGAAGAGCTGGTCAAGTTCCGGGACTACGACCGCGCGTCGGAGCACCTGGAGCAGGCCAAGGAGCTGGGCAACGCCAAGGACCCGCAGCGGCTCGACAAGCTCATCGACCGGCTCGTGCGCTACAAGGCGGCGGCCAAGGAGCTCGGCATGATCGAGCAGGTCCAGGCCTACCGGAGCCGCGGCCGCCTGCGTGACTTCCAGAAGGGCGTGGAGCTGATCGCGACGTTCGAGGAGCAGTACCCGGACAGCAAGCTGCGGTCGGAGTTCGAGCGCGCCAAGGACCGCTTCACGAAGGCGCGCGACCGCTACCTCACCCAGAAGGTCGCGGACCAGTGGCGGAAGGCGATCCAGACGGTGGCCCAGAAGCAGATCAACGCAGGCGGGCTGACGCTGCAGGGCGCGCGGGACTTCGCCGAGAACGAGATGAGCGACAAGATCGTCGAGCGTCTCGAGAAGACGCTCGAGCTGGAGCAGGACGAGATCAAGGCGCTGTGGGCCCAGCGTGAGAAGTACCCGGTCGGGAAGCGGACCGACTACTACGCCTACGGGGTCGGCTCCTGGGTGCTCGGCGAGAAGGAGATCCTCAAGGACACCGCAGCAGGCAAGGCCAAGGACAAGCAGCAGGCCAACCGCAAGGAGCCCGCGAGTCAGGGCCAGGGCCGCGACGTCGAACGGTTCGCCAAGCTGCTCCGTCAAGCGATGGAGCGCCGCCGTGGGCAGGCCCAACAGGGCGGCCAGCGGGAGCAGACCGAGGAGGGCTGGTGGGGCGACGCCAGCAAGTCCGAGCAGGCGAGCTGGCTGCGCGCGTACTACGCGGAGTACGGCGGCGAGCTGAAGGTTACCTACGCGACCGCCCAGCAGTGCATCTCCTGCTACGGCTCGGGGACGACGCCCGAGATCGGCCCCGAAGGGCGGATGGTGCGGATGAAGTGCTTCCTCTGCCAGAACACCAAGTGGGTGCGCAGCTTCAAGGCCTACTGAGGCCGCGCGTCGCCGGCCTCGCAGCGGCGGCGCTGACCGCGGCGCTCGCCGGCTGCGCCGGCGTC
>JBMHDP010000017.1:0-4772 GCA_049889335.1 Planctomycetota bacterium
CGCGTCGAACGCCGCGAGGGCGTCGGCGAACGCGAGGCCGTCGAGCAGCGCGCGCCCCTCGTGGAACCGCAGCGCCGCGGACTTCCTGGCGCGGATCCGCTGGGGGAGGTCGGTGCGCTCGTCGAAGCGCGCCCGCAGGGACCGGTAGAGGTCGCGACGCGCGCGCCAGTCCATGTCCTTGGTGAGCGCCGCGTGGTCGACCGAGACCTCCGGGTCGACCGCTAGCGCGTCGTGCAGGTGGCGCCGCGCCGCTGCGGGCTTGCTGTCCAGGGTCGCGAGCTTGCTCAGCGCGACGTGAGGGTGGGCGCGGCTGGGATCCAGCGCGGCGGCCTTGCGGAACGCCTGCTGCGCCCGCGTCCGCTCGGCGTGGAGCGCTGCGACCGCGTCGGCCCGGGCGCGCTCGTCGTCGCCGACGCGGTCGAGCGTCTCGAGGGCGAGGCGGAAGCGGTCGCTGGCGAGCCGGCCGACGAGCACGAAGGCGCCCGGCCGGGTCGGGTGCCGCCGCGCGGCCTCGTCGGCCTGGCGTTGGGCCTCGTCCCACTCGCCGAGCAGGTAGCGGGTCTGCGCCAGGAGCAGCCGGCAGTCGGCGTGGTCGGGCGCGCGTCGGAGGACCGCCTCCGTGATCTCGGCGGCTTCGGCCCACATCACCTCGGGTTGGATCATCCCGGCGTCCCGCTCCGTCTGCAGCAGCAGGGTGCGCGCGAGCATCGCGTTGACCTCGACGGAGCCCTCGAAGCGCTTGCGCGCGGCGTCGAGCAGGTCGACCGCCTCGGCGAAGCGCCCGCTCTGTCCGAGGCAGCGACCGGCGGCGACGACCCAGTCGATGCGCGCCGGCGCCGCGCGGGAGAGCCGCAGGAACGCGTCCGCGGCGTCGCTGTAGCGGGCCTCGTTCTCTGCCTTGAAGGCCGCCGCCCGGAGCGCGTTCTGTTCCTGCTGCGTTACGACAAGGGGCAGCGGCGCGCCGCCCTCGCCCGGGGGCGAGGTCTGGCCGACGAGCGGGGGCAGCCAGAGGGCGCAGGTCAGCAGGGCTGCCAGGGGACGTCGGCGGGGGCGCATGTCTACTTGCCTTGCAACATGCGTTCCGCCTCGCGCAGGTGCCGCCTGGCGCCGGGCCGACGCGCGCCAGGGTAGTAGCCCTGGCTCTTGGTGGCGGCGTCCTTGGCGGCGGCGGCGTCCTTGCTGTGCTTGAGGTGCCACAGCGCCAGGTTCTCGTAGCAGTCCCCGACGGCTTCCTCGAGCTGCTGCTTCAGCTCCTCGTTGTCCGGCGGGTTGTCGGCCAGCGTCGCGTCCCCGTCGGCGATCGCCGTGTCGAGCAGCTTCTTGACCAGGTCCCAGTCGCGGTTCAGGTGGTAGATCGCGATCAAAGCGCAGTCGTTGCGCAGCCGCACGTTCGACGGGTCGAGCTGCTGCGCCCGGGTGTAGGCCTTGTAGCTCTGCTCGTACATCTCGTCGGCGGCGTCCTTGTCGCCCTGCCGCTCGAGGATGTTGCCGTAGTCCCGCGCAAACAGCCCCGAGTTGTTGAGCAGGTCGACGTCGCTGTTGGCGGCGTCGGACGCCGCGCGGCTGATCTGCTCGACCTTCTCGAGGTTGTTCTTCCGGTAGTAGTAGTCGACCAGGCCGAGGACCCCGCGCTTGATGGTCTCGGTCAGGCCGAGGTCCTGGTTGATCATGTCGGGGCGCAGGCGCGCGGCCTCGAGCAGCAGGGCTTGGGCGCCGTCGCGGTCGTCCTTGACGTTGAGCGTGATGCAGCCCTTCTTGCCGACCACCATCGCGATCCACTGGTTGCAGGTGTCGGTGTAGCCCGCGTTCTTCTGCATCGAGAGCTCGAAGCTCGCCTTCGACGCGTCGAGCGTCGCGAGCGCGTCGTCTGCCTTGCCCGACTGGCGCTCGGCCTGCGCGAGGTAGAACTGGGCCTTGCCCCGGTACCAGACCGTGCCGGCGTCGTCGCGCTTGCCCAGCGCCTCGACCGCGAGCGGCAGCTGCTTCTGGTTGAACGCCGTGTTGATCACCTGATCCAGCAGGGGGAAGTCCGTCGGCGCCCGCTCGGCCGCCCGCACGTAGACGTTGACCGCTTCGGCCGGGGCGCCCGCCCAGGCCTCGGTCGCCGACCAGAGCTTCAGCAGGTCTGCGTCCAGCTCGCCCTTCTGTTCGAGCCAGCGCATCGACGTGCGCGCAGCGGTCAGCAGCGCGGGGTCGTCGTCGCCGCCGCTCTTCTTCTGCGCGTAGGCGCGGCCGGCGGCGTTGGCGCGCAGCTTGTGCGCGGCGAGGTTCTCAGCGTCCGTGCCGCCGCCCTGCGCCTGCAGGTGCAGCAGCAGCGAGGACGCGCTGTCGCTGGCCTTCTGCAGCTCGCCGGCGTCGTACTGCGCCTGGGCGAGGAACTGCCGCGGCTCGTTGGGCTCGGCGTCGAGTTCGACGGCGCGGGTGAGCGCGGTGACGGCGTCCTGGTAGAAGAAGGCCGTGCCCTTGCGGTTGTTGTCGCGCGCCTGGTTGGCGAGCATCCAGGTCACCTTGCCCTTGAGGAAGTGGTAGGGCGCGTACTGCTTGCAGTCCTTCGAGAGCTTGTCCAGCGCGTTGAGCGCAGCGTCGAAGTCCTCATTCCCGATCGCCTCGTCGATGGCGGGGCGCGCTTTCTTGAGCGCCTCGGCGGCGCTGCCCTGGCCCATCGATGAGCCGGCGAGGCGGTTCTGCAGCTGCGCGCGCGCGGTCGATCCCAGCGCGCTCTCGCCCTTGTTGCGCAGCAGCGCCGCGGCTTCGCGGCGTTGGTAGGGGAAGTACTTCACCGCCTGTTCGCAGTAGGCGCGGTAGTCCGCGAACGGCGCCTTGTCGTGCTCGCGGAGCATCACCGCGATGTTCTGCCACGCGTCGCCGACGGCTTCTTCGAGCAGCTCGCGCTCGCGCGCCGGCACGTCGTCGGCCAGCTCGGCCAGCTGGGCCGTGCCGATCTCGATGGCGCGATCGAAGCACGCGCGCGCGCGCGCGAAGTCGCGGTCGAGGTGGTAGATCAGCATCAGGCCGCAGTCGTTGACGATGCGAGCGTCCGTCGGCGACAGCGCGACCGCCTTCTCGTAGTAGCGGTAGCTGCGCTCCCAGAGCTCCATCGCCGCGGCGTCGTCTCCGGTGTTGGCGACCTGCACGCCCAGGTCGCGCGCCGCGAGCGCGGCGTTGTTGTAGAGGAAGCCCCAGCGGTCGGGGTAGGCCTCGAACACGCGCTCGTTGAACGCGAGCGTGCGGCGCAGCGCGTCCTCGGGAGCCTGGGTCAGCGCGACGTGCACCGCGAACGCGGCGCCCGTGAAGTGGTTGCCGAAGGAGTCGACCAGCTGCGGCTGCCCGTCGACGTAGGCCGTCGTCGCGGCCGAGGTCTCGGCGGCGCGGAACATCAGGTCCGCGGCGCGCTCGAGGTCGCCGGTGTCCGCGGCGCAGCGCGCCATCGCGAGGTCGCAGAGCGCTTGCCACTGCCTGGTGGCCTCGCGGTGCTGCGGCATGACGGCCAGGTATTCCCCGAACACGTCGCGCGACTTGCCGTAGATCGCCGCGGCGCCCTGGAAGTTGCCCTCGGCGCGCAGGAGGTCCGCGCGCGCGTAGACCGCGCGCCCCTCGAACCAGCGCAGCACCGGCGCGTCCGGCTTCTCCCGGACGAGGCGGCGGTAGCCGCCGACGAGGGCGTCGTGCTGGCCGTTCTGCGTCATCCACTCGATGTAGGCGTCGTGGATCTGCGCCTCGGCCGGCCACTCGGTGAGCGCCGCCTCGTAGGTCCTCATCACCTCGCCGCTCTGCCCGAGCCACTTGTAGACGTCCGCGGTCGTCTTCGTCGCCTCCGCCGGATGATCGATCCGCGCCTCGCTCAGCCCGGCGACGACGCGCTGCGCGAGCTCCATGGCGGCGGCGCTCGCAGGTCCGGTGCCCTGCTCGGCGTCCGCCTCGGCGCGCTCGGCTTGCACGGCCGCGACGAAGATGCGGTAGTCGCAGCGCGCCCCGGCCAGCCGGGAGGCCGCATACTCGCGCTGGTTCTCGAGGCCCGCCTTGGCCGCGTAGCCCGCGGCCGAGCGCGCGGCAGCGACGCTGCCGGCCTCGTATTCGGCGAGCGCGTAGTGCGCCTCGGCGCACAGGCGCCACTCGCGCGCCCACGGCTCGACGTCGTCGGGGTCGAGCGCGGCGTCGAAGTCGCGGGCCGCGTCGATCAGCAAGAAGCGCTTGCCGGAGCGGCCGGGCTCGTTGGCCATCTGCAGCGAGCACTCGGCGAGCAGCAGGCGGGCTTCCCGCAGCCCGCCGTTGGCCTGGAGCAGCGCCTCCGCAGCGTCGGCCGCGGCGTCGAGGTCGCTCGCCATCAGCGCGCGGGCGCTCGCCAGGGCCTGGGCCTCAGAGGAGGTCGGAGGGGTGATGCTGGCACAGGCGGCCACCAGGACGGCGGCGCACCACAGAGGGGTCGTTGGCTTCATGAGTCGGAAAGCCCGGCCGTATGGCGGGCACTGCTCGGAGGGGAGCACGCGAGAGAGAGGTCGCGACTGCGGCATTGTTGCGAACTTCGTGCCAGAGCGGAAGGGTCTCGCGACGGGCTTTCCCGCGTCAAGCGGGCGGGTGCAACCCGTCGATATTCCCGAGGTAGCTCCTTCGTTCCATGCGCCGAGCCACCCGATGAACGCTGCCCGCGGCACCCCGCTGCGCTGCCTGCTGCTGCTGACCTTCGCGGCGGCGGGGGGGGCTGTGCCCGCTGCCCGCGCGCAGCGCGACGCCGCGGGCGTCGGCGGCGTCGAGGCGTCGTCGCCGTCGGTCGG
>JBMHDP010000018.1:0-6307 GCA_049889335.1 Planctomycetota bacterium
GGCGCGCACGCCGCCGCGCGGCACGCTGCCGTCGGCCACGAGCTCGGCGTCGGCCGCGAGGCGCGCCAGCTCCGGCGCCGCCGCGAGGCTGGTCTTGACGCCCGCGAGGTCGTCGGGGTGCAGCCGCACCACGAGGTCGGCGCCGCCGCTGCCGTGCACGCAGTCTCGCAGGCAGCGCGCGACCGTCGGCGTCGGGTCGACGAGGTGCCGGTCCAGCGCAGCCCCGACGAGCTCCCGCGCGATCGAGAGGCCGAGCTCGACGGCGACGCCCGCGACCTCGTCGAGGCGCTGGTTCACCACCTGCGGCAGGGACTGCAGCTGCTGCTGCGCCGTCGACAGCGCGCCGCGCAGCTGCTCGCGGTCGGCCTCGAGCTGCCGGTTGCGCTCCTCCAGGTCGAGGAGCTGACGCGCGCGCGGGGTCTCGGGGGCGCCGCCGGCGCCCGCGCGGCGGTGGAGGCGCAGGCCGACGAGGCGCTGCGGGACGGGGACGGTGCTCGTGGAGGTCATGCGCAGCTCACACCATCTGCTCGGCCGCGCCGCCCGCCTTGATGTCGCCCTTGTCCATCATGTCGCGGATCAGCTTGAGGATCTCCGACTGCGCCTCGAGCACCTCGCTCAGCGGCGTCGGCCCGAGGTTGTCGCGCTCCTCGACCACCATGTCCGAGGCGCGCTGTGAGAGGTTCGTGAGGATCGCCTGCTCGACGGACGGCGTCGCCGCCTTGAGCGAGACCGCGAGCTGGCGCGAGTCCACCGCCGCCAGGATCTTCTGCATCGACTTGCGGTCGAGCTGCTCGATGTCGTCGAACGTGAACATCTGCTCACGGATCTCACCGGCGATGTCGGGGGAGGACACCTCGATGCGTTCGAGCACCGCCTTGTCGCCGCCGCCGAGGTTGTTGAGCAGCGACGCCGCGGCCTTGACCCAGGCCTTCGGCTCACTGCGCAGCGTCGAGAGGCCGAGGTCCTTGACCTTCTTGCGCATCACCTCGAGCACGCGCTGGACCACGTCCGCGGGGGTGCGGTCGAGGGTCGCCACGCGGTGCACGAGGTCGGCGCGGACGTCTTCTTCGAGCAGCTTCAGCACCTCGCCGCCCTTCTGCCGGTCGAGGTGCGCGATGAACACCGCCGCGATCTGCGGGTGCTCCTCGGTGAGCAGGTTGGCGAGGTCCTCGGCGGTGAGCGCCTCGAACATCGCGAACGGCCGCTTGGCCAGGATGTCGTTGTTGGCGCGGTTGGCGACCTCGCCGCTGCGCTCCTCGCCGAACGCCTTCGAGAGCACGTCCTGCATCAGGCCGCCGACGTCGCCGAGCGCCATGCCGCCCTGCTGCATCCGGACGACCGTCTGACGGAACGCGTCGCGGACCGTCTCGCGGTCCACGGCCATCTCCTGCAGCTCCTGCATCGCGCGCGTCACCTTGTCGACGGTGTCGTCGCTGAAGTTGCGCATGACCTTGGCGGCGAGCTCCCTGTCGATGGACAGGAGCAGCATCGCGAGGGCCTTGTCGACCGGCAGCTGTTTGTCTCGGGCGTCGTTCACGGGACCTCGATCAGACCTTTTGCTCCATCAACCACGCCTCGAGCATCTTGGCGAGCGCCGCCGGGTCGTCGGCGATCGACCGCTCGATCTCGCGGCGCATCCGGCGCTGCTGCTCCTCGGGCGCGACCTCGACGTCGGCGACGTCCGTCGCGGGCGCCGCCGCGGGCGCGGCCTTGCGCGAGCGCTTGAAGAGCCCGCGCAGGAACAGCACGACGATGACGACGCCCAGCAGCTGGCCGATCACGGGCGCGTACTCGAGCGCCATGTCGCCCATGCCGGGGCCGGCGATGGCGACCGGCGCCTGCGCGGGCGCCTGGAACGTACCCGTCATGATGCTGAAGCCGGGATCTTCGTCGGTCTTGAAGTCACGCGCCTTGCTCCAGCCGACGATCGCCTTGACGGTCCGCTCCAACTCGGTCGGAACGAGGGGCTCACGCTCGTCCGCGCCGCCCGGATCTTCCAGCTTCTTGTCGTAGAGCACCGCGAACGTGACGCGCTTGATCTCGGGCATCGCGACGCCGGTGCGCCGCTCGCCGATCTCGGTGACGTACTCGCGCGTGCGCTTCTCGTTCTTGCTCTTGGAGCCGGCCACGTCCTCGGACGGCGCCGCGCCGTCGGTCGAGTCCTTGGTCATCTCCTCCTTCTTCATCAAGGGCTCGTCGGGCAGCACCTTCTCGCGGCGCACCTCCCACTTGGGGTCGAGCTCGACGTGGACCTGGACCGAGATCTTGTCGCCGTAGAGCTGCTCGAGCCGCGCCTGCGCGAGCCGCGTGCGCGTGTCGCTCATGTCGCGCTGCATCGCCAGGAACTCCGACGACCCAGCGCCGGAGTTGCGGTCGGGGTTGTAGCTCCACCGGCTGGCGCCGCTGGCGCTGAACACGTCGATGTTCGCGAGCGGGATCATCAGCTGCGAGGCCGCGATCGACGCCGCGCCGTAGGCCGTCGACTCGAACGGCGCGCCCGGGCGCAGCCCCAGCACGACCGTGGCCTTGGCCTTCTGCTCGTCCTGGCGGTCGCGGAACGCGACCATCCGGTCCGGTTTGCTGCCGGTGACGGTCACCGAGTGCACGCCGCCGAGCTTGAGGATCGCCTGCTCGGCCTGCGCGCGGGTGGCGTTGTTGAGCCGCCACTTCTTGGTGGCCGCGTCCTCGATGAAGCTGCCCGAGGTGTCGAGCGAGACCTCGCGCGTGCCCATCAGGCCCTCGCCGGCGATCGCCGCGCGCGCCCGGCCGACCTTGTCCCGGTCGACCATCAGCCGCATCCCGGAGTCGTCGAGCTGCCACGACATGCCCGCCTTCTGCAGCGCCTGCTGCGCGCGGGCGGTCTCGTCGCCGCTGGTCGCGGAGAACACGACCTCGTAGCTCGGCTGCCCGGCGAACCAGACGATCGCGCCGAGGCCGACGAGCGTCGCGAGCGTCACCGCCGACACCACGAGGCGCTGCGGCCCCTCGAGGCGGGCCCAGATGCCGCGCAGCTGCGTCGCCACGTCCTGGAGGAAGTTTCTCATGAGTTACTAGACCGAAGACCTGGAGAGCTTCTCCCACGCGTCGACCATCTTGTTGCGCACCTCGAGCAACAGGTTGAACGCGACCTCACTCTTGCTGCTGGCGATCATCACGTCGTGCAGCTCGACGTCCTCTCCCATGACCATGCCGCGCACCTTGTCCTTGGCGTCGAGCTGCAGGCCGCGGACTTCGTTGAGCGAGTCCGCGAGCACGCCGGAGAACGGCGTCGCGCCGCGGTCCGGCGCGGCCTCGGTCGGACCGTCGACGCGCGCGGGTCCCTGGACCTCGGGCGACACGAACGGCTCGACCGGTCGCTGGAAGCTCTGGTCGAAGCCGCGGATGGGTGGGAGATCGAAGCCGCTCATCGCGATGCCTCCTAGCGACCGAGCTGCTGCAGGGTGTTCTGCAGCATCCCGCGGTACGTGCGCAGCGCCGTCAGGTTGGCGTCGAAGCTGCGCTGGATGACGTTCATGTCGACGAGCTCCTTGAACAGGTCGACGTTGCTGCCGAGCACCTGCCCCTTCTCGTCGGCGTCCGGGTGACCCGGCTGGTAGAAGGTCGGGAACGGCGACGTGTCCTCGACCACGCGGCCGACCTGGACGCCGTTCGGGGCGTCGCGGCCGCGCGCGCGCGCTGCGTCGAGCGCCTCCTCGAAGACGAGCACCTTGCGCCGGTAGGGCAGGTTGTCGGCGTTGCCCGTCCTGTGCATGTTGCCGAGGTTGCTCGCGACGACCTCCGAGCGCTGCAGCTCGGCGCGCAGGCCCGTGGTCGCGATGTCGAAGCCGCGGAAGATGCCGCCCATCGGGTCACTCATCTCACCTGCCTCCCTGGATGGCCTTGTTGATGCTGCTGAAGTAGCCGGCGGCCTTGCGCAGCATGAAGTCGTGCATGATCTGGGTCTTGCCGAGCAGCGCGAGCTCTTCCATCAGGACCACGTTGTTCGCGCCGGCCTCTCCCGAGGTGTCGCGCTCGACGCTGGCCTCGACGGAGCCCTCGCTGCGGCCCGCGTCGATCGCCTCACGCAGCTTGTCCTCGAAGCGCACCGTGACGCGCTTGAAGCCCTCGACGTTCTGGTTCGCGATGTTGTGGATCGCGGCCTTCGTCCGGCGCGTCAACGCGTCGAGCGTGTGGTGCGTGAACGCCGTGTCGCTGTTGCTGTCGATCATGATTTTGCCCGATTGCCTCTCAAGCATCGGCACGGGACGCCCGCTTCCTTGAGACGGAGACTTCGGCGTCACGCCCGGGGCCGTGGGACCCTGCGCTGTCGCGATCTGCGACACGGTCGCGGCGCTCCTCGGAGCCCGGGCGCAGGATCCCGAGCCCGGCCCTGACATGCGGCGGCGGATCCCTATGCTGACGCGCGTGCGCGCTGCCTCGACCGAGACCCCCACGCCGGCCTTCTTCCAGATGGACGCGCCAGATCCGGCGGCATCGGACGTCGCACTGCTCGCAGGCATCGCTTCGCCCCGGTCGTCGATCCCTCCCTGGTATTTCTACGACACGGTCGGATCCAGGCTCTTCGACGCGATTACGGCACTGCCGAACTACTATCCGACCCGCACCGAGTCCGCGATCCTGTCCGCGCGGATCCACGAGATGACGGCGACGCGCGACGTGCGCGGCTGCGCGTGGATCGACCTCGGCGCCGGCAGCTGCGAGAAGGCCCCGCCGCTGTTCGACCACGTCTGCCCCGCGCAGTACGTGCCGGTCGACATCTCGGCCGACTACCTGCGCGGCGTGGTCGAGGGCCTGCAGGCCGAGCACCCCGACGTGGAGATGATCGGCGTCGGCGCCGACTTCTCGCGCCAGCTCGCGCTGCCCGAAGCCGTGCAGGACCACCGGCGGCTGTTCTTCTACCCGGGCTCGTCGATCGGCAACTACGAGCCCGACGCCGCGCGCGACCTGCTGCGCCAGGTCAGAGAGCAGATGGACGACCAGGCGACGCTCTGGATCGGCGTGGACCTCGTCAAGGACACGGCGACGCTCGAGCGCGCCTATGACGACGAGCTCGGCGTGACCGCGGCGTTCAACCGGAACATCCTGCGCAACGTCAACGCCGCGGTCGGGACCGACTTCGCGCCCGGCGGGTGGCAGCACGTCGCCTTCTTCAACGAAGCCGACAGCCGCATCGAGATGCACCTGGAGTCGGCGCGCGACGTCGTGGTGACCTGGCCGGGCGGAGAGCGCGCGTTCTCCGCAGGCGAGCGGATCCATACGGAGTCGTCGTACAAGTACACGCTCGAGTCGTTCCGCGCGCTGCTCGCCGACGCGGGCCTGCAGACCGCCGACGTGTGGACCGACGAACGCCGGTGGTTCGCGGTGTTCGTCGCGGCGCCGCGACGCTGAGTTCGCGCGACGCCGGCGCGCAGACCGCGCACGACGGCGCACGTCGCCCGTCGCATGGGCGGCTCGGAGCAAGGTCCAGCCGAGGGCTGTCAGGCACCGATTTATGCCTTTGACAGCACCTTACGGCCTGCCGACAGTAGCCCGAAGGGCAGGCGATCTCGCTACGGATGACCGACTCCTCCCGCAACATCGTGCGCCACGACGGCGTCATCTCCCGCCAGGACCGCGAGCGCCTGCTGGGGCAACGCGGGTGCGTCGCCTGGTTCACCGGGCTGTCGGGCTCCGGCAAGTCCACGGTCTCCCGGGTCGTCGAGGAGAAGCTCGCGGCCGCCGGTCACCTGGTCTACGTGCTCGACGGCGACAACGTGCGCCACGGCCTGTGCGCCGACCTGGGCTTCTCGGACGCCGACCGGACCGAGAACATCCGGCGCATCGGCCACGTCGCCGCGCTGATGGCCGACGCCGGCGCCATCGTGCTGACCGCCTTCATCTCGCCGTTCCGCGCCGACCGTCAGCAGGTCCGCGACGTGGTCGGCGACGACGACTTCCTGGAGGTCTACGTGGACGCGCCGCTCGACGTCTGCGAGTCGCGCGACCCCAAGGGCCTCTACAAGAAGGCGCGCGCCGGCCAGATCCCGGAATTCACCGGCATCACCTCTCCTTACGAGCCGCCCGCAGCGCCGGCGGTTCACCTCCGGACCGGCGACCTCTCGCTCGACGAGTGCGCGCTCCAGGTCCAAGCCATGCTCGAACAACGCGGCTTCCTCAGCTCGCCGCACACTGCGTCATGATCAACTACGCGCTCAGCCACCTGCAGCAACTGGAGCAGGAGAGCATCCACATCATCCGTGAGGTCGCCTCGGAGTTCGAGCGGCCGGTGATGCTCTACTCGATCGGCAAGGACTCCGGCGTCATGCTG
>JBMHDP010000019.1:0-12339 GCA_049889335.1 Planctomycetota bacterium
ACTGGGAAAGAGGGAAAGAGGAATGACCGGCACCACGAATCAAGATGCGCAGAGCATGAACCAGCAGGCGGGCAAGCTCGCCGTCAACGAGGAGCAGTTCGGCCGCCAGGCCAACAAGGGCATCCTCGCCGACAAGGTCGCGGAGGAGCTGAACGTCCCGCGTCGCACCGCGGCGCGCGTCCTGGACGCCGTCCTGGACGCCGTCAGCGAGCTGCTGCACAACCGCGGCAAGGTCGCGGTCAAGGGCTTCGGCACCTTCGAGCGCCGGATCCGCAAGGGCCGCGCCTACAAGCACCCGCTGACCGGCGAGAGCATCGACGTCGCCAACAAGGAGACCGTCATCTTCAAGCCGAGCGACCAGCTGATCGCGGAGACCCGCACCGACGCCGCGCCGAAGGCCAAGAAGCCGACCGGCACGCCGACGGACGGGATCCTCTTCAAGGGCTGATCCGGCCGGCGCGCGAGCGCAGAGCGGGGAGGCAGGCCGCGCGGCCGGCCTCCCCGTTTCGTTTCGGGGGAGGGGTCGCGCCCGGCGCGCGCACGGCTATCTTGTTGGCCGTGTCCGCGCCCGAGGAATACCTGGCCGCCGCCGTGCAGTTCGACGTCGTCGCAGGCGACGTCGACGCGAACGTCGCGGAGATGAAGCGCGGCGTCGAGGACGCGGTCGGTGCAGGCGCGAAGCTCTGCGTGCTGCCCGAGATGTGGCCGACCTCCTTTCTGCCGGAGTTCGACGCGAGCACCCTCGAGGCCTCGGCGACGGCAGAGCGCGCCCTCCAGGAGCTGTCCGAGGAGCACGGCGTGGTCCTGGTCGGCAGCTCGGTCGAGGCGCACGGGGACCAGCTGTTCAACACGGCGCACGTCTACGAGCGCGGCGAGGTCCGCGGCAGCTACCGGAAGATCCACCTGTTCTCGCCGAACCTGGAGCACCGCCACCACGCAGCCGGTCACGAGCCGTGCATCGTCGACACGGAGCTCGGTCGCCTGGGCGTGTTGATCTGCTACGACCTGCGGTTCCCCGAGCTGTCTCGCTACTACTTCCACTGCGGCGTCGAGGTGCTCGTCGTCCCCGGCCAGTGGCCGGAGTCGCGCGGTCAGCACTGGCGCACGCTGCTGCGCGCGCGCGCCATCGAGAACGAGGTCTTCGTCGTCGGGTGCAACCGCACCGGCCAGGAGCCCTCCCTGCGCAACGGCGAGTCCATGCCGTTCTCCGGGGACGGGCGCGTCGTCGACCCGACCGGGGAGCTGCTCGCGACCGGCAAGGGCGACGCGGGGCCGGTGATCGGCCCGATCGAGCTCCGCAAGGTCCGCACGATGCGTCGGATCCTCCCCGTCGCCGCCGACCTGCGTCCCGAGGTCTACCGCAAGCTCCTCGTCGAGGCCTACGACCGCATGGTCGCGGGGACGCGCGAGGAGCAGCGCCGCAGCGCCGAGCAGGACGAGCGCCCCGCCTGACGGACTCGCCAGGCTGACTCTCCTCGCTGGCTCGCCGGGCTGGCTTGACTGGCTGGCTTGTCTGGCTGGCTTGTCTGGCTGGCTTGTCTCGCTGGCTTGTCTGGCTGGCTCGCCTGGCGGCGCGGGTCACCCGGCGCGACCGGCATCCGTGCGCTGCGCGCCGCGGCTGCCGTGCGAGCGCCGACCGCACCTGCGCTCCTCGCGGTCGCGGAGCCTTCCGCGCCGCGCGCCGGCGGTCCCTTGGCTCAGTCGACGAAGGCCTGCAGCCGGCGCAGCTTGCTCGGCCGCTTGATCCGACCGAGCGCCGCGTTCTGCAGCTGGCGGACGCGCTCGGCCGTGATGCCGAGGTCTTCCGCGATCTCTCCGAGCGTCTCCGGCTCGTCTCCGTCCAGGCCGAAGCGACGCCGCAGGATGCCTTGCTCGCGCTGCGGCAGGTCCGACATCACGTCGTCGAGCACGCTGCTGAGGTCACCCGCCGGGATCGACTCGGGGATCGGCACCTGCTCTTCGTCGGTGAGGAGCTGGCCGAGGCTCGCGCCGTCCTCGCTGCCGCCGAGCTCGGCGTCGAGGCTCACGGCGTAGCGACGCGTCGACAGCACCCACGCGACCTTGGACTCGGGCACGTCGATCTGGCTCGCGATCTCGGCGTGGGAGAGCTCTCGGCCCTCGCGGCGCCCCGCCTCCTGGACCCGACGGATCTTGCCGAGGACCTTCTGCACCCAGATCGGCACGCGCACCGTGCGCGAGCTGTTGTACAGCATCTTCAGGACTGCCTGGTGCACCCAGTACTGCGCGTAGGTCCGGAAGCGGACGTCACGGCGCCAGTCGAAGCCGTCGATCGCCTGGAAGAGCGACGCGTTGCCTTCCTGCACGAGGTCCGGCGTGTCGACGCCGAGGTTGCGGTAGCGGTTGACGGTGCTCAGCACGATGTAGAGCGCTCCCTCTACATAGAGGTTCCGCAGCTCTTCGAATTGGCTCACCGACGCCATCAGCCAAGCCCGAGAGACGTGGCTACGCCCGGGCGCCTTCTCCGGGAACTCGGCGATGCGCGCCGACGCGCGCGCGGCGGGCAGGCGCAGCAGCTCGCGGGCTTCGCCGTCGTCGAGCCCAAAGCGTCCCAGCGCCCACACGAGGCCCTCGCGCACGAACTCGTGACGCCGCGCCATGCAGAACTCCTCTTCGCGCCCCATCGCCGGGATGCGCTTCAGGTCGGCGGCGTAGAGCGCGTCGCGGATGTCCGGGAGGTCGGTCGTCGCGGGCTGCTCGAGGCGCGCCTGGCGATAGCCGTGAAGGTCCAGCAGGGCCTCGGCCCGGGCAAATTGTCGCGCGACCTTCTTCGCGTTGGTCACGAACTGGTCGGTCTCGACGTCCAGCCACGAATCGAGGTCGCTCAGCGCGACGGTCTGATTCGGGCGGAGTCGGGAAGCCGTGCTGCGAACGAACTTGGAGAGCACCATGGCGCGTCTGGAGGAGCGTCGATGCAGGGGAACGGGGCGCCCTGCTGAGACGTCTTCGACGCCCGAGGCACGTCGGACGCACCACGCGCCAAACAGCCCAAACGCTGTTCGGGGGGCTGGATACGGACATTTTGCCCGACGGGCAGCGGGCCGGGGCGCTGCGCGCCTCCGCGGCCGCTCAGGCTCTAGCGCTTCTTCCGCGCCAGCAGCAGCAGCAGCACGAGCAGCGCCGCCCCGCCGCCCACGGGCAGCAGCCAGCCCGTGTCGCTCGCCGGCGCCGGGATCGGCGGGAGCGCGTCGCTCGGCGCGGACTCGTCCGCGACGCCGGACGAAGGCACGGCGGCAGGTTCCACGTCGACAGCCTCGCCGCTGAGCGCGGCCTCCCCGTCCGCTGTCCCGCTCGCGGGAGCCGACTCAGCTCGCTCGGGAGCAGCGACCGGCTCAGATGCCGCCGCCGGCTCGTCGACCGCTCGGCGTGCTTCGACCTGCGGGTCCACGTGGGGCGCGATCTCGACCTGGGCTTTGACCTGCTCGATGTAGCGGCCCGTGACCTGCCCCGTCTTGCCGTCGTGGATGTCGAACTCCAGCTCCAGCGCCATCGCGGCGCGATCCCCGAGCCTGGCGCTCGGGGAGAGCGTGATCGGGACCTCGAAGACCGCCGTGTTCTCGTAGACGGGCTGACCCCGGAAGGCCGCGTGGATCGTGCCGACGCGCGCGGGTCGCGCCGTGAGATCCCCGAACTGGACCGTGTCACCGTTCGGGCGCGTCGTCATGACCACTTGCGCAGGAGCCGTCAGGACCGACTGCCCTTGGAGGATCGCCGTGATCATCAGGGTGCCGCTCTGCCCGGGCAGCAGCTTCGGAGGCCGCACCGTCGCCACGAACCGGCACTGGCCGCGTGAGCCCCGGAGCTTGCGGGCGTTGCGGAGCTCCTCGGGCGTCATCTCTCGAGACTCGATGACCTCCGCGTCGCTCCGCTCGCGCTTCTGCGCCAGCTTCCGGCGGCTCGCCTGGAGCTTCTCCGGCAGGTCTCCTCCACCCTCCTGCGCAGAGACCGCCGGCGTGAGGACGGCCAGGACGGCGAGAAGGAACGAGAGCTTGGAGGGTCGAGAGGTCATGCTGGCGCGGGCCCGAGTTCGGTGCGGCGGATGCTACCGGTCCGATATCGGCTTTCGACGCGCCCCGACGCGACATCTTCCCCAGCATCCCCTCCCTCGCGCGGGTCTTGATATGGCCCCAATCCGTAGCTATTTACGCCCCAACATGTCCGCAGACGCCAACCCCACCGAACCCCAGGTCCTCGACGCGCTCCGGTCCGTGCAGGACCCCGACCTCAACAAGGACATCGTAAGCCTCGGTTTCATCAAGAACTTACGGATCTGCGGCGGGAGCGTGTCGTTCGAGATCGAGCTGACGACGCCCGCGTGCCCGGTCAAGGACCTGATGAAGGCCCAGGCAGAGTCCGCGGTGAAGGCCCTGCCCGGCGTCGACGCGGTCGAGATCGAGATGACCGCCCAGGTGACCGCGAGCCGGCCCGTGCTCGGCGACAAGGGCACCATCCCTGGCGTCAAGAACGTCATCGCCGTCTCGTCCGGAAAGGGCGGCGTCGGCAAGTCGACCGTCGCCGTCAACCTCGCGTGCGCGCTCGCGCATAGCGGCGCCCGCGTCGGGATCCTGGACGCCGACGTCTACGGACCCAACGTCCCGCTCATGCTCGGCGTGCGCGGCGTCGAACCGCAGGTCGTGCAGGAGACGGTCGACGGGCAGACCGTCAAGCGCATCCTGCCGTTCGAGGCGCACGGTCTGCAGATGATCTCGATGGGCCTGCTGGTCGCCGAGGATCAGGCCGTCATCTGGCGCGGCCCGATGCTCCACTCCGCGGTCCGGCAGTTCCTGTTCGAAGTCTCCTGGCAGGACCTGGACTACCTCGTGGTGGACCTGCCGCCCGGCACCGGGGACGCGCAGCTTTCCCTGAGTCAGCAGGCGCACCTGATGGGCGCGGTCATCGTCACGACGCCGCAGGACGTCTCGGTGCTCGACGTGAAGAAGGCCATCCGCATGTTCCAAACCGTCAACGTGCCGATCCTGGGCGTCGTCGAGAACATGGCGTGGTTCCAGCCGCCCGGCAGCGACGAGCGCTACCACCTGTTCGGCGAGGGCGGCGGCAAGCGCGTCGAGGAGCTGTTCGGCGTCCCGCTGCTGGGCCAGATCCCGATCGAGGTCGCCGTTCGAGAGGGCGGCGACGGCGGCGCTCCGATCGTCCGCTCGGCGCCCGAATCTGCCAGCGCGAAGGCGCTTGCGGAGATCGCGGGCAAGCTCGCCCAGCGCGTCAGCGTGCTCAACGCCGAGTGATCCCCAGGGCGCCGCGGCCCGGCCGCCGGCGCGGACCGCGGGCCGCGACGGAGCCCGGCCACGCCGGCTGCACCGCGGCCTTGCCATAGGAGCCCTGATGCCGGACAGTCTCGCGCCCTCCGGGCGACGCTTCGCCCTCCACTCTGCATCCGACATGGTCACCGAACTCAACGACGCCGACTTCAAGAGCACCCTGGAATCCGCCACGACCCCGATCCTCGTCGACTTCTCGGCGACGTGGTGCGCGCCCTGCAAGGCGCTCGCTCCGACCATCGACAAGGTCGCCGACGACTACGCCGGGAAGATCTCGGTCTACAAGGTCGACATCGACCAGGCGCAGGAGACGGCCGCGAGCTTCGGCATCATGAGCGTCCCGACGTGCATCTTCTTCCGCGACGGCAAAGAGGTGGACCGCTTCATGGGCAACGTCGACCTCAACACCGTCAAGGGCCACGTCGACCGCGTGCTGGCCTAGCCCGCTGGCCTAGCCCGGGCCGCGGCCGGACAGGCCGTCCAGGGTCCACCTCGCCTGGGGGCAACCAGGCCCAGCTCCGACCAGACCTCGGGCCGACCCAGCCTCACGGACGCCGGCGGCGCAGCTGCGCGTAGAGCAGCGCGAGGCCGAGCGGCACCGACGCGAGCCCGAGCAGCCAGCGCGACCGCGCCGCCGCGACCGAGACCGGCGCGACGCAGCGTACGCCGTCGAGCGACGCGGCGAACGCGTGCAGGCCAGGGGCTCGAGGGATGAACCGCAGGACGCCGCCGGCGTCAGTCGCGCCGAGCGCGCGCCGCTGGCCGTCCGGCAGCACGACCTCGACCGACGCGACCGCGGCTGCGCCGGCTGCGTCGCGCGCGGTGACGACGACCTCGCGCCCGACCTCGGTCGGCGCCGGCGAGACCTGCAGCTGCTGCAGGACGAACAGACACGACGCGACCAAAACGGAGCTCACATCGCCTAGTCTGACGGCTTGTCCGTCGAAGTCGAGAACCTCGGCCAGCGCGACTACGCGCCGGTGCTGGAGGAGATGCGCGCCCGGCACGCGCAGGTCGCCGCCGACGCGGCTCCCGGCGCGGTCTGGCTGGTCGAGCACCGCTCGGTCTACACCGCGGGACGCGCCACGCCGCCCGAGGACCTGCGCGACGGCGTGGTCCCGATCGAGCGCGGCGGCAAGGTGACGTGGCACGGCCCCGGCCAGCTGACCGTCTACCCGATCCTGAAGCTCCCGCGCCGCGACCTGCGCGACTGGCTGCGCCGGATCGAGGAGTTCGGGGTCGCGATCGCCCGCGCGTTCGACCTGGACGCCGAGCCGTCGGTCGACGGCACCGGCGTCTTCGTCGACGGGCGCAAGTTCGCTTCGATCGGCGTCGCCGTGAAGCGCTGGACGAACCTGCACGGCATCGGCGTGAACGTCGCCGTCGAGGGCTCCCCGTGGCACGCGGTGCGCCCCTGCGGGCTCTCTCCCGACGTCATGACCGACCTCAGCGCCGCCGCGCGCCGGCCGCTGACGGTCGCCGAGGTCGCCGAGGCGGCGCGCGGCGCGGTCTCCGTGCTCACCGCGGACGGGCAGGGAGGATGACCCAGCGACGATGACCGGCACCGTCGACCTCGATCCAGGCGGCGCGCACCTGCAGATCCGCTTCCCCTATCGCGAGGACCTCGTCGCGATGGTCAAGGAGCTGCCCGCCCGCCGGTGGGAGCCGCGCCAGAAGGTCTGGCGGGTGCCCGTAGAGCACGCGCAGGCCGTCTACGACGCCTGCGCGCGGCACCTGTTCGAGTTCGCGCCCGAGGTCAGCGCCCTGCTCGCCGGGACCCTGGCGCCGCGCGCGGAGCCGGCCACGACGACGCCGGCACCCCGCCCCCAGCAGGGCCTCCTGCTCGGAGCCGGCCGCGAGGGCGACAGCGGCGCCGACGCTGAGACGACGCGCGCGGCCGAGGCGGACGCCGCGATGACGGTGTCCGCGCTCAACGAGCGGGTGAAGCGCTGCATCGGCGAGGCGTTCGCAGCGTCGTTCTGGGTCGTCGGCGAGGTCGCCGACTTCGACAAGTCCGCCGGGCGGCCGCACCGGTTCTTCCAGCTCGTCGAGAAGATGCCGCGCGCGCAGCGAGCCAAGGCGGTCGTCCAGGTCGCGATGTTCGAGCGCACCGCGCAGCAGCTGCTGCCCGCGCTCGCTGCAGGCGATCCCCCGCTGACCTTGCGCGACGGCCTGGAGATCCGCGCGCTCGTCCGCGCCGACTTCTACCCTGCTTCGGGTCGGTTCCAGCTGATCGTGCACGACATCGACCCGAGCTTCACGCTCGGCAAGCTCGCGCTCACCAAGGAGCAGATCCTGCGCGAGCTGGCCGAGCGCGGCCTCGCCGAGCGCAACCGCACGCTCGGCGCGCCGGTGCCGGCGACCCGGATCGGCGTGCTCACGAGCCCCGATGCCGACGGCTGGAACGACTTCCGGCGCCACCTAGAAGAGTCCAGCTGCGGCTTCGACGTGACGCTGTTCCCGGTCAAGGTGCAGGGCGCCGACCTCAAGCCGACCATGCTCGCCGGGCTGCGCTGGTTCGCCACGCACGCCGACCGCGTCGACGTGCTCTGCGTGCTCCGCGGCGGCGGCTCGCGAACCGACCTGGCATGGTTCGACGACCGCGAGGTCGCGCTGGCCGTCGCCCAGCACCCGGTCAAAGTCCTCGTGGGCATCGGTCACCAGCGGGACCAGTCCGTGCTCGACCTGATCGCCCAGTCGGAGAAGACGCCGACCGCGGTCGCCGAGCACCTGGTGCGGGGCGTCGAGGCGGCCCGCGAGGACGTGCTCGAGCGCAGCGCGCGCCTCGCCGACCGGGTCGAGCGGCGCCTCGCCGACGAGCAGGCGCGGCTCCGCGGGCTGGTGCAGGCGATCACCTCGGCCTGCCGCGGGCGCGTCGTGGACGCAGGGCGCCGACTGCAGGAGGCCGCGCGCGGGCTCGGCGCGGCCACCGCGCTGCGGCTCTCGCGAGAACGCAGCGAGCTGCGCGACCGCACGACCCGGCTGGTCCACGCGAGCCGCCGGCGCTGCGAGCGCGCGGCGACCTCGCTCCAGGAGGCCGAGACCCGGCGGCGCCGGCTGGACCCCCAGCGGGTCCTGCAGCGCGGCTTCGCGATCGTGCGCGGCCCCGACGGACGGATCACGCCGTCGGCGGCGCGGCTGGCCGCGGACGCGCGCCTCCGGATACAGTTCCGCGACGGCTCCGCGTCCGCCTCCGTCGACGCAGTCGAGATCGACCCCTCATGAGCGCCAAGAAGAAAGCCGAAGAGCCCACCTACGCGGAGCTGAGCGACGAGCTGGAGACCATCCTGGACGAGATCGAGTCCGGAGAGATCGACCTCGACGCGCTCAGCGACAAGGTCGAGCGCGCCGCGACGCTGCTGGCGCAGTGCCGCAAGCGACTCGCGGCCACCGAGACGAAGGTGAAGCAGGTGACCGAGGACCTGCAGGACTCGATGTCCGCGGCCGATGAGGACGAGGGCTGATGGACTGGGGGCACGTCGCGACCCTGTTCGTCCTGCTGCTCTTCAGCCTCACCGCCCACGAAGCAGCCCACGCCTGGGCCGCCAAGCTCGGCGGCGACCTCACGGCCTACCGACAAGGGCTCGTCACGCTCAACCCGCTGCCCCACGCCCGGCGCGAACCGATCGGCATGCTGCTGGTGCCGTTGGTCGTGCTGTATCTGAGCGGCGGCCGCTACTGCTTCGGCGGCGCCAGCGCGCCGATCGACGCGCTCTGGGCGGCGCGGCACCCCCGCCGCGCGGCGCTCACCTCGCTCGCCGGCCCGATGGCCAACTTCGCGCTCGCCGGACTCGGGCTGGTCGCGATGGCGTGGATCGCGCGGCCGGATCCGTCGCAGAGCTGGCAGGGCACGACCTTCGACGTCGCGCACCTGGCGTTCCAGCTCAACCTCGTGCTCGCGCTGTTCAACCTGCTGCCGCTGCCGCCGTTCGACGGCGCAGGCGTCGTCGGGGGCCTGAGCCGCCCGATGCAGCGCCTCTACGACACCTACGCGCGGCTCCCGCTGGCGAGCGTGGTCAGCATGGTGGTCGCCTGGAACCTGCTGCCCTACGTGTTCCTGCCGGCCTACGACGTGCTCACCGACCTGCTGCCCTACTCGCCGCGCTTCCGCGGCTAGCGACGACCGCAGCTCACAGCGACAGCTGCTCGAACGCAGCGTCGAGCGCCGCGCTCGACTCGGCGCCGGCGCCGCGACAGACGGCCCGGACGCCGTCGACGTAGCGCTGCAGCAGCGCGCGGTCGCTGAGGTCGCCGAGGTGGTCGCTCGGGCGCTGGTAGCCGGCCTGGCGGAGGTGGCGCATGCAGTCGGACTTGGTCACGACCCGGCCCGAATGGAACGGATCGAGGAGCAGCGGGCGCGGTCCGTGCACGCGGACCAGGAAGTGGTTCGGCATCGCCACGCCGGACGCGGACATCCCGGCCCAGCGCGCGACGAGGAGGTAGAGCAGGGAGAGCGAAATGGGCGCGCCCTCTTTGAGCTGCAGCACGCGGTCGAGGAGGAGCCGGTCGGCCAACCGGCGGCCCAAGACGCCGCCGTTCGCCCCGCCCCGCTGGGCCTCGCGCTGCAGGCGGTCCAGCTGCTCCATGCCGCAGCCCGCGAACCCGAGCTCGTCGCTCATGCAGGAGGCCAGCAGGCGCGCCTGCACGGGCAGGCTGCGGCCGGCTGCGGCGGCGCGGAGGCGCTCCGCCGCCGGCTTGAGCGTCTCTGCCTGCGTGGCAGCTGCCGGGACGAAGGTCCTCACCAGGCGCGCGACCAGCACCGCGCCGCTCAGCAGGCCCGTGGTCGAAGAGCCCGTCTCGAGGTCCGGGCGGAGCGCGTCCAGCTGCTTCAGCACGCGCTGCAGCTCGACGGACCGCAGCAGCGAGCGACAGCGCATCCGCGTGGGCACGTGGGCGGCCTCGGCGCCGACGCAGAGGTGATCGACCGCCGCCTCCCCCCAGGAGAGCAACCGCCGACGCGCAGATCGCCAGAGCGGAACATGGTCGTCGCCCAGCATGCTGATCATCGCGGCGATCTGATCAGAGGTGGGGCTAGAAGGGTGCTGCTGCGGTTCGCTCATGTGTGTGTGGTGACCCGACCATACATGCGTCGGCCAATGCGTCACGGGGAGCGCGCGCTCGAATGACGCGCGAACACGGGCGCAGCGACGCCGGAGCAGGCAAGCTGTAGGGGTCGGGGTAAGGAGGTCCGCAGCCGACCCTCCCATCCCACCGAGCCTGCACCGCGGGCCCTGCTCTCCGCCGTGTCACGCGTCGCCATGGAAGCCAACGACAAAAAAAACACGCTCTCGATGACGCCGGAGGAGTTCCGGCGCATCGGACATCAGGTGATCGACTGGATCGCCGACTACCGCGCAGACGTCGCGGCCCGCCCGGTCTCCTGCGACGCCGAGCCGGGCGCGCTGCTGGCCCGGCTGCCGACCTCCCCGCCGCGCGAACCTGAGGGCTTCGAGGCCGTACTCCGAGACGTCGACGCCATGGCGAGCGAGCACCTCGTGCACTGGCAGCACCCGGAGTTCTTCGCCTACTTCCCGTCCAACGGCGACCTGTCCGCGGTCCTCGGCGACCTGCTGAGCACGGGGCTCGGCGTGCTCGGCCTGACGTGGCAGTCCGCGCCGGCGCTGACCGAGCTGGAGGACCGCGTCTGCGACTGGCTGCGTCAGATGAGCGGCCTCGCGCCCTCGTGGCAGGGTGTGATCCAGGACACGGCGTCGACCTGCTCGCTGATCGCGCTCGTCGCGGCGCGGGAGCGCACCACCGGCCACGGCGCCGCGCGCGACGGGATGCAGCACGGCGCCGCGCCGCTGGTCGTCTACACGAGCCGCGACGCGCACAGCTCGGTGCAGAAAGCCGCGATGCTCGCGGGCTTCGGCGCCGAACACGTCCGCGCCGTCGAGGTCGACGAGCGCCGCGCCGTGCGTCCGGACGCGATGGCCGCCCAGATGGCGCAGGACGTCGCCGCAGGGCTGCGGCCCTGCGCGATCGTCGCGACGTCCGGGACCACCACCACCACCGCCTTCGACCCGATCGACGCGCTCGCAGCGCTCGCGGCGGAGCACGGCGCGTGGCTGCACGTCGACGCCGCGATGGCGGGCAGCGCCATGCTGCTACCCGAGTGCCGCGCGCTGTGGCGCGGCGTCGACCGCGCCGACTCGATCGTGGTCAATCCGCACAAGTGGCTCGGCGTCTCGTTCGACTGCTCGGTGTTCTTCGTCCGCGACGACGAGCACCTCGTCCGCGTGATGCGGACCGACCCGAGCTACCTCCGGACCTCGTTCGACCAACAGGTCAAGACCTACCGGGATTGGGGGGTCGCGCTGGGCCGCAGGTTCCGCGCGCTCAAGCTCTGGAGCCTGATCCGGACGCACGGCACCGACCGGCTGCAACGCCGGCTGCGTCGAGACCTGGACAACGCGCAGTGGCTCGCCGGCCAGGTCGAGGCCGCCGCCGACTGGCGCCTGCTCGCGCCCGTCGCGCTGCAGACCCTCTGCCTGCGACACGAGCCGGCCGGCGTGACCGGCGCGGCGCTGGACGAACACACCCACCGCTGGCTCGACCGCCTCCACGCGACGCGCCGGGCGTGGATGACGCCTGCCCAGCTCGACGGACGATGGATGGTCCGGGTCTCGATCGGCGCCCTCGCGACCGAGCGCGAGCACGTCCGCGCGCTCTGGGAACGCATGCAGGCGGCCGCGGCCGACGCCAGCCGCTGAAGCCGCCCTGACGCGGACCGCACGTCGAGCCCCCACAGCGTCGAGGCTCCGCTACTGCGAGGCTCGCGCTCGGGTCGAGGCGAGGCGGCGTCGTAGACCGGGCGCCTCGCGCTGCCGTCCCGCGGCGGCCGGGAAAACCGGCTCTGAGGGCCTCGCGGACGGGCTCTCCGGCCTCCGCGTGCGGAGGGAGAAAGTGGTGCCCAGGAGAGGACTTGAACCTCCAATCCCCGTTAGGAGAACTAGCACCTCAAGCTAGCGCGTCTGCCAATTCCGCCACCTGGGCGTCCAGCGAGGGCCGCAGAAGATAGCTGCTCCTTGGCCCAATGCAAGCC
>JBMHDP010000020.1:0-6419 GCA_049889335.1 Planctomycetota bacterium
GAGCTGCTCCACGACGAAGCGGTCGTAGGGCAGGTTGTCGCGGAAGGCGCGCACGACCCAGTCGCGGTAGGGCCACATCTCGCGGTAGTTGTCGAGGTGCAGGCCGTGGGTGTCGCCGTAGCGCGCCGCGTCGAGCCAGAAACGCGCCATGTGCTCGGCGTGGGCGTCGGTGGCGAGCAGGCGGTCCACGAGGCGCGCGTAGGCGCCGGGCGCCTCATCGGCGAGGAACGCCCGCACCTCCGCGGCCGTAGGCGGGAGACCGGTCAGGTCGAGCGCGACGCGCCGTAGCAGCGTGCGCGCGTCGGCTGCCGGCGCCGGCCGCAGCCCCTCGCGCTCCATGCGGGCCAGCGTGAAGCGGTCCAGGTCCCGGCGCGGCCACGCGGCCTGCGCGACGCGCGGCGGATCGACGTCCTGCGGCGGCACGAACGACCAGTGCTCGGACCACCCGGCGCCGCCTGCGACCCAGCGCTCGAGGACCGACACCTGCGCGGCCGTGAGCGGCTTGCCGTGGCGCGGCGGGGGCATCTGCTCGTCCGGGTCCTGGTGGCGGATGCGACGCACCAGCTCGCTGCCCGCGACGTCGCCCGGGGTGACGACGCGCATCGCCTCGACGCGCAGGTCCAGGCGCAGCTCGGCCTCGCGGTGCTGCTCGTCCGGACCGTGGCAGGCGAAGCAGTGGTTGGAGAGGATCGGGCGCACCTCCCGGTCGAAGTCCACTGCGGGCGCGGCCGCGCCCTGACCGAGCAGCGCGGCGCCGGTCAGGAGCAGCGCGGGCAGCGGGAGCCACTGGGAGACGGACCGTCGCATCGCTCGCGAGTCTAGCAGCAAGGAACGCCTACTTGGCTTCCACGAGCCGGGCGCGCTCGGCGTCGCCCAGCTTACGCAGCTCCGCTGCGACCGCCGGGACCACGGGCCCCGGAGCGATGTCGCCCTGCCTCAGCGCCGCGAGCACGAACGCCCGCGCGCGGTCGAGCGGTCGCTGCCGGACCACACGCGCGAGCGCCCGGGCCATAGTCCGGGTCACGGCCGGCTCCCGGGGACTGTCCTTCAGCAGCGAGATCGCCTGCTCCGCGCAGCGCTGGTGCTCGCCCAGCTCGAACAGGCAGGACACGTAGAGCCGCCGCACCTCGACCTTGCGGGGCTCGCGCACCAGCACCCACTCGAGGTCGGCGCGCGCGTCGCCGAACCGGCGGAGCTTGCTCAACACCGCGCCCCGCACCCACCGCGCGTTGAAGTGCTCGGCGTCGAAGCCGAGCGCCTCCTCCACCAGCTCCAGCGCTGCGGGCGCGCGGCCCGCCTCGAGCTCCAGGAACGCCACGTTACTCAAGGTCCCGGGGTCGGCGCGCTTGCGGGCGAGCGCCTCCTCGAACAGGCGGCGGGCCTCGTCGAGCTGACCCTGGCCGTAGGCGAGCACGCCGAGGTTGGTCCTCGCCTCGTGGCTGGTCGCGTCGATCTCGAGCACGGCCTCGAGGTGCCCGCGCGCCGCGTCGAGGTGCCGGGCGGCGTCGGCCGCGCGCCCCTCGGCGCGGGCGCGGTTGTAGTCGTCCGTCTCGATCGCGCCCAGGTTGGTGTGCGCGATGGCCGAGCGGGGGTTCTTCTCCAGCGTGACCCGCCACAGGGTCTCGAAGTCACGGTACTGCCCGACCTCGACCGCGCAGACCGCGGCCATCAGCGCCAGCCAGGCCGCCGCGGCGCCCGCCTGGGAGCGTTCGCCCAGGCCCGCGGTCCGCCGCGCCGCGAACGCGGCGAGGGCGACGATCACCGCGACGCAGGCGTGGTACTGGAAGTGGTCGGCGACGAACGAGTAGCGGAACGGGTAGACGTCGAAGAATCCGATCGCCGGGAACAGCGTGCCGCCGAAGATCATCAGGGCCGCGGCGGGCCCGCGACCGATCCGCCCCCGCAGCGCCCACGCGGCGAGCACGGCGAGCGCGGCGCCGGCCGGGTAGAGCCACTGCCACCAAGCGCCCGCGTCCACCGCCCAGCGGGCGTAGTTGAAGCAGGTGTCGAACGGCCAGACGAGGCTCGCGACGTAGAACCAGCAGGCGCGCCCGGCGACCAGCAGCCGCTCGAGCCCCGAGATCTGCCACGGCTCGCCCGACGCACCGACGTGGGTCGCCTCGAGGTGCACGGTGAAGTAGCCGAGCCCCGCGCCGACGACGAGCCAGGGCAGCGCCGCAGAGAACGCGCGCTTGGTCAGCGCGCCGTCGCGCCACCAGATCACCACCAGCAGCGCCGCGGGGAGCGACGCCGTGACGGTCTTGCTCCAGAGCGCGCCGAGGAACCAGAGCGAGCCGATCACGTAGTTGCGCGCGGCGGGGCCGTCGCCGTCGTGCCAGCGCAGCCACCGCTCGGCAGCCAGCAGGTAGCACAGCAGCGAGAGCACGTTCTTGCGCTCGGTCACCCAGGCGACGGACTCGACCTGCACGGGGTGGACGGCGAACCAGAGCGCGCCGAACAGGATCCCGGGCACCGCCAGCCGCCGGCCCAGCCGGAGCAGCGCGAGCGCCGACGCGCCGTGCAGGAGCACGTTGACCACGTGGTAGCCGAGCGGGTGCAGCTCCCAGACCCGGTACTCGAGCCAGAACGACGTGTGCACCAGCGGGTAATACTGGGGCAGCGAGGTCGGCACGAACCAGATGTCCCACAGGCCGCCGAACGAGCGCAGCACCGGGTTGTTGGTGACGTAGTCGTCGTCGTCCCAGATGAAGTCGCACGTCGCGACGCGCGCGTAGGCGACCAGCAACAGGGCGGCGAGCAGGACCAGCGGGGCCCGCTTCGACTGCAGGAACGGCATGGCGGCAGTATAGGTCGACCTGGAAGCGATCCGCAGCACCGCGTATCAAGGCGCTCCGTGCCGCAACCGCTCCCGGACGACTTCCTGCTCACGGTCGTGATGCCGGTCTACAACGAGGAGCGCACCCTCGCGCAGATCGTCGACGCCGTGCTCGCCGAGCCGACGCCCAAGGAGCTGGTGCTGATCGACGACGGCAGCACGGACGCGAGCCGGGCGATCCTGCGCGAACTGGCCGCGCGGGACGGCGTGCGCGCGCTCCTGCACGAAGGCAACCGCGGCAAGGGCGCGGCGCTGAGCACCGGCTTCCAGGCGGCGCGCGGGGACGTGGTGGTCGTGCAGGACGCCGACCTGGAGTATGACCCCCGCGACTACCGGGCGCTCCTGCAGCCGATCGTCGACGGGCACGCGGACGTCGTCTACGGCTCGCGCTACCTGGTCGACGAGAGCGACCCCGAGCGCGAGCGCGACGCGTTCGGGCACTACCTCGGCAACCGCGCGCTGACCTTCGCCAGCAACCTCGCGACCGGGCTCAACCTGACCGACATGGAGACCTGCTACAAGTGCTTCCGCAAGGAGGTGCTGGCGCCGATCCGGATCCGCAGCCGACGCTTCACCGTCGAGCCGGAGCTGACAGCCAAGATCGCCCGCAGCGACGCGCGCGTCTGGGAGACCCCGATCCGCTACCGCGGCCGCGCCTTCGCGGACGGCAAGAAGATCGGCTGGCGCGACGCGGTCGCCGCGCTCTGGGCGATCGCCCGCTACCGCTTCTTCGACTAGCGGCGGCTGGCGCTGGCCCTGCGTGCGCGAGCCCCTAGGATCGCGGGCCGCCAATGAGCACCAAGAGCCTGCTGGTCGAACTGTTCGTCGAAGAGCTGCCGCCGAAGTCCCTGAAGAAGCTGGGCGCGGCGTTCGGGTCGGTGTTGGTCGACAGCCTGCGCGAGCAGGGCCTCGCGCCGGCCGACGGCGCCTGCACGACCTACGCCTCGCCGCGGCGGCTCGCGGTGCACGTCGAAGGCGTGGCGGCGCGCGCCGACGACAAGCAGGTCGAGGTCAAGCTGGTGCCGGTCAAGGTCGGCCTCGACGCCGACGGCAACGCGACCGTGCCGCTCAAGAAGAAGCTGGTCGGCCTCGGCGTGCCCGAGGACCAGGTCGACGCCGTGGTCCCAACGCTCACGCAGAAGTCCGACGGCAAGAACGACGCGCTCTGGCTCGACCGCGTCGAGCCCGGCGCCGCGCTGCAGCAGGGACTGCAGCAGGCGCTGGACGCGACCATCGACAAGCTGCCGATCCCCAAGGTGATGACCTACCAGCAGGCGGACGGCTGGAGCAACGTGAAGTTCGTGCGCCCGGCCCACCGCGTGGTCGCGCTGCACGGCCAAGACGTCGTCGCCGTCGAGGCGCTGGGCGTGACGGCCGGCAAGCAGACCCAGGGCCACCGCTTCGAGGCGCAGCAGGACGTGCTGACCGTCGCCGACGCCGACGGCTACGCCGACCAGCTCCGGGACCAGGGCGCGGTGATCGCGTCGTTCGAGGAGCGCCGCGCCGAGATCGTGCGGCAGCTGCAGGATAAGGCCGACGCCGAGGGGCTGCGGGTCATCGACGACGACGACCTGCTCGACGAGGTCACCGCGCTGGTCGAGCGGCCCAACGTGCTGCTGTGCCGCTTCGAGGAGGAGTTCCTCGCGGTCCCGCAGGAGTGCCTCATCCTGACGATGAAGCTCAACCAGAAATACTTCCCGCTGCTCGGAGCAGACGGGAAGCTGAGCAACCGCTTCCTGATCGTCAGCAACATCACGCCCGACGACCCGAGCGAGGTGATCGGCGGCAACGAGCGCGTCGTGCGGCCGCGCCTCGCCGACGCCAAGTTCTTCTACGAGACCGACCACAAGAAGTCGCTCGAGGAGCGGCTGCCCGGCCTCGACAAGGTCGTCTACCACAACAAGCTCGGCAGCCAGGGCGAGCGCATCGGCCGCGTGCGCGATATCGCCAAGGCAATCGGCGCGCTGCTCGGCGGCGACGAGCTGGCCGGACTGGCCGACCGCGCAGCCCAGCTCGCCAAGGCCGACCTGCTGACCGAGATGGTCGGCGAGTTCCCCGAGCTGCAGGGCGTCATGGGCGGCTACTACGCCCGCCACGACGGCGAGCCCGAGGCGATCGCGCACGCCGTAGAGGACCACTACAAGCCGCGCTTCGCCGGCGACGAGCTGCCGCGCGACCCGGTCGGCGTGGCGGTCGCGCTCGCCGACAAGCTGGAGACGCTGGTCGGCATGTTCGGTATCGGCCAGGTCCCCACCGGCGACAAGGACCCGTTCGCGCTGCGCCGCCACGCGCTCGGCACGATCCGCATGCTGGTCGAGCGTGAGCTCCCGCTGCAGCTCGACCAGCTGGTCGCGCTCTGCGCGCCGGCCTTCGGCGACAAGATCGAGGACCCTGCCACGAAGCTGCAGGATTTCTTCTTCGACCGGCTGGCGACGTCGCTGCGGGACCAGGGCTACACCGCCCAGGAGATCGACGCGGTGGTCAGCCTGCGCCCGCAGCGGCTCGCCGACGTGCACGCGCGGCTCAGCGCGGTGCGCGCGTTCTCCGAGCTGCCGGAGGCCGACGCGCTCGCCGCGGCCAACAAGCGCATCGGCAACATCCTCAAGAAGAGCGAGGAGGGCCCGTTCGGCGCCGCCGACGCAGGCCTGCTGCAGGACGACCAAGAGAAGGCGCTGCACGCAGCGCTCCAGGAGGTCGTCGCGGCCGCCGGCCCCAAGCTCGACGCCGGCGACTACACCGCGGCGCTGGCCGACTGCGCCGCGCTCAAGGGCCCGGTCGACGCGTTCTTCGAGGCCGTGATGGTCAACGCCGACGACGAGGCGCTGCGCAGGAACCGCCACGCGCTCTTGTCCGAGCTACACGCGCTGATGAACCGCGTCGCTGACTTGGCCAAGCTGGCGACCTGAGCAGCGCGCTCCTACCTCTTCTTCTCGTGCAGCACGACCTCTTCGATCTCCTCGGTCTCCGTCAGCGAGAGCCGGCCGGACTCGAGCGTCGGGCCGCCGAGGGTGTAGGAGCGTAGCTGGAAGGAGACCGTCCGACTCTCGCACGGAAAGAACGACAAGACCAGCTGCCCGTCCCGGTCGGACTTGAAGCCCGAGAAGTAGCGGCTGTCGAAGCTCTGCGAGATCTCCAGCAGCACGGCCTGCAGCGGGTCACCGACCGACCGGCTGCTGGATCCGCTCGACCCGACGCCGACCCCTTCCAGCGGGCGCCCTTCGCCGTCGACGGCGCGCAGCCGCATCTGCGCGATCGGCTCGAGCCGCAGCTCGATCGGCTCCATCGCAGGCGTCACCTCGAACGCGTGGCGCGCCCACTCGCGCCGACCGAGCGCGACCACGACGTAGCGGCCCGGCGACGCGGGCAGCACGAGGCGACCGGCAGAGTCCGTCGCAGCGGGGACCGTGAACGGCTCGGAGAGGCCGCGCTCCAGCGAGAAGATGCCCACCTCGGCGCCCGCTGCCGGCCCGCCGGCGGCGCTGACGACGCGCACACAGACCGGCACGATCGCCGGCGCCACGACGCGCGCGCCCGCCTCCGCCCCATGCGGCACCTCCAGCGGCCAGGGCGCGACCGCGCGGGC
>JBMHDP010000021.1:0-17611 GCA_049889335.1 Planctomycetota bacterium
CCGCGCCACCGCCGCGCAGCGGCCCGGGTGGCGAGCGCCGCCGGGGCGTGCTCGACGCGGTGCTCCCTGGGCTCCAGGCCGCCGCGAACGAGCGCCGCCGGGCGCGTCGGCTGCGTCGGACCGCGCGTAGCGCACCCGGTCATCGCCGCTGTGCAGGCGGCGAACAGGAGCATCCGGGAGATCCGCGGCAGGACGGTCACGACCTCTACCGCTTCGGTGAGCCGCCCCGCGCGCTGGAGGTCTCCCTGCGGGGGATCCCTTACCGGGACAGCGCGGCGCTCAGCGCTCCGCCACGACGAACGCGGTCGCGGTGGTCTCGGTGTGCGTCAAGCTGAGGTGCCACCGGCGGATGCCGCGCGCCGCGGCGACCTCGGCGGCGGCGCCGTCGAGCGCGAGCGTGGGCGCTCCGCCCGCGCCGCGGCGGACCTCGATCTGCCGGAAGCCCGTACCTCGCGCCCAGCCGGTGCCGAGGCACTTCATGACGGCCTCCTTGGCCGCGAAGCGCGCCGCGAACGACTCGGCAGCCCGCTCCTTGCCTCGGCAGTAGGCCGCCTCGTCGGCTGTGAACACGCGCCGCTCGAACCGACCGCGGCTGCGCGCGAGCAGCGCTCGGATCCGCTGGATCTCGACCGCGTCGACGCCGACGGAGACGATCACACGGCCTCCGCGACGCGTCCCGGCAGCGGGTGGAGCACGCGCGCTTCGTCGAGCCAGTAGGCGCGCAGGTCGCCGCCGGCGGCGATCAGCTGCAGGCAGCAAGGCCACAGCTCGGCGCGGTCGCGCTCGGACGGGGCCGCGCTGCCGTTCGGGTGGCTGTGCACGAAGCCGACGAACGCGCAGCCCGCGCGCCGCAGCGACCGCTCGGCCGCGGCGAAGGCCGCCGGCTCGACCGCGAAGCTGTCGTCTGCGGGCGCGACGTTCGGGACCTCGACGAAGGCGGTGACCGACGCGGCGCGGCCCGCGCAGCGGCCGCCGAGCACGGCGACCAGCTCGCGCGGGCGGCAGGCTGCGACGGCGCGGAGCAGCTCGCTGCGCACGCCTTCGGTCCACGCCACTTCGTCGGGCATGGGGCCAGCTTCGTTGCGCGGCGGCCCCGGTTCAAACACGATCCCCGCATGTCCGAACCGCTCTACGGGACCCCGCAGCCGAAGCACGCCCCGCTCGGGCCGCTCGCGCCGCTCCTCGACCGCAGCAGCACCGCGGCGCAAGCCGACGCCGAGGCGCTGCGCGCGCTGGGCGCCGCCGAGCGGTCCGGCGACTTCTACCAGCGATTGGGCCACCGGAACGGGCGCAGCTTCGAAGCGCTCGTCGCCGAGCTCGAGGGCGCGGAGGGCGCGGTCTCGTTCGCCTCGGGGATGGGGGCGATGAGCGCGGCGCTCGCGGCGCACCTGTCGCAGGGCGATCGCGTCCTCGTCGCGCAGGAGATCTACGGCGGCACGGCGGCCTTCGCGACCCAGGACCTGCTGAGGTTCGGCGTCGAGGTCGACCGGTTCTCGTCGCTCGATCTGTCGTCGCTACGCGAGCAGCTCGCCCGCCCGGCGAAGATGGTGGTGTTCGAGTCGCCGATCAACCCCACGCTCCGGGTCGCGGACATCTCGGCTTTGGCCGCGGCGGCGCGCGACGCGGGCGCCTGCGCGGTCTTCGACGGGACCTTCTCGCCGCCGCCGATCCACCGCGTGCTCGAGCTCGGCGTCGACCTCGTGGTGCACTCGGCGACGAAGTTCTTCGGCGGGCACTCCGACGTGCTCGCGGGCGTCGTCGCCGGCCGTCACGAGCACCTCGGACCGATCGAGGCGTGGCGGCGTCGCACCGGCGGCCTGCTCGCCCCGGACGCCGCCTGGCTGCTGCAGCGATCGTGGCCGACCCTCGGGCTGCGCGTGCAGGCGCAGCAGGACAACGCCCTGGCGCTGGCGCAGGGGCTGCAGGAGCTGGTCCGGTCGGGGACGCTGACGGCCGTCACCTACCCGGGGCTGGACGACCACCCCGACCGCGAGGTCGTCGCCCGCCAGATGAACGGCGGGGGCGCGGTGCTCTCGTTCGAGATGCCGGGGGGGCTGCCGGCGGTGCTCGCCGCGCTGGACCGGCTGCAGGTGATCGCCCGCGGCGCCAGCCTCGGCGGGGTCGAGACGCTCGCGACCGTTCCGGCCTACACGACCCACGCGCCGCTGAGCCCCGCCGAGCGCGCCGCGGCCGGGATCTCCGACGGCCTGATGCGGGTGGCGGTCGGCCTCGAGCCCGTCGAAGAGCTGCTCGCGGATCTGCGGCAGGCCATCCGGGCTTGACGGATCTGCGCGCGTTCGTTGGCCCTGGTCGGGTCCGGCTGCTACCGTCTGCACGCGCGGCGCAGCAGCCGCCCCTCCTCATGTCGATCGCATCCGTCTTCCGCTCCTTGTTCTCGGTCAGCGTCGTCGTGGCGCTGTCTTCGACCGCGACCTCCCAGGCAACGGGCGCAGCCAGCGGCCGCGGCATGGTGGTGGGGGTCGTCGACGTGATCCAGGCGGTGGAGCAGTACCCGCGCTACATCAAGCTGCGCGGGGAGTTGGAGACCAGCATCAACCAGTACGAGGCCCAGCTGCAGGAGATGTCGGCGCGCGTCGACGAGCTGCGCGGGACCATCCAGGTGCTCGCCGAAGGGTCCCAGGAGCGCGCCGACAAGGAGTTCGAGTACAAGATGCTCCTGCAGACGCAGGACTATCGACGGAAAGCCTACCGGGAGCGCATGCAGCTGAAGGACCTGCGCAACACCCTGTCCGTCTACGAGGACCTCGAGTACGTCATCGGCGTCGTCGCCCGTCGCAAGAACGTCGGGCTGGTGCTGACCAAGCAGACCATCGTGCCGTCGGCCGAGCCGATCGCCGACCTCGCGACCAACGAGGTGCAGGCGCGCGTCAAGGCCTACGACCGTCGACAGGTCTGGTTCGCGAGCCAGGAGATCGACCTGACCGGCGACGTCATCAAGGAGTTGATGATCCCCGTCCCCGACCGGAACTCGCCGGAGCGCGCGCCGAAGCGCGCGCAGGACGGCAAGGAGTAGCAGCCCGTGGTCGCGAACAACGAAGACGTGGCAGAGGCGCCGAGCCGGATGCAGCGGACCGTCAAGGACGCGGTCGAGTACACCGGCGTCGGGCTGCACTCGGGCAAGGAGATCCACATCACGGTCCGACCCGCTGAGGCCGGCACCGGGGTATCGTTCGTGCGCACCGACCTCGACAACCAGCCGGTCGTGCGGGCGCACGGCGCGAACATGAAGGCGCGGCAGCGGCGCACCTGCATCCAGGACGGCCGCGCGGAGGTCTACACCTGCGAGCACCTGCTCGCCGCGTTCTATGCGCTCGGCATCGACAACGCCGTCGTCGAGATCGACGGCGAAGAGGTGCCCGGACTCGACGGCAGCGCCGTGCAGTTCTTCGAGGGGCTCCGCTCGTCAGGCGCGGTCGAGTCGCGCACGCCCCGGCCGGTCTACTCGGTGAAGCAGCCGATCTACGTCCGTGACGGCGCTGCGAGCATCGTCGCGCTGCCGGGCACCGGCAAGTTGACCATCGAGTACCACCTCGACTACCCGGCGCACGCCGTCAACAACGGCAAGAGCGACCACGTCCCCGGCGCGAAGCAGATCGTGGCCTTCGAGATGTCGCCGGAGAACTTCGCGCGCGACATCGCGCCGGCGCGGACGTTCGTGTTCCAGCACGAGGTCGAGGCCCTGCAGGCCGCGGGGCTCGGCAAGGGCGCCAACAGCCAGAACACGCTCGTCGTCGGCCCGGACGGGCCGCAGGAGAACACGCTGCGGTGGGAGGACGAGCTGGCGCGCCACAAGATCCTCGACCTGATCGGCGACATCGCCAACGTCGGCGTGGACCTCGACGCCCACATCATCGCCACGCGCTCGGGCCACGGCCTGAACATGGCGCTGGTGCAGCGCATCTTGGAAGAGCGCGAGCGGGAGCAGGAGCAGGGCGAGGCGCCGACGGACACGGGCCTCGACATCCGCGACATCCTCAAGCTGCTGCCGCACCGCTACCCGTTCCTGCTGATCGACCGGGTCATCGAGCTGGACGGCTTCCAGAAGGCCGTCGCGATCAAGAACGTCACGATCAACGAGCCCTTCTTCCAGGGGCACTGGCCCGAGCAGCCGATCATGCCGGGCGTGCTCCAGCTCGAGGCCATGGCGCAGCTCTCGGGTGTGCTGCTGCTGCGCAAGCTGGAGAACACCGGCAAGCTGGCGGTGCTCTGGAGCATCGACAAGGTCAAGCTCCGCGGCGCCGTCGTGCCCGGCGATCAGCTGCGCATCGAGGTGGAGACCATCCGCGCGCGGCCACAGGTCGGTCACGTGCGCGCGCGCTGCAAGGTCGCCGGCCGGCTGGTCGCCGAAGCCGAGCTGAAGTTCACGCTGGTGGACGCGTAGCCGCGCCCCGCGCGCTGGCCTCTCGGCGCCGGAGCCGTTACACCCTGCTCCGTGTCCACTGCGCCGAGCCGTCCTCGCCCCCGCGTCGCCGTCGTCGGCGTCGGTCACCTCGGCAAGCACCACATGCGGCTGCTGAACGACCTCGACTGCGACCTGGTCGCGGTCGCCGATCCGAGCGAGGAGGCGCGCGCGTTCGCCGCCGAGACCTACGGACTGCAGACCTTCGCCGACTATCGTGAGCTCGCGGGCGAGGTCGACGCGGTCAGCGTCGTCGTGCCCACGAAGCTCCACCGCGAGGTGGGGTGCTTCTTCCTGGAGCGGGGGGTCGACGTGCTGGTCGAGAAGCCGATCGCGCGCTCGGTCGCCGACGGTCAGGCGCTGGTCGACGCGGCTGCGGCCCACGACCGCGTGCTGGCGGTCGGCCACGTCGAGCGCTTCAACCCGGCGTTGCGGGGGATCGAGACCATCGGCAAGGCGGCGCGCTACATCGAGTCCCACCGGTTGGCGCCGTTCTCGTTCCGCTCGACGGACATCGGCGTCGTGCTCGACCTGATGATCCACGACCTCGACCTGGTGCTGGCGCTGGTCCGGTCGCCGATCCGTTCGGTCGAGGCCTTCGGGGGCGCGGTGTTCACGCCCGCCGAGGACATGGCGTCGGCGATCATCAAGTTCGAGAACGGCGCGGTCGCGCACCTGACGGCCAACCGCGTCGCGCTCAAGCCGCTGCGAAAGATGCGCGTGTTCTCCAAGGAGGGCTACGTGTCGCTCGACTTCCAGGCCGCGACGGGGATGGTCGTGCGCAAGGCGCCCGGCTGGGACTTCGAGCAGCTCGACATGGAGAGCTTGGACAAGGCGCAGATGGGGGACCTCTGGAAGTTCGTCTTCGACGGGCTGCTGCAGGTCGAAAACCTCCAGCTCGACAGCGGCAACCCGCTCCGCGAGGAGCTGGCAGAGTTCGTCGCCTGCGTCGGCACCCGGGCGCGGCCGACGGTGACGGGCGAGGACGGCGTCGCCGCGGTGGCAGCGGCGGAGCGCGTGCTCGGCGTGATCTCGGACAACCGCTGGGACTGACCCGGCGCGCCGCGCGCGGATGGTCAGGACCGCTCTTGCCGGTTACGGTGCACGTGCTAATCCACGGGAGCTCCGCTCTGCGCTGTCCGCGCTTGCACGCGGGCCATCAAGTTGAACCGATGACCATTCGCCGGGCTCCGACCCTGAGGGCCAAGCGGGATCAGGAGACGCCTCTGCGCTCGCGCGGGGGCGCCTGCCTCTTCCCAAATACCCCGGGGGGAGCCCACCTGAACCCAAGGGTTCAACCGGCCACCGTCGACGGCAGCGGCGGAGCGGAGCCTCTCGTTTTCCGTTGAGATCGGACACTCGCTCGACGCCGCTGGAGCCACGCAGTAGGCTGCGGCGACCGGCGTCGCCTCCGTGGTCAACGCCTCCGCGGACGGAGGTGGGGAGCGCTCGCCGGGCGGTCGTGGCCGCCGCAACGGGGGCCGCAGTGGAGGTGATATGAAGCAGTTCGTGCTCGGCCTCATCGTGGCGGCGCTCGCCTGGTGGGGATACGGCAAGTGGACCGGCGGCGAGGTCTTCGCCCAGCTCGGCGGCGGCAGGGTGTCCGCGCCGGGGGGCGAATCCGCCGACGTCCCTGGCAGCGGCGGCGCCGGCGCGACGATGCAGGACGTGCTGGGCGCGGCGCAGCCGGCCGCTTCCGACGCGGCGTCCGGCGGCGGGCCCGCCCGGTCGAGCGGTGAGCTGGCCGGAGGTGAGCGGGCCGGAGACTTGGAGGCCCTGATCGCGAAGATCGAGCGGCGAGACGCTGCGGCGATCGCGGAGGGGTGGTTGGTCCTCGCCGGCGGGCGCGTCGGCGAAGGGCGCGCGGCGCTCGTCGAGGCCCTGCGGGCGCGCGGCGCGGACTTCTCCGCGCAGCTCGAGGCGCTGGGGCCGCACAACGGGTTCCTGCGTTCTTCGGAGGGACGCGCGGCGGCGCGCGCGGCGATCGCCGCGGTCGCGTCCTTGCCCGACGACGAGGCGATCCGCGCCGGCACGCAGCTGATCAGGCGGATGGCCGGAGGGCGGATCGAGCTCGAGGACAAGGAGTGGCGACTCGTCGTCGACGAGGCGCGCGGGCAGCATCGCGTCCGCGTCGATCGCTGGCTCTGCGATCCGACGAACGTCGCAGGCGCCCGCACCTACACGGTCAAGTCCGGGGACAGCCTCGATCGCATCGCGAGCCGGTTCCGCAGGCAGAAGGTGATGGTCGAGCCGGGCGTCATCGCGGCCCTCAACCGGATCAGCAACCCGAACAGCATCCGCGCGGGTCAGACGCTCAAGATCCCGGTCGAGCCGATCTCGGCCGAGCTGCAGAAGCGCAGCTACGCGTTGATGGTCTTCGTCGGCGACCAGCTGTTCCGGCTCTACTGGGTCGGCCACGGCGCCAACGACCACACCCCGGTGACGGACTTCGTCGTGACGGCGAAGCACGCGCGCCCCGAGTGGACGGCGCCGAACGGTCGGGTCTACCCCTACGGCCACCCCGACAACGTGCTGGGGGAGTACTTCATCAAGTTCGGACACCCACAGTACACCGGCTTCGGCGCGCACGGCACGCCCGAAGAGGAGACCATCGGCACCCAGTCCTCGATGGGATGTATCCGGATGTTCGCGCCGGACATCGCCGAGCTGTTCCGGCTGCTGCCGCGCGGCGCCGAGGTCCGCATCCGGGCGGACGGTCCGCGCTGAGCGCGCGGCGCCGGCGTCGGCCGGCGCGCGGCCCCTGCGGCCCTACGGCGCGGCAGGTCCGTCCGCCAGCAGGCTCAGCCGGCGGACCTTCCAGGCGTGGAACACCGCGACGGAGTCGACGTTGGCGGCCGGGATCTCGTCGACGCCGAAGTGCGCGACCACCTGGGGACGCAGCGCGACGAGGGAGCGGTCGTCGTCCGCCTCGAGGTCCAGCTCGACCGTGACGACCTCCTCGGGGCTGGTGATCCGCCGGCCGACTCGCGCGTCGCGCTGCGCTGCGGAGAGCTCGGCGCCGGGGCGGCGGTAGCGCAGCTCCCAATAGGTCTGCCGCACGAGCTCCAGCGCGAGGCGCCGCCCTTCCAGCGTGACGACGACCCTGGCAGACGCGCCGTCGGGCGCCGTCGCGGCGGGCGGGACGGCGGCGTAGCCAGCGACGTGGAGGTAGGGGTACTGCGCGCGGATCTTGGGCCACGCGAGCTCGACGGTGAGCCCGTCGAGGCCGAGCTGCTCGCGGAGGTCGTCGGCGAGCGCGTCGTAGACGACCCCGGGGTCGTCGCGTCGCAGCGCCTCCAGGAGGGTTCGGGTCGCGAGCTCCGGCGTGCGGAAATCGACCGACACCCAGGGCGTCTCGTCCGGCCCGCACCACGCGCGAGCCACGGAGCAGCAGCCCTGCAGCGGCAGGATCGCGAGGGAGAGCAGGGCGGCGGTGCGGCGCATCGCCACATGGTGCGGCGCCCGCTCGCCCGATGCCACCGTCGCTTCCGCCGCGCCGCGCGAGAAGGTCTCGACTTGGGCTGCCTCTCCTTGGTTCGGGAGTTTTCGTCTGCCGAGAGAGCTATAGTGCTCCGCCGCGCTCCGCGCCGGGCCTCTCCACCTCGATACGACCATGAACTGCATCTTCCGCACCCTCGGCATCGCCGCCCTGACCGCGCTGCCTCTCCTCGGCCAGGAGGTCGCCAAGCCGATCAAGGTCGGCGCCCAGGTGAAGCCGGGCGCGAGCGCCCGGCCCGCTGACTTCATCCCGAAGAGCAGCGGCGCAGGGCTGAAAGCATCGGGCGGCAACTCCTGGTTCCCGGTCACCGTCCGCGAGCTGGGCACGTTCTACGGCTCGGGAGAGGCGGTCGGTACGTTCGAGTTCACCAACCCTCAGGACGCCCCGGTCGACTGGGTCTCGCTGACCCCGAGCTGCCAGTGCGCGCGGGCCGAGATCACGATCGGTGAGCGGGTCTACCGGGTCATCGCCAAGCCCCAGAAGCGGCTCGTCCGCGTGACCCGCGGGCCGGGCCAGCCAGAGAAGCTGGAGAACGTGACCAAGATCACCATCGGCCCGAAGGAGACCGGCACGGTCGTCACGCGGCTCGACATGAACAAGATCACCGGCGGCAAGCACGCGACGCTGGACATCCACGGCACCGACCCGGTCGAGCCGCACACCAAGCTGACCTTCCGCGCGACCGGCGCGCAGCTGTTCTCGGTCTCCCCCAAAGAGGTCAACCTCAACAAGATGACCTGGAACGAGACCCGTGAGTTCTCGGTCACCGTCTCGTCGCGCATGGCCAAGGAGTGGGAGATCCTCGGGGTCGACAAGCCCTCGGACGCCTTCGACGTCTCGTGGGAGAAGGTCATGAACGGGGACTACACCGCCTACCGGATCAGCGGCAAGTACGGGCCGGTGAGCTCCGAGGTCGCGGGCGGCGGCATGCTGAAGTTCCGCACGAACATGAAGAACGGCGCGTCGTTCAGCGTGCGCGTGCTGGCGTTCGTGCAGGGGCCGCTGGACGTCAAGCCCGGCGGCTTCCTGACGTTGGGGCTGATCCGCAAGGGCAAGACGGTCAAGAAGTCGATCACCTTCACGCCCAATGACGGCACGGCGCTGCAGGCGACCGACCTGTCGTTCGAGAAGATGACCCTGAAGCCCGGCTTCGTCACGGCGACCCAGCGCAAGGAAGGCGACAAGCTGATCGTCGACCTCGAGGTGGCGGACGACGCCCCGAAGGGCCTCGTGAAGGGCGAGCTGGTCGTCAAGCTGAACCACCCCTTGGTCACCGAGAAGCGGATCATGTTCAACGGCTTCGTGCGCTAGCAGCCCGAGGAGCGGGGCGAGCGCCCTGGCGCCCGCTGCGGGCGCGGCGACGGGGAGGGAGGACGCGCGTCCTTCCTCCCCGTTTGCGTTGCAGCTATTGTCCCGGCCGCTCGCCTGGACCTCCCATGGGCCGACACGACCTCCCTAGCGCATTCTCCCAAGCCGAACTCCGCGGGTTCATGAAGGCCATCCTGGCCGACGTGCACGCCCTGGAGCGGATGCTGGACGAGGACCGCTTCGAGAGCGGCATCCGGCGCATCGGCGCCGAGCAGGAGATGTTCCTGCTCGACCGCGCGGGCCGCGCCTGGAACGGCGCCGAGCAGATGATGAGCGCGCTGTCGCACGAGCAGTTCACCTACGAGCTCGCGCAGTTCAACCTCGAGTGCAACCTCAAGCCGCAGGTGTTCGGCGGCCGGTGCCTGTCGACGATGGAGGCCGAGCTCGAGGGGCTGCTCGAGCTGGCGCGGCGCGCGGCGCATGACCAGGGCGGGGGGATCGTGCTCAGCGGCATCCTGCCGACGCTCCGCCGCAGCGACCTGTCGCTGGACTCCATGGTCCAGAACCCTCGCTACCTCGCGCTCAACAACGCGATGGCGCAGCTCCGCGGCGGCGACTTCGAGTTCCGGATCAAGGGCGTCGACGAGCTCGAGATGACGCACGACAACGTCATGCTCGAGTCGTGCAACGCCAGCTTCCAAGTGCACTTCCAGGTCGGCCCGAGGGAGTTCGCCAAGCTCTACAACACGGCGCAGGCGATCACCGCCCCGGTGCTCGCGGCGTCGACGAATTCGCCCGTGCTGCTCGGCCGTCGCCTCTGGCGTGAGACCCGCGTCGCGCTGTTCCAGCAGTCCGTCGACTCGCGCTCGGCGGCGCACCAGCTCCGCGGGCGGCGGCCGCGCGTCGACTTCGGGGACGGGTGGGTGCGGGACTCGGTGCTCGAGATCTTCCGCGAGGACATCGCGCGGTTCCGCGTGATGCTCGCGAGCGACCTCGACGAAGACCCCGCCGCGGTGCTCGACCGGGGCGGCGTGCCGGACATGACGGCGCTGCGGCTACACAACGGCACGGTCTACCGCTGGAACCGTCCCTGCTACGGGATCAGCGACGGCAAGCCGCACCTGCGGATCGAGGCGCGCGCGTTCCCGTCCGGCCCCAGCCCGCTCGACGAGATGGCGACCGCGGCGTTCTACTTCGGGCTGATGTCGGCGGTGAGCCACGAGCACGACGACATCAGCAAGGTGATGTCCTTCGACGACGCGCGCGGCAACTTCGTCGCGGCTGCGCGCCTCGGCCTCCAGGCGAACCTCACCTGGATGCACGGCCGCGAGTACGGCGCGCAGGAGCTGATCCTGGACGTGCTGCTCCCGCTGGCGCGCGCGGGCCTCGAGCAGGCGGGGGTCGACGGCGGAGACATCGACCGCTACCTGGGCGTGCTGGCCGAGCGCTGCCGCCGCGGCAGGACCGGGGCCCGCTGGCAGCTCGACTCCCTGAGCGCGATGGGCGACAAGGGGACCAAGGAGCAGCGGATGACGGCGCTGGTGCGAGCGCTGCAGGCGCGCCAGGAGACTTCGGAGCCGGTGCACCGCTGGGAGCTGGCGGACACCGGCGAGTTCGAAGGGTGGAAGGACAGCTACGCCCAGGTCGGTCAGTTCATGACCACCGACCTGTTCACCGTGCACCCCGAGGACGTCGTCGACCTCGCCGCCTCGCTGATGGACTGGCGACACATCCGGCACGTGCCCGTGGAGGACAACGACGGCAAGCTGGTCGGCCTGGTCTCGCACCGCAGCCTGCTGCGCATGGTCGGCAAGGGCATGAGCGGCGTCGAGCGCGCGCCCGTGCCGGTCAAGGACATCATGATCCAGGAGCCGATCTGCGTGACGCCGACGACCCCCACGCTCGAGGCGATCGAGCACATGCGCACGCACCGGATCGGGAGCCTCCCGGTCGTGGAGGAGGGGCGACTGGTCGGCATCATCACCGAGCGCGACCTGATCCGCGTGGCGGCGATGTTGTTCGAGCGGCAGCTGCGCGAGAACGACGCCGGATGAGCGGCGACGTCACGGGGGCGCTGCCGCCGCGCCGGATCGGGAGCTACGACGTCGGGGTCCCGGGGCCGACCCTGCTGGTGACTGGCGGGGTGCACGGCAACGAGCCGGCTGGCGTGCGCGCCGCGGCGCGCGTGCTCGAGGAGCTCCGAGAGCAGGGCGCGAAGCTCTGCGGCCGCGTCGTCGCGCTGCGCGGCAACCTGGGCGCGCTCGCCGCAGGCGCGCGCTACCTGGACCGGGACCTCAACCGGGGTTGGAGCGCCGCGGCGCTCGCGGCGACGCGCGCCCGGCCATTCGCGGACCGCGCCGCGGAGGACGTCGAGCAGCTGGCGTTGATCGAGGCGTTCGAGGAGGTCGAGCGCACGGCGACCGGACCGATCGTCTACGTCGACCTCCACACCAGCTCGGCGGAGGGCTCGCCGTTCCTGTGCCTCGCGGACACCGTCGACAACCGCCGCCTGGGCCTGATGACCCGCGTGCCGATCATCCTCGGCATCGAGGAGACGCTGGCCGGCGCGTCGCTCGAGTGGTTCGCCGACCGCGGCATCGCTGGGCTGGCGATCGAGGGCGGCCAGCACGAGAGCCCTGCTGCGGTCGACCACCACGCCGCGGCGCTCTGGGAGCTGCTGGTCGGCGTCGGCATGCTGCCTGCGAGCGCCGTCGACCTCGCGGCCCATCGCGCGCGGCTGGCGCGGGCGGTGGGCGACGCGCCGCCCGTCGTCGAGATCACCGAACGGCGCGCGATCTCGCCGCAGGACGGCTTCGTCATGGAGCCCGGCTTCGTCAACTTCTCGCCGGTCGTCAGGGGGCAGCTCCTGGCCACCGACCGCCACGGTGAGCTGCGCGCGCCGGCTGCGCGCCACGTCCTGCTGCCGCTCTACCAGGCGCTGGGGGAGGACGGCTACTTCCTCGCGCGGCGGGTGCGGTGGTTCTGGCTCTGGCTCGCGGAGCGGCTGCGCGCGCTCCGGCTCGGCGCCCTGCTGCCCCTGCTGCCCGGCGTGCGGCGCGCGCCGGAGGATCCGGACACCCTGCTCGCCGACCCGCGCGTGGCGCGTTGGCTCCTGGTCGAGGTGTTCCACCTGCTCGGGTTCCGCAAGCAGCGCGATCGCGGCGCCCTCAAGGCGTTCTCGCGCCGCCTCTCCCGCCCCGAGAACCGGCGGCTGGTGCGGCCGCCTCAGCCGCTCGCGAGGCCGTAGAAGGCCGGATCGCGCGCGGGCGGGCTCAGGTCCGGCGGGAGCAGCAGCGTGCGCGCCGCCCAGATCTCGGTGAACACGCGGTACTCCAGGGCCGTCTGGTCGAGGTAGGCGACGCCGTCGCTGCCGCCGGTGCCCACCCGTCGGCCGATGACGCGCTCGACCATGCGCGCGTGACGCTGGCGGAAGGCGAGCATCGCCTGCTCGCACTCGATCAGCCCGTCGATGATCGCGCCGGGCCAGCTCAGCAGCGGCAGCTCGCGGTGGCTGTCGACGAACAGGATGGCGGCGCGCAGGCGACGCTTGAAGGCGCGCTCGGACGGCGGGGCGTCTTCGGCCTGCAGGTGACGCCGCGCGCCCTGCAGCTGCCGCGCGTAGCGGTCGCGGAGCCGCTGCTCGTCCGCGGGAGCGAGGGCCTGCGAGCTCACTGCGTGCTCGAGCGCGCGCGCGTGGAGCTGCTCGTGGCCGCGGCAGTAGGCCTCGATCCACGCCGCGACGGCGTCGTCGTCGCCGTCCTGTTCGGGCGCGCTGCCGTGGATCGGCGTGCGGTGGAGCCAGCGGCGCACGGCGTCCTTCAGCGTCGGCGTGTCGGCGATCCGCGCGGTCACGCGGTCGTGGGCGGGCGACGGCGTGCCGTCTTCGTTGCGCAGCGCGTCGAGGTAGCTGCCCTCCTTGCCGAACGGGATGCGGTCGCCGTCGTCGAGGCCCATCAGCACCTCGATCTCTCGCATCTGCGCCGACTGGAAGCCCGACGCGGGGCTCAGCTTGTCCCGGAACGTCAGGTAGTCCTGCGTCCGCATGGTCTCCATCAGGCGGAAGTGCTGGGCCGCGAGCTCGAAGCAGATCGTGACGCGCTTCAGGCTCTGCACGGCGCCGGCGAGCGCGTCTTCGGGGACCAGCGGCTGCGAGAACAGGTCGCGCGCCGTCGAGAGCTCTCGCAGCACGAGCTTGAACCACAGCTCGTCGATCTGGTGGATGACGATGAACCGGGCCTCGTCGTCGCTGAGCTCCGACTCGTCTGCTGCGAGGCCCCGCTGGAGATCGAGCAGCTCCTCGACGCGGACGTAGTCCCAGTAGCTGGCCTTTGCTGGCATGGCCAGACACTACCCGCTCGGGGCGCGCAGGCTAGCCAGACGTCGCCCGCGGACGGGGCGTCGGGACCGGGCGGGGCCTCAGCGCGCGGTCAGGTTGAAGTTGACGGTCAGCGTGTCCTGGCCGGGCGAGACGACCAGCTCTCGCTCGGTCTCCTTCATGTCGATGAGCGCGCCGAACGGGTTCTCCGCGGAGTGGCGCGCGGCAGTGATCTTGTAGGTGCCGGGCGGCACGCGCTTGAGCATCGTGTAGTTGCCGTTGCCGTCGCTGAGCACGTGCGTGCTGAACAGCCGCCGCGCCGTGGCCGCCTTCTGCTCAGCGGTCATCTCCGCGCCCTGCTTGACCGCGCCGAGCTCGCCGGCGGTCGGCGTCGGCATCGAGATGACGACCTTGACCTGGCCCGCCGGGACGCCGCCTACCGTGGTCACGCCGGTGACCCGCGCGCCGAGCTGCAGCTCGATCACGCCCGCGTCGACGACCTGGCCCTCCTCGGTCAGCTTGATGTCGACGGCCGTGCCCTCGCAGTAGCTCGGGTGGCTGACGCGGATCATGTAGTCGGCGAAGGCCAGCTTGCTCAGGCGGAAGAAGCCGTCCTTGTCGGTGGTGACCTGCTGCGAGGTGTGCTTCTCCGGGATCATCTTGCGGAAGATGTCGAACAGGCCGGTCCCGGCCGCGAGCCCGGCGTTCATGTCGGACGCGACGCGCGCGCCCGCCACGGGGCGGCCCGCGTCGTCGATCACCTGACCGGTGATCACGGCGCCCTGCGTCAACTCGACGACCACCTCGATGGCCTCGTCTGCGCCCTGCGCGACCTTGAACATCGGCGAGAGGGACTTGGCGTGGTTCTTCTCGCTGATCTGGAACTTGAAGTCGCCTGTCGGCATGTTGCCGATGACCGCCCAGTCGCCCTGGTAGTCGCGCGGCGAGATGTTCCGGTCCGCGAATTCGATGACGTTGCCGATCGCGTCGGGGTTCTGCGGGAACGCGCGCTTGAGCGCGAGGCGGTAGCTCTTGACCGGGCGCTGCTGCGCGGTCAGGACCTTGAGCCGAACGGTCGCGCGCGGGTGCAGCACGACCTTGTGGTCCTCGCCCGTGAGCGCGACCGCCATCTCGTCTTCGGAGTAGTTGCGGGCCGACGTGGTCAGTCGGTAGGGGCCGGGGCGCAGCGCCGGGAAGCGGAACTCCCCGTCCTGGTCGGCCAGCACGGTCTCGTTCTGCGGCGTCTTCACGCTGAGGCCGAACGCGACGATCTTGGCGCCGGGGAGGCGCTTGCCGTCGGGGTCGACCACGACGCCCGTGATCGTGCTGCCAGCCTCGATCTCCAGCGTGAAGTCGTTGACGGCGCCCGCGGAGATCGACTTGTTCAGCTCCGACGTGCTGGCGTAGCCGGCGGCCTCCGCGCTCAGGTTGATGTTGCCGATCCGCGGCGCGCTGGTGAAGCGGTAGTAGCCGCCCTGGTCTGTCGTCACCGAGACGCCGCGCTCGCGGCCGGGCGTGACGACCATCGCGTGCGCGCTGGAGCTGGGGGAGAGGAACACCGTCGCGCCCGCGACCGGCGCCTTGGTCGCCGCGTCGAGCACGCGCCCCTGCACCGTGATGCCGACCTCGAGCTTCAGGTCGCCGGCGTCGTACCAGTCCTCGGCGCGCACCGAGATCGGGGACTTCGAGAGCTCAGGGTGTGCGTCCGTGACGATCCGCAGGTCGACCTTCTGACCTGCCTTGCGCACGCCCAGCGCGAACGAGCCGTCCTCAAGCGTGAGGGCCGTCGCCAGCGGCGGGGAGACCTGACCCGTCTTGTTCTTCAAGAACATGTCGATCGGGTTGTTCATCGCGTTCTCGAGCAGCAGCACCTTGGCGCCCACCGCGACCGCTCCGTTCGGGAGCAGGACCCGCCCCTTGACGCCCTGGGGCGCGTCGGAGTGGGCGTCGCCGAGGTCGGTCACGTCACGCCGCTCGACCTCGGTGCGCTGCACCGGTGCGGGGGTCTGCACCTGCGGGGGCGGCGCCTGCGTCGGCGCCTGCTCCGCGGGTCGCTGGGCCTCGCCCTGCGGCGGGGCGGGCACGGCGGGCGACCCGCCGCTCTGGCTGGCGAAGTAGAGCGCGCCGCCGGCGGCGGCGACGATCAGGAGGGGGACGGCGATCTTGGCGACGGCGGACACGGGTGGATCGACGGGTTAGTTGGCGTGCAGGTCCAGGCGCTGCTCGACGACGGTCTGGCCCTCGGCCACACGGACGGGCGTCGTCGACTGCTCGAGTTGCAGCATTTGTCGGAAGAGCTGGGTGTCAGGCTGCGCGCCGCCGGTGACGGCGGCTCGCAGGACGTAGTCGCCCGGCGGGATACGACGGGCAAACGCGTAGCGACCTTCCCTGTCGGTGACGGTTTCTGCGCGCAGGGATTGATCGGCTGGCGCGGCCTCCGAAGTGGTGAGGATCACCCGGATCTGTCCCTTGGGCTCGCCGTCTACGGTCACTCGGCCGCCGACGCGCGCTCCGCGCCTCAAGGTGATGGGTTGTAAAGTATTTTCTAAGATCGTCTTACAGTCAATATCGCGGATCGTGCGGCGGCATGCCTCCGGATGCTCGATCTGCAGCTGGTAGACCGCCGCTGCGAGTCGGTCGAGCGTAAACCAGCCGCGCTCGTCGGTCTCGGCGGTCCGCAGGGTCACCCACGGCGGAACCGCCCGCTGCAGCGCGGCCAGCATCCGATGGTCCGGCATGGTGCCAGGGGGCTGGGTCGTGACCTTGGCGCCGGCGAGCGGCCTGCCGTCGCGGTCGAGGACGCGGCCGCGCAGCGTGGCGCCCGCGGTCAGGACCACGTCCACCCGCTTCACCGACGGCAGGTCGACGCCCGCTGCGGGGGCCGCCGCGGCGACCAGGAAAGGCTGAGAGAACGACTTGGCCCAGTCCGGCGCGCGGACTTCGGCTACGTAGGAGCCCGCGGGGACCCCCGGCACCTCGGCGACGTCGGTCGCGTGGTCCAGTCGCACCCGCAGCTCGGGGACCTCGGGGACAGCGCCGATGCTGGCGCCGCGGCCGCCGGCCGACGACGCGTCGCCGAGGGACGGGAAGTACCTCCGCAGCGCCAGCCGGTAGCTCCGCACGACCGCGCCCGCGGGGGTCGAGACCGACACCTGCAGGCGCGCCTGTCGCTGCAGCTCGCACGCGAGCTCCTCCTCGGGTCGGACAGCGTCGAACTCGGCCGACGCGTAGCCGGCGAGCGTCACCACGACGCGGTGCGCCGCGCCGGGCCGCAGCCCGCGGACGCGGAACCGACCGGCGGCGTCGCTGCGTCCGCGGAGCGGCTGGAAGCCGCTGTCGCGAGGCCAGACCTGCACGTCGGCGTCCGCGAGCGCGACGCCTCGGGCGTCGCGGACGGATCCGAGCAGCGGCCGGTCAGGCGGCAGCGCGAAGTCCACGACCGTCGGCTGATCGGGCTGCAGGATCACGTCCCGCCGGACGACGCGGGCGAACCCCGGCGCGGTCGCGGACACCTGAACGACGCCGCGCGTCGGCGCGTGCGGGACGACGTAGGCCCCGTCCAGGTCGGCCTCGACGGTCTGCCCGCCGCGCCCGCTGGACGGCGAAGGGTCGGCGAACGCGCCGCCCGAGGTCACGCGGACGACCGCGCGCGGCACCGCGAGGCCGGGGCTGCCCTGCACCGTGACGCGGCCGCTCACGACCGCGCCCGGCTCCAGCGTGATCGCGCCGAGGTCGTGCCAGACCGAAGCCAGCATGCGCAGCCCCGTGAGCCGCACCGTCGCGTGCTCCGGGGAGCGGACCCGGACCTCGAAGGTCGCGTCGTCGGCGAACGCCAGCCCCAGCTCGAAGCGGCCGTCGCGGTCGGTGCGCGTCGACGCGAGGGGCGCGCGCAGCGCGCGCGCCTGCGCCCCCCAGCCGCTCCTGAGGGCCTCGCGCTCGTCTGCCTCGTAGAGCTCGACTGCGATGCCCGGGAGCCTCGCGCCCGCCGCATCGGCGACGTGACCCGTCAGTCCCTGCGCAGGTCGGGGCTGGCTGCGCTCGACCGGCGACGCGGCGCCGGCCGCGGCCG
>JBMHDP010000022.1:0-3366 GCA_049889335.1 Planctomycetota bacterium
GAGCCCGTGGAGCGCGGCCTTCGGGTGACCGAAGCCCGCCGGCATCCCCCCGAGCCAGTCCCAGAGCCGGTCGCGGCGCACCAGGTCGAGCAGCGCGCGCTGCTCGGCGAACACCGCGCGCACCGCTGCGTCGTCGGTGGGGGTGACGCGCTGCAGCGCCGGGCCCTTGAGGGCCGTGGAGTCCATGCACCGTGCTTAGCGTCAAGACGTCGGCGCCACAATCGCGCGGCCAGATCCGGCTCGCCCGCGCCTTGCCCCACCTCCCGTTCACCGCTCCACTGCCGACATGGACCGTGCCCCTCGCTCGCTGCTCCCCGAAGACCGCTTCGACGGCCTGCTGGTCGGCCGGGCGTGGCTCCCTGCGGACCTGACCGGGTCGATCGCCGGGCCGAGCCCCGTGTGGGTGCGCGAGGACGGCGTGTTCGACCTGACGTCCGTCGCGGCGACCACGTCGGAGCTGTTCGCCGGTGACGCGGAGTGGGCCGCGCGCGGCGTCGAGTCGCTGCCGCGCGTCGGCAGCTACGACGAAGTCATGGCCGCGACCCTGTCCGCCGACCGTGACGCCGGCGCCCCCCGCTTCCTCGCGCCCGTGGACCTCCAGCCGATCAAGGCGTGCGGCGTGACCTTCATGGTGAGCGCGCTCGAGCGCGTCATCGAGGAGCGCGCCGGCGGCGACAGCGCGCGCGCCGAGGCCGTGCGCGAGCAGATCCGGGACCGGATCGGCGCCGAGGTGTCCAGCGTGGTCCCGGGCTCGCCGCAAGCCGAGCAGGTCAAGCAGGTGCTGCAGCAAGAGGGGCTGTGGTCGCAGTACCTCGAGGTCGGCATCGGCCCCTACGCCGAGGTCTTCACCAAGGCCCAGGCGCTGTCCGCGGTCGGGACCGGCGACGACGTCGGCGTCCTCGAGGTCTCGTCGTGGAACAACCCGGAGCCCGAGGTCGTGCTGATCGTCGATCCGCGCGGCGAGATCGTCGGCGCGACGCTCGGCAACGACGTCAACCTGCGCGACATCGAGGGGCGCAGCGCGCTGCTGCTCGGCAAGGCGAAGGACAACAACGGCGCGGCCGCCGTCGGGCCGTTCGTGCGGCTGTTCGACGACACGTTCTCCCTCGACGACGTGCGCCGCGCCGAGGTCTCGCTGGAGATCCGCGGTGAGGACGGCTTCGAGCTGCGCGAAGTCAGCCGCATGAGCAGCATCAGCCGCGACGTGACCGACCTCGTCGCGCAGACCGTGCACGACAGCCACCAGTACCCCGACGGCATCGCGCTGTTCACCGGCACCATGTTCGCGCCGACCGCGGACCGCGACGTCGAGGGCCAGGGCTTCACCCACCACCTCGGCGACGTCGTGCGGATCTCGTCGCCGAAGCTCGGCGCGCTGCAGAACCGGGTGCAGCACTGCCACACCATCCCGAAGTGGGAGTTCGGGACGGCGGCGCTGATGCACAACCTCGCGCGCCGCGGGCTGCTGGGCACCTGACGCCTGCCTCGACCGCCCGCGCGCCGCCGCGCCGCCCCGCGACTTTACAAAGCAAAGCTCTTGTGCTTTGCTTTGCAAAGTTGTGAGCCAAGAGCCGAAGAACGCCGCGTCCCAGCCGCCGCCGCCCGACCTCCCGACCCCGCCGGAGGCCGTCCCGTTCGCTCCGGACGAGCTGACCGCGACGGCGCGGCGGCCGCACCGGCTGCTCGACGTCGTGCTCGGGGAGCGACGCAGGCTGGCCGCGACGCTCCGGGGCGGCGACGCGCTGCCTGCGCTGCTGCTGGCGCTGCTGGTGTGCAGCCTGCTGGCGGCGCTCCCGTTCGCGGCGGTCGACGGCGGGGACCGCGTCGCGCACGTCGCCGCGCTGTTCCTCGGCTCGGTGCTGCTCTGCTACCCGTCGCTGCAGGTCTTCGGCGCCTACCTCGGCGTGCGGCTCAAGCCCGCGCAGTGCCTCGCGATCGCGCTGGTGATCCCATCGGCCGCGGCGCTGTTCACGCTCGGGTTCGCGCCGATCTACTGGTTCCTGCAGGTCACGATGCCCGCAGCGGACGCCGACCTCAACGTCACGCGGATCGTCCTGCTGGTGCTCTCGCTGGTGCTGGCGCTCAGCCACGTCAACCGGTGCCTGTACGGCGACGTCCACCTCGCGCCGCTCCGCGACAGCTGGGCGCTGTGGGCAGGGTGGCAGCTCCTGGTCGTCTTCTTGACGTGGCGCATGGCCGAGACGCTCGGCATGCTCTCGTGAGCGGCTGGGCGCGCCCAGTCGCTGCGCTGACGCTCTCCTCTGCGGCGTACGGCTTCAGCATCGGGATCGCCAACAGCTGGGCCTACGGGCTCCGCAACCTCGTCAAGTTCCCGCTGTTGATCGGCGTGACCGCGGCGACCTGCGCGCTGTGCTACCACGTCGTCGGCAAGTTCCTCGGCGCGCCGCTGTCGTTCCTGCGCGTGCAGCGCGTCGTGCTCGGCGTCTTCCACGACATCAGCGTGCTGCTCGTCTCGCTGACGCCCGTGGTGCTGTATCTGGCAGCCGCGATGCGAGACCCGGTCGCAGGCGACCTCGGCGGCTATCCGGGCTTTCTCCGCTTCAACGTCACGGCGATCGCGGTCACCGGGTGCCTCTCGGTGGTCGGGCGCGCGCGCCGCGAGCTACCCGACACCGTCGTGGACGGCCGCCGCCGGGCGCTGCTGCTCACCGCGTGGATGGGCGCGTCGCTGCTCGTCGGCGGTCAGGTCTGCTGGTACATCCGGCCCTTCTTCGGCAGCACGCCGGGCAGCTGGGAGAAGCCGTGGTTCGCCGGCGCGACGCAGGACCCGCGCGGCGCCGGCAGCTTCTACGAGGCGGTCTACCACCTGATGGGCGGCCGCTGAGCGTCACGCGGCGTCGCTAGCCGGCCAGCGCCGCGGCGATCGCCGCGACAATTCGCGCGTTGTCGGCCGCGTCCTTGACCGCGGTCCGGAGCGCGCGCGGCCCCATCCCGCGCCCCATCGCCTGGGCGTCCCGCAGGAACACGCCCACCTCCCGGCAGCGCGCGACCACCTCGGCCGCGGTCGGCAGGCCGTCGTCCAGGTGACACAGCAGGAAGTTGGCGCAGCCTTCCAGCACGTCGACGCCGGGCAGCGCGCCGAGCGCCGCGGCGAGCTCGTGACGGAGCGCGTGGGTCTCCCGGTAGCGAGCGGCGTAGTAGTCAGGAGACTGCAGCGCCGCGACCGCCGCGACCTGCGCGGGCAGGCTGACCGCCCACGGCGGCACGAAGCGGCGCAGCGGCGCGAGCAGCGCCGCGCTGCCGCAGAGGTAGGCCGCGCGCACGCCGCTCAGCGCGTAGACCTTGGACATCGACTTGCAGACGACCGCGTTGGGCCGCCGCACGACGTCCTGCTCGAGCGACTGC
>JBMHDP010000023.1:0-30621 GCA_049889335.1 Planctomycetota bacterium
TGGCGCGCGCCCGCACCAGCGACAGCAGCTGCCGGCCCGCGCGCGACGTGGCGGCCGCGTCGGCGCCGTCGCCCAGCGCCTCGGCGAGGACCGCTTCCGCGGCGGCCGCGTCGCCGCTCTTGGCGAAGTAGGAGGCGCGCCGGAGCGGGTCGGAGGCGCGCGCGGCCCTGGCCGCGCGGGGCGGTGCGGTGCGGTAGACCTCGCCGCCGCCCTGGGAGCCCCCCGCCCCCCCCGGCCCCCGCACCCCGCCGTTGCAGGCGCCCTGGAGCGGCGCGCGCCCCTGGTCGAACGAGGGCAGCGGCAGCCGACGCATCGGCGCGCGGTTGTCGGCGTCGAAGACCAGCAGCTCGCGCAGGTTGGGCACGATCACGGCGCCGCCCGCGACGGCGCCGCGGCCGCGGCCCGAGTACTTCGGTCCGGGCCACGTCGGCAGCTTCTGCATCCAGCGCACCAGCCCCCCGTCCAGCTCGACGCAGACGAGGTGCGTCCGCGAGGTGACGAACAGCCGCCCGGCGTCCGCTCCGATCACCTGCGTCAACCGCCCGTAGGGCGCGTGGTGGGTGTTGGCGTCGAGCATCCAGACCGGCTCGCCGGTCGCGCTGTCGAGCGCCATCAGCACGTCGCCGTCGCACGGCGCGATCACGACGCACCCGGCGTGCAGGACGAGGTCGGACGGGTGGAAGCTCTCGAGCGCCGACTGCGTGAACTGCTGTCGGTAGCCGAAGCCCTGCTGCGCGTTGCGCGAGGCCGCGCTGCGACGGCGGCGGCGCTTGTGCACCGGGTCCACGCGCTCGTAGCGACGGATCCACTTGAGGTCTCCCGCGAACGCGTCGACCGCGGCGACGCAGCCTGCGTTGGTCGCGACGAAGGCGACGCCCCCACGCACGGCGACGGGCACGCCCGGCGCCTTGAAGAACGGGGTCCCGCCCGCGTGCAGCGGGGTGTGCCACAGCGGTCGCCCGGTGCCGCGATCGAGGCACTCCAGCGTGTAGGACGCGCCGCGGAGCGCCGGCAGCAGCAGCTGCTCGCCGAACACGGTGGGGGCGGCCAGGAACGTCACGTCCCGGAGGCCGTCCTCGCCGTCGAGCCACTCCGAAGAGGACCACGACCGCTCCCAACTGCCGCGGTCGTAGGCGACCAGCTGGCTCGCCTTGAGCGGCGCGTCGCTGCTGGTCGTGGCGCCTTCGTGACCGAGCACCACGTAGCGCTGGCGCTCGTCCTCGACCGGCCGCAGCAGCGCGTGGTCCGCTGCCGCGACGCGCACGCGCGGGTGGTTCTCGCGGGGCTTGGGCGGCGCCAGCTCGCCGTCGGTCGCGTGCAGCAGCAGGCCGGACGCGGCGTCGCTCATACGCAGGCGGAAGTGCTCCAGGTAGAGCGCGCGCGGCTCGGCGTCGCGGCCCGCGGACCCGTGCCCGAACGCGACCCAGGTCGCCGGCCCGTAGCGGTTGGCGAACGGCATCTGCGTCGAACGCGGGCCGCTGTCGATCCAGATCCCGCTGCGGCTCTTGTTGCTCGGCTTGGGGTCGCGGTAGGGCGCGGGATCCTCGAACCGGTACTGCCACAGCGGCACCAGCGCGACGTCGTCCTCGGCCAGCCAGCCGGCGCCGGTCCCGGCAGCGTCGGCGCCGGCGGCGACGCCCGACGGGATCGCGACCGTGTCGCGCGCGAACAGGGCGCTGGTCGGCAGGTCCCGGACCGACTCCAGCTGCCCGAGGATGCGCAGCGACTCCTCGGCGTGGTCGTCGGCGAGCGCCGAGACGCCCTCCTGCGCCGCGTCGAGCTCACCCGCGAGGCGGAGGCACAGCACGATCTTGAACTCGCACCAGACGTCGCGGATGCCCAGCCGATCGCGGTTCTGCCGCGGATAGGTCTCCAGCAGGTCCCGCAGCACCTGGACGGCGGCCCGGTAGCGGCCCGCGTGCATCAGGCGGTCGGCGAGCTCGACCATCGCGCGGCCCGCCGGCAGCGTGATGAAGTAGCGGTTGGCCACCTGCTCCAGCTCCGCGGTGGAGCCGCTCGCGAGCGCCGCCGTGAGCATCTCCTCGGCCTCGAACTCGTAGGCGGTCCGGTAGAGCTCGACGCCGACCGCCGGCATCTCGGCGAGCAGCTCGTGGCAGAGCCGCCGGACCGGGCGGTAGAGCCGCCCGTCCTGGCTGAAGACGGCGTTGCGCGCGCTCAGCGGATCCCGCGCGCGCCCGGCTGCCGCGCCCGATGCCGGATCACGCCCCGCGGCGTCGCCGGGCTGACCTTCGCCGTCGCCTCCCTCGCCCTCGCCCTCGCCGTCGCCCTCTTGGCGCACGGCGACGACCTCGACGGTCTTGCCCTCGATGACGTCTTGCAGGAGCTCGATGGCGCCCGTGAAGTCCTGCCGCTCCAGCAGAGACCGAGACCTACGTAAGTAGTTGTCGAGATTAGGGTTCTCGAACATCTCCACGGCGGCGCCGGGGTCCTCGTCGGCGGCCGCGCCTGCGGTCGGGGCGAGCACGCCCAGCCCCGGCGCGACGCGCACCTGCTGCGCCGGCGCGGCGAGCGCCGTGAGCGCGGCGCACGCGAGCGTGCGCGTCACAGAGGACGTGGGCGGCATCGAGTTCGGAGCGGAGGGGGGTCAGGCGCGCGCAGACCGGAGACCGGTCGCAACGACGACATCGCAGGGGGGTTCTGTCGGACTCTACGTGTTCCCACGGCCGACGGCGAGAGGTCCCAACCCATTCCCCGGGCCTGAACTCCGAAGTCCCGTGCACGTTGCTGCGTAGACGCCCGCGGCGCGTCGCGGCGCGGATCCGACCGCGCCCGCGCGCGCCGATTGCCTAGACTCGTGACCTCATGACCTCTCCGACCACTCGGCGTCTCCTCACGCTCCTGACGCTCGCCGCGGGCCTGCCGGGCCAGGACTGGACCGACGAACAGCTCGTCGCGCAGTCCAAGGGCTTCCAGTCGCCGTCGCTGACCGCGCAGATCGAGCAGGTCGGCAGCCTGCTCGCGCAGAAGGACCGGGCGTTCACGCCGGTCGCGGCCCGGCTCCACGGCGACTACCGCGAGTACCGGCTGAAGATCGACCGGCTGCTCGAAGAGCTCTGCGATCCGAATTGGAAGGTCCGCGAGAGCGCTGAGCGGACGCTGGTCGAGATCGGAGGACGGGCGCTCGGCGTCATCGAGAAGCGCCGCGACGAGTATGAGGTCCTGGAGCAGAACATCCGCTGCTCGCGCATCCTCGACGCGCTCGCCGCCAAGGGCACGGAGCAGGAGGACCGGGAGCGTCGGCTGCTCCAGGGCCTGGTGCGGCTCGCGAGCTACCTCGACGCGGATCCGCGGCTGCTGCGGTCGCTCCGGAGCGCGCTGGGCCACACCGACCCGTCGATCGCAGGCGGCGCCATCCGTGCGCTCGGCAGGCACGGCGGCGACGACGAGGCCCGGGCGGTCGCGCCGATGGTGACCTACAAGGCGGGCCTCCACCGGGCGATCGCCCTCGGCGCGCTGGCGCGCATGCCGTCGGACGTCGCGCTGGGGTTCTGCCGCGCGCTGCTGCTGGGCGGGGACCTCCCCGAGTCGCTGGCGGGCGTCGAGTTGAGCCGCTCCGAGGCGATGAGCATGCTCCGCGCGCTGCGGACCCGTGACGACGCGGGCGCGCGCGGGCTCGTCGACGCGATGGGCGGGCACCCCGACCCCGTCGTCGCCGCCGGCGCGAAGGTGGCGTTGCCAGCCAACGAGGCGGCGGCCACGGTCACCCTGACGCTGCCCGAGCGCGAGCAGGCCAAGGGCACGCTCGCGCGCATGACGGGCGACTCCTTCACGATCGACGGGGCGTTCGTAGGCGCGGACCGCGTCGAGCTCTCGTTCAGCGACTGCGCGACCTTCGACTTCCCCGAGCACCCGGTCAAGAAGACCGAGGAAACGATGGTGTTCCTCAACCAGGGCAGCCGCGTCGCCGGGCAGGTGCTGTCCATCGACGACGACGAGGTGCGGCTCCGCTCCGCGCTGTTCGGCGAGCTGACGCTGCCGCGGAGCGAGGTCCAGGGGATGGCCTTCGACCCGGGCCTCGACCGCCTCGTCGGCGCGTCGGTCGACCACGACCGGGTGCGCCTGCGCTCGGGAGAGATCCTGGACGGACGGATCGCCCGGCTCGGCCCGGACCGCGTCGTGCTGGAGCCCGCCGGCGGCGACGCGCGCGAGGTCGACCTCGCCGACGTCGCCGGCGTGCTGTTCACGCGGCCGCGGCTGACCGAGCCGGACCCCACCAGCTACGCGCGGCTCGACCTGACCACGGGAGAGCGGCTGATCTGCTTCGTCGCCGCGATCTCCCCGGGCAGCGTCGCCATGACCGCGCCGATGCTGGGGGCGGCGACGATGCCCTGGAGCAAGGTGCGTCACGTCGAGCTCGGCGTGGGCGGCGGCGCGATGTGGGGGTTCACGTTGATCGCGGACTACAGCGACAACCGCATCGTCGAGGTCGACGACCAGGGCCGCGAGGTGTTCGTCCTGGAGGAGATCTTCGGCGCCTGGGACGCCGAGTGCCTCGACAACGACAACCTGCTCATCACCGAGTTCTCGGTCAGCCGGGTGCAGGAGGTCAACCGACAGGGCGAGACGGTCTGGCAGTTCGAAGAGCTGAAGAACCCCTACGACGCGGACCGACTCCCCAACGGCAACACCCTGATCGCCGACACCTTCGCCAGCCGCGTCATCGAGATCGACCGGGACGGCAACATCGTCTGGTCGTACGACAAGGAGATCCGCCCCTTCGACGTCGACCGGCTCCCCAACGGCAACACCCTGATCGCCGACGTGCTCAAGGACCGCGTGCTCGAGGTGAGCCCTGCAGGCGAGGTCGTCTGGGAAGGCAAGGGGCTCCCGAACGCACACGACGCCGACCGGCTCCCCAACGGCAACACCCTGGTCACGCTCCGCAACAAGGGCGCCGTGATGGAGATCGACCGCGACGGCAAGGTGGTGTTCGAGCTGTCGAACCTCAGCTCGCCCTCGGACGCCGACCGGCTCCCCAACGGCAACACGATCGTCGCCGAGAACACCCGCGTGCGGGAGTTCGACCGCTACGGCAACGAGGTCTGGCAGAAGGAGATGACCTGGGCGGTCGAGGTCAACCGCTACTGATAGCCGGCGAAGACCTCGCGCAGCGCCGGCGGCGCCCCGCGGCGCAGCACCACGCGACCGAGCCGCAGGACGCGCTCGGGGTCCCCGGCCGCAGCGGCGGCCGCGTACTCGTAGACCGCGCGCTCCGTCGTCGTCGGCGACGGCGCCGCGGTCATCGCGAGCGCGAACCACGGATAGGCGGCGGCAGGCCCTGCTTCGAGCAGGACCGCTTCTCCGCGCTGCCAGGCGGCGGGCACCACGGCGCGCTCCAGGCTCGCCCAGTCCTCGACCCCCGGCTGCAGCTCGTCTGCCGCGTCGAGCTGCGCGCGGACCGTCGCCATCGCCTCCTGCCAGCGCGGCGGCAGCTCGCCGGCCGCCTCCAGGTCCTGGCGGGCGCCGACCAGGTCGCCGCTGTAGAAGCGGAAGAAGACGCGCTCGCGCGGCCAGTCGAGGGCCCAGAACGACGCGCCGACCGCGACCGCCAGCGCGACCGCCAGCGCCAGCACGCGACGCAGCCGCACGCTCGCCCGGTCGAAGCTGGCGCGGAAGTCCGGGTCCTGCTCGTAGCGCTGCATCGTGTCGAGCCGCACGCGCTCGTCCGGGTGAAGGCTCAGCAAGCGGCTGCGGATCGATCCTCTTGCGGGCAGCGTGGACCGCGTCACGGTCCGCAGCGCGCGGCTGCACGGCTCCGCGCCCAGCACCTGCACCGAAGAGATGTCGGCCTCGTGCTCGAAGCGCCGCGCCAGCGCCTGCAGCGCGACCCAGACGAGCAGGAGCAGCAGCAGCATGGCGGCGCCCAGCACGACGCCGTCGCCCTCGCCTTCGCCGCCGTCGAGCAGGCGCAGCGGGGCAAGCAGCATCACCGGCACGACGAACCCCAGCAGCGCGAGCGTCCCTGGATGACCCATGCGGGCGTGGCCGACCTCGTGCGCCAGCACGCCGGTCAGCGACCGCGGGTCCAGCGCGTGGAGCAGCCCGTCGGTGAAGCAGAGCAGGCGGCCCGTGGGCAGCGGGCCGACCATCATCGCGTTGACCGCGCGCTCGCCCGTCGGCAGGACGAACAAGCGCTCGGGTGAGAAGCCGAGCCGCGCGGCGGTCTCGCGCAGCATGCTGCCGGCGGGTTCAGGGAACTTGCGCACGACTCCGAAGGCGACGCGGAACCAGCGCGGGAGCGCGACCGCGACGACAAACAGGTAGACCATCGCCGCCAGCGACATCCCCGCAGCCGACGCGAGCACGAACACGTAGGCAGGGCGCCAGAGCGACAGCAGGTCCATGCCGAGGCCGTAGAGCAACGCAGGCATCAGGGCGAGCAGGGGCCAGCCGAAGCGGAACCGCACCAGCCCGCGGACGTCGGACCAACGCGGCAGGAACATCGGCGCGACCGGCTGCGGGGGGCGCGCGTCGAAGCTCACCTCGACGAGCGCCTCGGTCATCGTGGCCGCCGCGATCCGCGGCAGCTCCACGGCGTAGAGCGGCAGCAGCGCCAGGGCCACGCGGAGCGCGTGGCTGCTCGGGGCGAGCCGGTCGATCCAGTCGCCGTAGGAGCCGAGCGAGAACAGGCCGTGCAGGACCATCGGCGTCGCGAGCGCCGAGAGGCGCAGCAGCGTGCGCGGCGAGACCGCGGCGGGCCTCCCTGTCCGCAGCGACTGCATGGCCGCAGAGCGCGCCAGCGCCGCGAGGGTCCAGGGAAGGACGAGCAAGCACGACGTCCAGACCAGGTCGTCGAGCAACCCCTCGCCGGGGAGCACGTCCCCCAGCTCACAGTTGCCGACGACGACCAACAGGCCGGCCAGGAACGCGAACGGCAAGCTCAACGCGCTCGGTCCCGGTCAGCGACCGCCGCCCTCGCGGTCGGTGTCGCCCGCCCCGAACGCCAGCGTCAGGAGCTCGTCGAACCTCGGGTCTTCGCGTAGCAGCGCGATCTCCGGGTCGTTCTCGAAGAGGTCGCGCTTCAACCGGCGGCTCGCGTCCAGGTCCGGCGAGGCGTGCATCTGCGCGCACCGCTGCAGCGCGAGCAGGCCGCGCTCCTTCTCGCCGAGCAGCGCGTGCACGCACGCCGCCGAGTACCACGCGACGGGAAGGAGCTCGACGCCGGCGCCGCGCGCGAGCGCCTGCGCGGCCCGGTGCGCGCCCGCGGCGCGCTTGTAGTCGCGGAGGGTGTTGAAGTAGTCGGCGAGCTCCAGCGTCGAGTAGACGCGGTCCTCACCGTCCCCCTCGGTCGTCCGCAGCTGCAGCTCGCGCACGAAGTCCGCGGCGTAGCGCCGCTTGCCCCACTGCCAGAGGGCCGCGGCGAGCGCGTGGCGGAGCGCAGAGGACTCGCCCTCGTCCTCGACGAGACGGAGCAGGCTGGCGACGCGCTCCGCGTTGGGCAGCTGCGGCTGGAGGTCGCGGATCGCCGGAACCAGGCGGACGCGGAACGTGAGCGGGTACCACTCCGGCGTGTCGAGCAGCAGGTCGAAGAGGAACGGACCGACCCATGGCTGCAGCGCCTGCAGCCCGGCGTACTGGCCGACGAAGGTCATCCCGCTCTTGTGGGTCCGCCGCAGGTGCTCCAGCGCGACCTTGACCCGCAGGCTGCGGAAGCCCTTGCTGCGCGGCGTGTCCGGTGCAGCCGCCATCGCTGCCTGCAGCCCGCCCAGGACCGCCAGCCCGTCGGGCGCGTCGCAGACGGCCCGCACGGTCTCGGCCAACAGCGGCTCGGAGGTGTGCTCGGACACCAACCAGCGCTCGATCACCTCCGCCGGGTCCCCGGGCTCCTGCGCAGCAACGGCCGCCAGCAGACACAGCCCTGCGGCCGCGCCGCGAAGGCCTGCGCGCAGATGACTGGTGGGCCGCCTCATAGACCTTGCTTGTCGCCCGGGGGGGCGCCGCGCGACAGCCCCGACGGCGCGCCGGCGCTCACAACCACGCCGCAGCGGCTGCGTCTGCGGGGACCTGCGTGACCACGACGCCCGTCTCGGTGAGGTCCTCGCGCAGCGCGGTCGCGAGCGCGGCCACGGCGGCGAGGCTCGCCCGGCAGTTGGCCGACGCGTGCGCCGGGGCCCCCGTCCAGTCGGCGAGCGCGAGCCGGCCTGCCCGGCGCCGTCGCAGCGACGGCAGGGCCGCGCGGACCACCGCGCTGTTGGCGCGCAGGTTCACGTCCAGGAGCTCCTCCAGGTCCCCGCCGGGCTCCTTGCCCGGCTGGGCCGCGCGGAGCAGCAGCGACGCGCAGACGACGTCGGTGATCGGCCCCAGCGCGTCCTGCGCGCCCTTCACGAAGCCCGCGGCGGCCTGCGCGTCTCCGTGCGCGACGAGCCCGGTGAGCGCGTGCTCGGTGCCCAGCCGCTCCCGCAGACGATCGACCTGCCAGGGACGCGCCGCGACGGCGGCGACCTTCGCGCCGATCGCGAGCGCCGCGTCGGCGACGGCCGCGCCGAGGTCCTCGGCCGCGCCGGTGAGCAGCACGACGCGCGCGGCGGTCGCCATCAGAACGAGACCTTGACCGCCTTGCGCTCTTCCTGCGAATCGACCTCGAAGAACTCGCCCTGCTTGAACTGGAACATGCCGGCGATGATGTTCGACGGGAACTGCTCGATGCCGTTGTTCATCTTCATCACGGCGTCGTTGTAGGCCTGGCGCGCGAAGCCGATGCGGTTCTCGGTCGACGCCAGCTCCTCCTGCAGCTGGAGCATGTTCTGGTTGGCCTTCAGGTCGGGGTAGCTCTCGGCGACCGCGAACAGGCGCCCGAGCATCTGCGTCAACGCGCCGTCCGCCTTCATCAGCTCGCCGATGTTCCCCGCGTTGCGCAGGTCGACCGCCTGCTGGCGCGCCTTGATGACGTTCTCCAGCGTCTCCTGCTCGTGCTTCATGTAGCCCTTGACCGTCTCGACCAGGTTGGGGATCAGGTCGTAGCGGCGCTTGAGCTGGACGTCGATCTGGCTCCAGGAGTTCTTCGCCTCGTTCCGGCGGCTCACGAGGCCGTTGTAGAGACCCATGACGATCAGGCCGAGCACGACGACGATGGCCAGCGGGACGATCCAGTACAGCATGAAGAGGCTCCGTTGAGGGGGAGGGTGAGGACGGGGGAGTCCTAGGTAGCCGAACGCAGGGAGATCCTGCCGGAGAAGACGGTACGGGCCGGCCCCTCGATCGCAAGCGACGCGCCCGCGCCGCGCACCGTGAGCGCGCCGCCGCGCAGCTCGACGCGCACGGCCGCGCCGCGGACAGCGCCCGCGAGGCGCGCGGCGCGCGCGACGACGGCGGCGCCGGTGCCACAGGCCAGGGTCTCGCCGCTGCCGCGTTCGTAGGTCCGCTGCGCGACGGCGGACCGGTCCAGCACCTGGACGAACTCGACGTTGACGCCGCCGGCGAACCGAGGGTGCGACTGCAGCGCCGCGCCGACCGCGTCGACCGGCGCCTGGTCCACGTCCTCGACGAAGATGACCGCGTGCGGGTTGCCCGCGTCTCCGGGCACGATCGTCAGCGAGCGGCCGGCCACCTCGACGACCACCGGCTCACCGACCGTGACCTCCCCCATCTCCGCGCGCACGCCGCCGTCGTCGAGCAGCGCGACGCCGCGCGGGCCCGCGTCCGTGCGGACCACGAAGGCGCGCCCCGGCGCGTGACCTCGCGCCGCGGCGAACTTCGCGAGGCAGCGGAGCCCGTTGCCGCACATGGCGCCGCGCGAACCGTCGGCGTTCCACATCGACATCCGCAGCTCGCGGTCCGCGTCGCGGCCCAGGACGATCAGCCCGTCGGCGCCGACGCCGAAGCGCCGGTCGGACCACGCGCGCGCGAGCGCCGGCGCGCGCGCGGTCGGGAACGTCGCGTCGACCGCGTCGACGAAGAGGTAGTCGTTGCCGCAACCCTCCATCTTCGTGAAGGAGACCTCGGCGTCCGACGGCGCCACGGCTACGTGCGCACCCTGACCGTGCGCGAGGTCATCGTCAGCGGCAGCAGCAGCGGCTGCAGCAGGAGGTCGTAGAAGCCGTAGCGGGTCTCGATCGTGTAGCTCGTCAGCCCGTCGGCCATGCGCTGGGCGCTGACGTCGTTGGTCCTCACGAGGCCGAAGAGCACGTAGTACTGGCGCGCCTGCTGCTCGCCGGTGCCGGTCGCGCCGAGGCCGATCGAGTGGCGGTGATAGGAGCACCCGGTCGCGGTGAGCGCCAGGAGGCAGGTGGCGGCGCAGAGGAGCGCCCGCTTCGACGAGGACGTGAGCACGGCGACGTTCTAACCCGGGGGCGGCTCGACGTCCTGCCCGAACCGCTCGGGGCGCGCCGGTTCTTGCTCGCTGCGCAGCCGCGCGGCCTCACGCTCCTCGGCGGCGCGGCGGTCCTGCGCGGCGCGCTGGGCGAGGCGGCGCGCGGCGCGCTCCTCGGACTGCAGCCGACGCATCAGCGCGAGCACCAGGAGCGGCAGCGCCAGGATCAGCAGCACGCTGAACCAGTTCGAGAACAGCGACCGCAGGGTCGCCCCCGAGCCGTGCACGAGGTAGGCGCGCCACGCGTCTTCGAGCGCGAGCGTCGAGCGTCCCGTCTGCGCCACCAAGGCCCTCGAGAACGAGGTCCGCGCGTCCGTGTAGCGCGCCACGCGGAGCAGCGCGGGCAGGCCGTGTTCGCGCGCGAGCCACGCGACGTAGGAGTAGCTCTGCGCGTACGCCGTCCGCAGCTGCACCGTGGTCGCCGGGAACCGCGCTGCGAGGCGGTCGACGGAGCGCAGGCTGCCGCCGGTCACGCGCCAGACCAGGTCGTCTTCGCTCGCGCCCAGGTAGGTGTCCCCGGCGAGGAGCTGGGCCAGCCCCTCGTGGAACCACCGGGGCAGGTAGCGGCCGTTCTTGCCGCAGTACTGGTCGAGCAGCTCGTGCACGAGCTCGTGTCGGACGACCCCGCGCAGGCTCGCGCCGGAGCGCCACAGAACGTCCATCACGAGGTGGACCTGGTGGGCGCCGAGCTGCGCGAAGCCGGGCGCCTGCTCGTGCACGCCTGCGGCCAGCGCCGCGGGCATCGCGTCGCGGCGACCGTGGACGTGGACGAAGAACGGCACAACCTCCAGGTCCACGAAGACGTCGCGCAGGGCCGCAGCCTGGACGGCGACCTCGTCGCGGACGCGTTCGAGCAGCTCGTCGTCGACATCCCCGGCGCCGGCGACCACTTGCGCGATCTCCAGCCGCGGCGGCCGCGCGGGTTCGTCCGCGTCGCAGCCGACCAGCAGCGCGGCGAACAGGATCAGCGAGCAGAAGCGGGGCAGGAACACAGCGGGCGCTCGTCATAGTCTGACGCCCTGTCGACCCCAACACCTGGAGATCTCGTGAAAGCCACGCTCGCGTTCCTGTCCCTGCCCGTCGCCGCCGCCCTCGCCTTCGCGCCGCTCCGCCCTGAGCTGCGCCAGGATCCCCAGGACCCGAACGCCGAGCAGATCGCGGTGATGCCGATCTCCGAGCTGCAGTACGTCGACCGACAGGGGAAAAAGAACGTGGTCCCCGCGACCAACGTCGTCGAGATCCGGGTGTTCGACGATCAGGCGGAGAGCGTGCGGCTCGAGCTGCTCTACGACAACGGCGACTACTCGCTGATCGACGCCCAGGCGATGCACATCCTCCGCAAGAGCGGCTCCACCCGCGACGTCCGTCTCGTGCGCACGCAGCGCGCGACGATGCGCTTCCCGCGCCTGCCCTAGCGACCGACAGCCGGTCGCTGCGTTGGCAGCGCGGACACGGCGCGGCGGCCGATCGGGCTCCACCGCGGCGCGCCGGGCGTCCGAAGAACCAGCAGCAGAGGACCGGGTCGGCGCGACCTCCGGGAGATCCGTAGATGACCGCCGACCTGCAGCAGGAGCACACCGCCGAGGGCGCGCACCGAGCGCCCCGAGCCGACGCGGCGCCGCACGCCGTCGTCGAGGAGTTCTTGACCGAGCTCCGCGGCGCGCTCGTGGAGCTCACCGAGCAGCGGAGCGCCGACGTCCGGCACCAGCTGAGTCAGGCGGTGGACGCCCTGCGCGACCACGGCCGCAGCGCAGCGTCCGGCGAGGACGCAGCGCGGCTCGCGCGGCCCGCCCGGCTCGAGCCCGGGACGCGACGCCGCCAGCCTGGCCCCGAAGGAAGCGCCGGACCAGGGGTCGTGACGCTCGCGGCGGTGGCGGCCGTCGCGCTGGGCTGGGCGCTGCTGTTCTGGAGCAAGGCCGGCTCGCCCGCGCTCGCGGTCGCAGCCCTGGTCGGCGCGAACGTGACGGCGTGCGCCATGCTGTGGCCGCGGCGCGTCGCTCCCTGAGCGCGCTCAGCGATCGGAGGGGGTCACCAGGTTGACGAGCATCCGCACGGCGCCCGGGTGCAGCGTCTTGAGCTGACGCCAGAGGGACAGCGCGCAGTAGACGTACTCGCCGTCGCCTGTTCGAGCGTAGAGCAGGGCGCCGCGCTCGCGCGGCTGGCCAGGGTCCCCGAGCTCGAGGACCTCGTCGAACTCGTCGGCGTACACGCTGGGCAGGTAGAGCGCGCGCTCCTGCACCCACCCGTCCCAGTCGCTCGGACGGATCACGTTCGGGTGACGCATCAGCGGGTGGTCCGGCATCCGCACGGTCACCGGCGCGTCCGCGCGCGTGACGCGGCTCCGTCCGACCTCGAACGGCGCGAACGGCGCGCCGCGGAAGCGCTCCCCGCTCGGCTGGAACTCGACGTCCTTCTGGTAGAAGAGCACGAGCCGACGGCCGCGTCCCTGGGCGAACTCGAGCAGCCGGCCGAAGCTGGCCCGCAGGGCGCGGCGGCCGCGCAGCGCCCGGATGTCGACGACGATCGTGTCGAAGGCCGAGAGGTCCGCGGCGGCGATGTCCGCCTCGACGAGCTCGGCCCACGCGATCCCCAGCCCGCCCACGCCGAGCACGCTCGGCAGCGTGTCGTCCTGGCTGCGCAGCACGCCGACGCGCAGACCCTCGGGGACGTTGACCTCGACCTTGTGGACCGGCAGCGCGACCTTGGTGTCGCCCATGCGCACCCGCAGCACGTCGACGCCGGCCCGCCGATCGCGCGGCGCGTCGACGACGAAGCCGAGCAGGTCGTTGCGCTGGTCGCGCAGGCGGACCTGTCGCCGGTCCTGTTGGATCGAGTAGCCCGCGGGCGCGCGGACCTCGACGACCCCCTCGATCGGGAACTGCGAGTTGCGCTCGACCCCCACGCTGAACTGGACGGTGTCTCGGCCCGACGGCAGCAGCAGGCTGCGCGGCAGCACCGACAGCTCGACCGGGCGGCGCTGCTCGATCGGGACGGTCACGACGACCGGCAGCTCCATGCCGGCCAGCGCGACTTGGAACCGCACCTGGACGGGCGGCACGAAGCGATCCGCGCGGAAGCGCGCGGCCGCGAGCTCGTCTGCGTTCCGGCGGTCCAGCGGGACGCGGACGCGCAGCTCGGCGAAGGCGCTGGTCGCCGGAGGCGCTGCACGTTCGAGCGGGGAGAGCTCGACCTCGACGCCCGCGAGCCCTTCGGCGCGGAGACGGGGCGACGCGCCGTCGCCGGACAGCACGCGCACCGGACAGGCGAACTCCTCGCCCGCGACGGCGACCGAGCCGGGCGGCACGTCGACCTCTACCTGGACGCCGGCGAGCGCCAGCGCCAGCCGCTCCAGCGCTCGGATCCGTCGCGCGATGCGCACCCGCGCAGCGGCCGAAGCCGCAGGCGCCGCGGCGACAGCGCGCCAGCGCGCGATCGCCGCGCGAACCGGCGCGAGATCGGGCGTCGGGGCTCGCAAGAGCTGCGGCAAGGTGACGTCCAGGAACTCGCGGAGCGCGCGCGCCTGCTCGGGATCGCCGGGCCAGAGCGCCTCGTCCAGGACGGAGGGCAGGCCCAGCGGACGGGCGACGTCGACCGCGACCCGCTGCGGGCGAACGGGCTCGAAGCCCAGCACCGGGCCGAACACGTCCTCCATCCGGTTCGGCGGCCCGGGGCTCACGTGCGCGCCGCGGAGGATGTCGTAGGCGACCTGACGGAGCGCGAGGCCGCGCTCTGGATCGAGACGGTCGACGTCGACGAGCAGCGCGTTCGGGCTGACGGTGCTCCCGGTCCCGAGCAGGAACACCGGGACGTCGTGGGGCGCGCCAGGCGCCTCTTCCCCAGCGTCGGCGCAGCGACGCAGCGCTTCGGGCAGCAGGTCGACGACCGCCAGGTCGTGGCCGTGGCCTTCTTCTGCGTGGTGGGTCGTGATCACCGCGTCGGGTCGCAGTTCGCGGAGCAACCTCACGAGGTCGCGCAGCGTCTCTTCGCGCCCCCATTCGGCGAAGGTCTCCTCGGCCGAGCGGCGGTAGCCGGCGTCCGGTCGGTTGAGGTACCACGCGTCGACGCCTGCCAAGGCGCAGCCCGCTTCGGTCTCGAGTGTACGGATCCTCTCGAACGCGTCGCCGGTCTCGGGACCGAGCGTGTTCTGGCCGCCGCCGCCGCGCGTCGCCAGCAGCACCGCGACCCGCAGCCCGAACTGCGAGCGCAGCCACACGGCAGGCAGCACGTAGCGGTCGTCCGGATGAGAGGCGACGAGCAGCACGAGCGAGTCGGCGGTCGCGTCACGAGCGGCCTGACGAACGGCGAGCAGACCTGCGGGCGAGCGACCGCAGAGGTCCTGCCAGCGCTGCGCGACCACGCTCGACGGGAGCAAGGCGAGCAGGACGGACGACAGCCAGCGGGACAGCGACACGCTCAGACGCCCAGCGCGAGGCGGTTGGCGAGCACGTCGGGCAGCCCCGCGCGGCGGATCTTCTCCTGCACGCTCTCGATGTCGTAGGCCACCCGCCGGATGCTCGCGATCTCCAGGTCCGTGTCGACGAGAGCGTAGGCCGCGCGCGGGTCCTCGTCGCGCGGCTGGCCGACGCTGCCGACATTCATCAGCACCTTCTCGAAGCCGCGGTAGCTCGTCTCGGCCTCGGAGTGGGGCACGACGTGGATGTCCCGCGGGCTCTCCTGTCGCCGCAAGTAGATCGCGGGGACGTGGGAGTGGCCGACGAAGCACAGCCGGGTCTGCTGGTGCTCGAACGACTCCAGGGCTTCGACCACGCTCACCACGTAGCCGAACTGCTCGGGCATGTGCATCGTTCCGTGCACGACGGTGAACTCCTCCCGCTGCTCGACGAGCGCCAGCGAGTTGAGGAACTCGTAGTCCGAGGGACGCAGCTGCGGCGCGGTCCAGTGGATCGCCGCGCGCGCGAAGTTGTTGAAGTAGGACGTGTCCAGGCGTCCGAGCACGGCGGCGTCGTGATTGCCCAGGCAGGTCACGCAGCCGAGGTCACGGATGAGGTCGATGCACGCCGAGGGCTCCGGACCGTAGCCGACGATGTCGCCTACCTGGACCCAGGCATCGACCTGCTCGCGCTGCAGGACCTCGACGACCGCTGTGAGCGCGTCCAGGTTGCCGTGGACATCCCCCAGTATCCCTATCTTCATATCTTGTAGATAGTTACGTCAATTTCGACGAGCCGACCAAGTCCATGCAGCGGCCAGCGCGAACAGGCAGGCGAACCAAGGAGCGAGGCCGTCACCGGATCGCAGCGAGGCCCCCAGCATGGTGCCCAGGAGGAGAAAGGCAAGCAGGATCGAGCGCCTCACGAGACGCGACGGTCCGTCGGCCCGCTGCGGCGCGGAGAGGGCCAGCGCAAACGGAGCGAACGCCGCGAGGAACTGGACGGCGTCCACGAGGCGATCGAGCGGTCCAGCAGACCAGGGGCCTCGATCCAAGACGAGGCACGTGGTCATGAGCAGCAGCGACACGCCGGCCAGGACCGCCAGGTTGCATGCCGCGGCGGCCCGACGGGGGAGCCTCGGCTCGACAAAAAGCAGGACGCCGAGCAGCAGCAGGCCGGCCGCCCAGGCCGCATCGTCGAGCAGGAACAAGCCATAGCTCCGAAGCATCCGAGGTTCCTGAACCCTCGCCGCGACCAGCCAGCCAGCCAGCAGGAGCCAGGGAGCCCAACCAGCAGAACGGACGCGCGCCGTCGTCAACAGGCAAAGGAGGCGGAGATCTCGCGGCATGCGGTGCTCGGGCCGTACGTTATCCATGCCGATTCGGTAGAGGACAAGCCTGGACTCCAAAAGCGCGGGCCCGCACAATCCGCCGCTTGGAGGCTCCTTCGGCGGAGCTGCGAGCGAGGAAACGTGCGGTCCATTGTCCTGGCAAACCAGAAGGGTGGGGTCGGCAAGACGACCACGGCCATCCACCTCGCCCACGGGGCGGCGCTGGCCGGCAAGAAGGTCTTGCTGATGGACCTGGATCCGCAGGGAAACGCGACTGTCGCGGTGCAGGGCATGCCCAGCGACGAGGCCGAAGCGCCGCCGCAAGACTGGATGACGCCTGTCTGCGCCGGCCTGTGGCTCGCGCCATCGGCCAGCAGCCTCGACCTGGAGGCTTCCGAGCAGAGCCTCGACACCGACCGCCTGGAGGCGGTGGTGGCCGGACTGGCGGATGAACTCGACGTGCTGATCGTCGACAGCCCGCCGCGCATGGACGCTTGGGGTTGGGCCGGCGTCCAGCTCTGCGAGGAAGTGATCGTGCCCGTCCAGGCCGAGTTCTTCTCGATGCACGGCCTGTCTCAGATGATGCTGGCGCTCGAAGAAGCGACGAGCCGCTTCCCGGGCAAAGGCAAGCTGCGCGGCGTGCTCCCCACCATGGTCGACAGCAACGAGCAGATCGCCGGCGAGGTGCTCGAGGACTTGCGACAGAACCTCGGCGATCGACTCCTCCAATCCGTCATCTTCCGTGACGCCAGCCTCGTCGAGGCTGCGAGCCACGGGCAATCCGTCTTCTTACACAGTCCCTGTTCCAAAGGAGCTCTCTGCTACGCGGAGCTCGTTCAGGAGGTCATGCATGGTTGATCGTCGTCTGGGTCGAGGTCTCGATTTCTTCTTGTCCGGCACCCGCAAAACGGAGGCAGGCGCCACGCCCAAGGACGCTGCTCCGAAGCCCGCCACCGCCCGGCAGGAACCGAGCCCATCGGCGGCTGCGAGCCTTCCCAAGGGCCATGAGGTGCGCGAAGTCCCGGTCGGCACCCTGGAGGTCAACCCGTATCAACCTCGCAAGGAGATGGCAGAGGAGGAGCTCAAGGCGCTCTCGGATTCCATTCGAGAGAGCGGGATCCTCCAACCGATCCTTGCACGGAAGCACGGCGAGAAGCTTCAGATCGTCGCCGGAGAGAGACGCTGGCGGGCTGCGCAGCTGGCAGGACTCGACAAGGTGCCGGTGATCTGTCGCGAGCTCTCCGATCATGAGAGCGCGGTCTTTGCCCTGGTCGAGAACCTCCAACGCGAGGACCTCAACGCAATCGAGAAGGCGCAGGGCATTCGCCTGTTGATGAACGAAATGGAGGCCACCCAGGCCCAGGTGGCCAAGCAGGTCGGCCTCGAACGATCCACGGTCGCGAACTTCCTGAGGCTGCTCGACCTCCCGGACGCCGTCCAGGCACATGTTTCACGTGGAACACTCTCGATGGGGCACGCCCGCTGCCTGCTTGCGCTGCCCGACCCCGAGACGATGGAGATCACGGCTGACGCCGCGATCAAGCAGAGCCTCTCCGTCCGCGCGCTCGAGTCTCTCGTCAAGGACATGCTCGAAGGAGCCAAGGGCCAGCCGGAGACGAAGGACGCCGGCAAGTCCTCGAAGAACAAGGGGTCTCGGCCCGTCTGGCTCAACGAGCTCGAAGAGAACCTGATCGAGGCGCTGAGCACGCCCGTCACCATCAAGTACGGCAAGAAGCGCAGCCAGATCGTGATCGAGTGCGCGGGCCGCGAAGAGTTCGAGCGCGTCTTCGGACGGCTCAAGAACTCGTAGAGCTGCCTGACGCCTGCGCCGCCCAGCCCACGCGGGCTAGGGCGCGCTCCGCCCGAGCGGACAACGGGCGGCGGCACGAGGAGCGGGGAGCGCTGCGGCGGCCGTCTCGGGACCACCAGGTCCGCGCGCAGAAGCGGCGCGCCCCGACGGGAGAACCGCGACTAGAGAACTTCGACCGCGGTGACGCGGATGTTCTCGCTCGGGCGGCCGACGCCGCGGTCTTCTTCTTCGGCCGACATGCCCGCTTCACAGATCGAGCGGAGGACGTCCAGGCCTTCCACGACGTAGCCGAAGACGACCCGATTGCCGTCCAGGTTGGCCTGATCGTCCACGTGGACCCAGATCCGATCGGCGCACGACTTGCCGTCAGCTTCGGGGCGCGCGGAGATGGCGCCGTCGAAGTGGCTGAGACCCGTCTCCTCCCACTCGAGCTGATTTTCGCTGGGCTCGGTGGTGGTCCACTTGGTCCGGTCGTCGTCCTTGGTGGACGCGAACCCGAAGTGCATCGCGTAGGGGCGCTCGAACGCCTCCGTGCCGCGCTGGATCTCGTCGACCGCGAGGCCGTTCCAGAAGCCGCCGTCGGCCTGGGCCAGCTCGAGGAACTTGGCCGCGTGCTCCGGGGCCTGGGGCATCAAGGCGAACGTCGCCGAGCCGTAGTCCCCAAAGGTGAACTTGACCTTCTTCGCGTCCGCCGGGATCTCGGGCTTCTGGAAGCTGGCGGGCAGCTCGAAGCCCTTGGCGTGGGTGATCTGCTGCCGCATCAGCGAGACGACGCTTCCTTCCACCGGTGGCTCGAACTGCGGCTCTTGTTGCCCGGTCGCGTCTTCTTCCGGCTCCTTCTCGTCCTGCGACTGGACCGGCGCCTTGGACACCACCACCAGCGGGTGCTGGGGGAACTCGGACTCGAGGCTGCCGAGCGTGGACTCGGCCAGGTCCCAGTCCTTGGCGACCATCGCCTTGCGCGCGATCGCCAGCAGGAAGTAGGGCTTCTGCGTCGCGTCCGCGCCGCTCAGGTCCGCCTGCAGCGTGGCGATCTCGACGTCTTCCAGCGCCGTGGTCAGCGGCACGTAGATCTTCGAGAAATCGACGTAACTATCCCTGATGCCCATACTTGCGGAGAACTTAGACCACTTCTCGTCGATCGCCTTCTGCTCGGAGTACTTCCAGAAGTAGTTGCCGACCAGCGCCAGGAGGATGGCGGCGATGATGGTCACGATGAGCGACTTGTATCGCTCCCAGAGGACCTCGAACGGGCTCGGTGCCTGGGTTCCTTCCAGGCTCGAAGGTGGAGTGGCGGACATGGTTCGTTACGGAAACTACGTATCGGTCGCGACCTCGAGCCTTCTGCATCAAGCCCCGGGAATCGAAGTCGGGAATCAGAGTCGGGAGTAGTCGGTCTTGTAGTCGACCGTCATCTTCGTGATGTTGCCGTTGCGCGAGAACTCGTAGTCGGCGGTGTAGATACCGCGCTCGAACTGGAGGCGCTTGCCGTTCCCGTCGAGGTCTTCGGTCTCGCGCAGCTGCCAGTTGTGACGGCCCATGTTCGCCTCGACGTAGGAGGCCGCGAGGGTCACGTCTTCCTGCCCGGAGTAGACGTAGTGACCGTGCCGCCACGACGCGACTTCGCGCGCGTAGCTCTGGTGCTCCTGGTCCTTCAGGCGGAATCCGGACGGGACGACGTAGTCCTGAAACTGCCGAGAATGCACCTCTGGGGGCACATTAGGGCCCATCTGGCACGATTGCATCAGCGCGCCGAGCAGCGTGAGCGCGGCGGTCAGAGTCGTCTTTTGGTTCATCGGAGATCCCTCGGTTGTCAAGCTGGAGCCGACTGCGTCGACGGCAGACCGGCGTTTGGAGGGCCGAGCAGTCTATCGACGCCCGCAGAGACAGGCAACGACAGGGAACGCGGGTTCCCGTTGCAGGGCCAGGGCTGAGGATACCGCCGCCGGATTGGGTTTCGCGACCCAAGGATGCGACATAGACTGACGTTTGCGGGAACGCCCCGCGCCCGCGCTCCTCGGGAGCGCCGGGCGGGACCTCCACCATGCGACCCACCGAGACCGTCCGACGTGCCGAAGTCCTCGAGCGCGCCACGCTCGTACTCAACCGGTCCTGGCAACCGGTCCACGTCACGACGGTCCGCCGCGCGCTCTGCATGGTGTTCCGGGAGGCGGCGCGGATCATCTGCCCCGAGACGTTGGCGACCTATGACTTCGGCGGCTGGATCGAGCTCCCGGTGCCGCCCGAGGCTGCGGCGATCCGCGCTCCGAGCGTCGAGATCGTCGCGCCCGAGGTGATCCTGCTCGCCCGCTACAACCGCGTCCCGTCCCACCAGGCGCCGTTCACTCGCCGCAACCTGTTCCTCAGGGACGACTTCACCTGTCAGTACTGCGGGAAGAAGGCGAAGCCCGACCTGCTCAGCGTCGACCACGTCCAGCCGCGCTCACGAGGCGGCTCCACGACCTGGGAGAACTGCGTGCTGGCCTGCGTCGGCTGCAACGCGCGCAAGGCCGACCAGACGCCGCGCGAGGCCGGCCTCAAGCTGCTCCGCGAGCCCGCGCGCCCGCGCTGGACCCCCTACCTGAACCTGGGGCCGAGCCAGCGCATGGACTCGTGGCAGAAGTTCACTCCCGAACACCGCCGGCGACATCGAAACAACTGACGCGCTACGGTGCGTCTCCGCGGCGTCGAGCCGCGCACCCTCTGCTCCATCTGCACCGCGACATGAAGCTCACCACGTCGATCCCCGTCATCCTCGCCCTGCTCGCGACGCCCGCTGTCGCGCAGAGCAAGTCCAAGCTCAAGAAGGAGCTCAAGAGCCTCGAGCGCGCAGCGAAGAAGGACCCCGAGCAGCTCTACGAAGCCGGCAAGTGGGGCAAGGAGAACGGCCTCGACAAGGAAGCCGAGAAGATCTTCAAGCGCGTGCTGAAGTTCGACAAGGACCACGCAGGCGCCAACCTGGCGCTCGGGAACGAGCAGGTGGAGGGCGCCTGGATGCCCGCGAAACAGGCCCAGAAGCTGCGGGAGAAGGCGCTCGCAGCCGAGTACTCCGCCAAGGGCTACAAGAAGATCGACGGCATCTGGGTCGAGCCGGAGAAGGTCCAGGACGCGCGCAACGGCACGTTCTGGCACGAGGGGGAGAAGGTCACGCGCGACGAGAAGACCGCCTACCAGAACGGCTCCGTGCGCCACCCGGTGACCGGGCAGTTCATCCGCGCCGAAGACCTCTCGAAGGCCGAGAACGGCTACTTCCCGCTCGCGGACGGCAAGTGGGGCGACAAGGCCGAGGCCGACAAGTTCCACAGCAAGCTCGGCCGACCGTGGGTCATCCGCACGAGCTACGCGACGATCATCTCGACGCTGCCCCTCGACAAGATCGAGGAGATGAAGCGCTTCGCCGACCAGGGACAGGAGACCGTGTCGCCGCTGTTCCGCGGCCGCGAGCTGCCGCCGGCGCTGCGGCCGGTGCTGATCATCGCCAAGACGACCGCCGAGTACAAGACCTACGGCCAGAGCCTCGGCGACGGGACCGACGTCTGCGGCGCCTTCCTGATCCGCGACGACGCGGAGTTCACCGTGCCCGGTCAGGGCGTGGTCCGACCTGCGATCTGCAACAACGACAAGGACTGGGGCACGCGCTACCTGCGACACGCCGCAGCGATCGCCTACGTCAACGCCGTCGTCAGCGAGGCCGGGGCCGACCTGCCGCTCTGGTTCGTGCACGGCTGCGGCACGCTCGCGTCGCGGTTCGAGAACGACCGCGACGCCGGCTGGTTCGGCAAGCAGCACATGGCCAAGGGCGGCGTCGGCCCGATCAAGTCGTGGCTCAGCAACTACGACCTGAGCCCCGACCTCGACACCAAGGACATCGACTTCAACCTCTTCCAGGCCGGCCTGATGCTCGCCTACGGCATGCGCGGCGGCGATCAGGAGGCGACCGACGCGCTGATGGGCGTGACCAACGCCCTCTCCGCGGACGGCAAAGGCAGCGCGGGCAAGGCGCTGACCGCCTTCGAGAAGCTGCTGGACGGCAAGAAGTCCGGCATCGTCGAGTACCTCAACACGCTCATCGCCAAGGCGCCGTAGCTCCCACAAGACACGTTTAGAAAGACGGTTAGGGAGATCGCACCGGGCGCGCGACAGGTCGACACCCGGTTGCGGCCACTATCAGCCCCTGAGACCGCGGCCTCCCCGCCCTCCCGCAACCAAGCAGTCCGATTCCATGATGCTCCAATCCGTCCGTTCGGTGACCACGATCGCCGCGCTCACCGCCTCGCTGGCCACCTCCCTGGCCGCGCAGGGCATGCTCCCCTACCTGCCCAAGAAGACCATGATGGCGATGTCGGTCCCCGACCTCGCCGCCTCGATGGCCGAGTTCCAGAAGATGCCGCTGGCCAGGATGTGGGCCGAAGAGGAGGTGCAGGCGTTTGTCTCCGACGTCATGGAGATGGCGACGGAGCAGATGGACGAAGGCATGGACCAGATGCGCGCCATGCACGACGCCGGGATGATGCCGATCAGCCCCGACACGCTGATGAACCTCCGGCTCGAGGGCGTCACCCTCGCCGTGACCGGCGTCGAGCTGAACATGAGCGACTTCGGTCCGATGCCGAAGGTGGGCACGCTGGTCCACCTCGACTTCGGGGAGTCGGCCGCGACCTGGAACCAGCTGATCCAGATGGGCATGGGCATGCTCCGACAGGAGGCCGGTGACGACCTGTCGATGACCGAGTGGACGATCGGCGACGTCAAAGCCGTGACGCTCACGCCCACCGAAGCCCCCCCCGGCTTCGGGATGTCCATCAACGTCGCGATGGTGCCCGGCGGCGTCGTGCTCGGCACGATCACCGACGAGGTCAAAGACGTCGTCACCAACTGGGTCAACAAGACCCCGATGCTGAGCCAGACCGCCGGCTACGCGGCTTCGACCAAGCGCATCGACACCGCCGGCGCCGAGGTCCAGATGTTCATGGCGCCCGACCTCGCGATGAGCACGGGCATGGACATCATGAAGATGATGTCCGGCATGGGCGGCGCGATCCCGACCGAGGGCGGCATGGTGCCGATGTCCATGCTCGACTTCGAAGGCGTCGAGCGCGCCATGCAGGCCATGGGCATGCGCGACATGGGCACGCTCGGCATGTCGATGAGCTACGCCGACGGCAAGGCCGTCACCAAGGCCTACCACGCCCGCGCCAAGGAGCGCACGACGACCGCCGCGCCCGCGTCGGTCGACACCAAGTTCCTGCGCTGGGTTCCGAAGGACGCCGTCTCGTTCGGCGCCGGCACGGTCGACGCCACGTCGATCTACGACATGCTGATCAAGGGCATGCAGGCCTACGACCCGAACATGTCCGAGATGATGCTCGCGCAGCTCGGCCAGATGGAGACGCAGCTCGGCTTCTCGATCCGCAAGGACCTGCTCGGCTCGATCGGCGACCACTACATCACCTGGTCGATGCCGATGGGCACGATCTCGGCGGCCCCCGAGATGGCGGTGCTCGTCAAGGTCAACAGCGAGGAGAAGCTCGTCGGCGCGCTCAAGACGATCGCCGCGATGTCGGACGGCGCCCTCGAGCTCGAAGAGGCCACCAAGCGCGGCCTGAAGAGCTACCAGCTCGTGATCAACGCCGACTCCATGGACCCCGGCGGCATGATGATGATGAACCCCTTCGACATGTTCCAGCCGACCTTCGCGTTCAAGGACGGCTACATGGTGATGGGCTTCTCGGCCAGCGACGTGAAGCGCGTCTTCAAGCGCATGGATCGGGACGACAACCCGAAGGGCGACATCCGCTCCAACAAGGAGTTCATGGCGATCGCGGACCAGATCCCCGAGGGCGTCAGCAGCCTCGCGTTCGTCGACTGGAAGGCCAACTTCGAGAGCATGTATCAGATGGCCACGGGCGTGCTCGCGTTCGTCCCGATGCCCGAGGACGTGCCCGTCGACATGTCGATGATCCCCGACTCGGAGACGCTGACGCAGCACCTCTTCGCCGGGTTGACCTACACGAAGTCCAACGCCGACGGCGGCGTCACGGTCAGCATCAGCCCGTTCGGCCCCGAGACGTTCCTCGCGCTCGGCGCGATCGTAGGCGGCGCCGCCGGTGCGTCGATCACGCTCCGGGACAGCGGCTTCTGATCGGCGGGTCTCCGATCGAGCGGTGACGACGCCGCTCGATCGCGGCGCGACCGCCACCTGACGCACCGATCGGCCGCTAGACCGCCACCGCGAGGTAGTCGCCGCCGACCTGGTCGGCGAGCAGCAGCCCCTCGCCGACGAGCCGGATCCGGTCGCCTTCGCGCGCGACCAAGCCGGCTTCGACGTGACGCGCGACGACCGCGGCGAAGGTCTGTCGAACCGGCAGGCGCAGCCGCCGCTCGACGTCGGCGAGGTCGACGCCCTCGGTGCGACGCACGCCCAGCCACAGCGCCTCGGCCGCGCGCTGCGCGGGCCGCAGGGTCTCCGCGCTCCCCGCGCACGTGGTCTTCGACAGCGCCGCGGACGCCCACGCGTCGAGCGCCTTGAGGTTGGTCTCGCGCACGCCCGCGCGGTGGCTGCAGGCGCCCGGGCCGACGCCGACATAGTCGCCCTGCAGCCAGTAGTGGTCGTTGTGCCGGCACGGCCCGCCCCGACCGGCGAAGTTGCTGACCTCGTAGGGCGCGAAGCCGGCCGCCGCGAGCCGCTCGCGCGTGTGCTCGAACATCGCCCGGTCGAGCTCTTGCGGGTTCGGCGCGACGCGACCCTGTCGTCGGTCCCGCTCGAAGCGCGTGCCCGGCTCGAAGGTCAGGTTGTAGCAGCTCAGATGGTCGGGCTCGAGCTGCAGGACGTCCTCGAGGTCGTGCTGCCACTCCTCGAACGTCTCGCCGGGGATGCCGAACATCAGATCGACGCTGACGTTGTCGAAGCCCGCCTCGCGCGCCGCGGCGACCGCGCGCGGCACGGCGTCCGCGTCGTGCGCGCGGTCGAGCGCCTGCAGGTGGTGCGCGTGGAAGGACTGCGCGCCGATGCTCAGCCTGCGCACGCCACCGGCGCGCGCGGCGCGCGCCTTCTCGACGGTGAAGCTCTCGGGGTTCGCCTCCATCGACACCTCCGCGCAGGCGTCCAGGTCGACGTGCTCACCGAGACACGCGAACAGCCGCTCCAGCCGCTCCACCGAGAGCAGGCTCGGCGTGCCGCCCCCGACGAAGACGGAGCTCGGGGCGAGGCCCGGGGGCCAGCGGCGCGCCAGCTCGGCTGCGACGGCGGGGGGGGGGGGGGGGGGGGGGGGGGGCGGGGCGGGGCGGCGCGGGCGGCGCGGACGGGGGGGGGGGCCGCCGCTCCCGCGACGACGTACGAGTTGAAGTCGCAGTAGCCGCACTTCACCACGCAGAACGGCACGTGCACGTAGAGCGAGGTGGGCATCGCCCTGAGCCTACGCGCACCCCGGTCAGCGCCCGCGCTTCTTCTTGGCGCGCGTCGCGGGCAGCTCCTCGCCGAACTCGCGCGACATGACCTCGCCGAGCTTGTCGAGCGCCTGCTGCTCCATCTGCCGCACGCGCTCGCGGGTCAGCCCGAAGCGCCTGCCGATGGCCTTCAGCGTCATCGGGTCCTTGCCGCCGAGGCCGAACCGCATGCGCAGGATCCGCGCCTCGCGGGTGTCGAGCTTGTCGAGGAGCTCGTGCATCCGGCCGAGCTCCATCGCCTCGAGGATCGTGTCCTCCGGCGAGGGGCTGTTGGTGTCCTCGATCGCGTCGGCGAACGAGGCGCCGCCCTCATCGGTCATGGTGTGCATCGGCTGCGAGCCCGAGTGCACCGTGTCGCGGACGACGTCCCAGTTGCCCTCGGGCAGCTCGAGCTGCTCGGCGATCTCCCCCGTGGTGGCGGTCCTGCCGAGCCGGTAGGTGAGCTCCATCGCGGTCGCCTTCCAGCGCGAGACGATCTCGGCCATGTAGCTGGGGACGCGGACCGTCTTGACGGTGTTGACGAGCGAGCGCCGGATCCCCTGCTTGATCCACCACGTCGCGTAGGTCGAGAACCGGCAGCCGGCCTTGTGGTCGAACTTCTCGACCGCCTTCATCAGGCCGATGTTGCCCTCCTCGATCAGGTCCATGAAGGACAGGCCGCGGTTGACGTAGTTCTTGGCGATCGAAACGACGAGCCGGAGGTTGGCGCGGATCATGTGCTCGCGCGCGTCCGGGTCGCCGCGCTGAACGCGCTTGGACAGTTCGACTTCTTCTTGCGCCGTCAGCAACGGCACTTCGTTGATGTCCGACAGGTATGTGTCGAGACCGTGGTCCCGCATGGCTTTCCTCCTGGTGGTGTGACAGCCGGGCTATCGGAAAACCGCGCATCGTGAGGCGACGCTCGGCACGCGTCCGTCGCATTCCGGGACGGCGGCCTGCGGGACTTCCCTCAGCGCCGGAGCTGCAGCGCCAGCGGCGGCGCACCCTCGTCGGTCGCCGCGTCGACGCGCAGCAGCGCCACGCCCAGGTCGGCGCGCCACGCTCGCAGCCAGAAGGCGCCGCGAGACGGCGCCCGCAGCGTCGCGCGCCCGCGCGGGTCCGTGCGAGCCGTCGCGAGCAGCGAAGCCCGGGACCCCGCGTGCTCGGACCAGGCCGACGCCGCCTCGGTCTGCCGCTCGACGATCCTGCCGGGCGGCGCCTGGAGCAGCTCGACCTGCGCGCCTGCGACGGGGTGCCCGCCTGGATCGACGACCGCCATCGTCTGCTCGCGCCAGCGCGGCAGCGCGACGCGCACGGTGCGCGGCCGTTCCAGACCGAGCTCGACCTCGTAGAGCGACGAGGGCGCGAACCTCGCGTCCCCGGCGACGACCCGGAGCAGCGCGGGCGACGGCAGCTCGACGCGCGTCTCGAGCCGCCCGCCAGCGTGCGGCCCCTCGCAGACCACCGGTCCCGCACGCGGCGCGGCGTCGTCCAAGGACACCAGCTGGGCTTCGAACTGCTCGACCGGGCGACCGGTGGCGGCGTCCACGACCTGGACCGCGCACACGCCGGCCACGTCCAGGGTCACGCGATGTCCGCCCGAGCCCCAGTAGGTCTGGACGGTCCCCGGGGCGTGCCCGCGCGCGGTAACCAGCAGCCGCGTCGGGCCGGCCGCCTCCGCGAGGCGCGACAGCCGGAACCGGCCGTCGGCGTCGCTCCGGGTCCGCGCTCCGTCGTCGCTCACGATCCAGGCGCGCGGGAGCGGCGCCCCGCTCGGGGCCAGCACTGCGCCCTCGACGAAGTAGCGTTCGGCGCGCTGCGAGGCAGCCGCAACGGGTGCGAGTCGCCGCGCGTCGTCCGTGAGGGGGCCGGGGGGCGCGGCAGAGGCCGGCTCCGAGCGCCGCTCCGGGGCCTGCTGCGCGGCGCGCGCAGGCCCGGGGACGTCGACCGCGGGTGCTTGCTGCAGCCACCACACGACCGCGAGCACGACCGTGACCGCGACGACGACCGGACCGCGCTGCACGCGGGACTAGAAGAGCGTGTAGATGAACGGCGCGACGCCGGTCGCGCCGAGGACGAGCAGCACCCCGAGCAGCCCGAAGACGATCAGGATGGGGGCCAGCCACCACATCTTGTTCTCCGCCATGAACATGACGAACTCGCGCACGAGGCCGCGCTCCTGGTCCTGCGCGGCGTTGAGGAAGTCCTGGTCTTTATTGGCGTTGTCTTGGTCGGTCATGGCTCGGGCGCTCGGCGTTCGCTGGTCCGCACGAGTATAGCGCGAGTCCCGCCGGCCGGTCGGCGCACGCGTCCGCGAGGCGAAGAGAGTCCCGGGTCGGGCCTCGCTGGCCTGCGGCTCGCGCACCTCAAGCGCCCAATTCTGTAGAAAAGCCCGACGAATCGTCCGAAGTATCCTGGTCGAGGACTTCGCTGAGATGCCCTTGGCGCCGGACCGTTCCTCCCCAAGTCTTTTGACAGCAACGTCCGGCGACACCGTCTACGCACTAAGTCGTATGGCGTGGTCGTCCGTTGGGTGGTTCTGTTCTTTGCCGAAACCGACATGACCAACCTCGCCTCCCTCTTCTTCTCCTGCGTGCTGCCGGCGGCCTCCCCAGCCGACATGCCGGCGCCGGCGACCGACCTCGTCGCCCCCCAGCAGGGTCCCTCCCTCGGCTTCGGCCACGGCGGAAGCTCCACCCCCCGCGGCGGAACGCCGGAGCCCGGCCTGCTGCTGCTGCTGAGCGGCGGCGGCATCGCCTACGGCGCGCTCCGGCGCCGCGGCAAGAGCAAGAAGGCCAAGGACGAGCAGTAGGTCGACGTGGCGGCGCTCCTCGCGGCCGCGCTCCTCTGGATCTACTGGGGCAGCCTCGCCAGCTACCTCGCGGACCAGCACTACCAGGAGCACTTCGCCTACCTGTGGTGTTTCGTCGCGCTGACGCTGTGGCGAACGCTGCGAGGCCCCTTCCGTACGCGGCTCTCCGCGCGCTCGAGCCGCGACCTCGTCGCCGTCACGCTGGTCCTCGCGTCCAGCCTGCTCCTGCTCGTCGCCAAGACCGTCGGGTCTTCGACCGGCATGCGCACGTCGCTCGCGATGCTGCTGACCGGTCTCGCGATCGTGTCCGTCAGCCGCTGGAGCATCGCGCGCTGCGTGCAGCACGGCGGGCTGCTGCTGCTGTGCTTCGGGCTCCCCTATTCTTTCTACTTCCCGCTGACGAACCACCTCCGCTGGGGCGTCTCGTGGATCCTCGCGCTCCCGGCGGAGCTGGGCCTGGCGGGCTATGAGGTCGTCGGCGCGGTCGTCCGCTTCCCGCACTACCAGCTCGAGATCACCGCCGACTGTTCGGGAGTGGGACAGCTGCTGACCTTCGTCGGCATCGCAGCGCTCGGCGTGCTGAGCTCGGCCGGCGGCGCGCGCCGCGCGCTCGGGGTGCTCGCGCTGGCGGTCGCGCTCGCGTGGCTCTCGAACCTCGCCCGCGTCGCGCTGTTCGTCCTGCTCGTCGGCCTCGGGTGGACCGGCTCCGTCGACGACCCCACGTGGCACAGCGCGATCGGGTTCCTCGTCTTCCTGCCGTTCGTCGCGGTGCTCGTCGCGGTCCTGCTCCGATCGCACCGGCCGCTGCCGAACGACGCTGCCCCCGTCGCGCGCGCCGGCCGGCTCCACGTCGCATGGCTCGTCGCGCCGGCGCTGCTGGTCCACCTGTTCGCGAACCCGGCCGTCGACCGGCTCGAGGAGCCCGCCTACTTCGCGGCGCTGAACGCGCCGCCCGGTCACGAGCTGGTGATGGTGGCGCCGACGCAAGAGCTCGACCGCGCGGCCTACGACACGCCGTGGCTGGTGAGCGCGAGGTTCCAGCGCTCCGAACAGGAGCTCTTCGACCTGCTGCACTTCCGCACGCGCACGCAGACCCAGCTCGGCGTGCACCACGTCTCCGACTGCCTCTACCGCGCCGGCCAGAGCGTGCGCTACGAACCACCGGTCCCGGTGGACGGCAGGCTGTGGTGGCGGATCGCGCTCGACATGCGGGACGGCTCGCAGTCCTGGCACGTCTACTTCGCCTTCGAGGTCGGCGGCGAGCGCCGAGACGACTCGTTCGACACCCAGCTCGCGACCGTCTACGCGCGCGCGCTCCGCGGGGACTGGGACGTCGCCCTGACCCGCGTCATGCTGCCGGGGCCGCTACCCGAGGAGCCGACCGACTACGAGACCGAGGTGCTGTCCTGGCTCGGCCAGCAGACCGCGCGGCGAGCCCCAAAGTGAGAGCTGGCGACGACGCCCGGGCGCGCCGCCGCCGCCGGCCAGGAGCGGCCGCTGTCATCGGCTGCTCGCGCGCAGCGCTCGGACGCTGCCGCCGACCCGTCTCCGCTGCGCCTCCGCGCGCGCGATTCCGGCCCGCCGTGGACCGGTTTCGTTGGCTAGAGTTCGACCGGTGAACGAGTCCTACACAGCGGAGGTCCAACCGTGAACACGATCGCAAGCCTGGTCCTCGTCGGGTGGGTGCCCCTTTCCCTGGTGGCCTTCGCGTTCCTGAGCCCGCGACGCGCCGGGCTCGTCGTCATGGCGTCCGGGTGGATGTTCGTGCCGATCCACTCGATCGCGACGCCCGGTCTCCCGGACATCACGAAGTCGATGTCCGTCTCGCTCGCGGTCGCCGCCGGCGTGCTCTGCTTCGATCATCGTCGCATCTTCACGCTGCGGCTGCACTGGCTCGACCTGGTCACGGCCACCTGGCTGGTCGCGCCGGCGTTCGCGTCCTTCGCCAACAACCTCGGCGCCTACGACGCCCTGTCGGCCGTGCTGCAGCGCAGCATCTCCTGGGGCGTGCCCTACCTGTTCGGCCGCCTCTACCTGACCTCCAACGCCGCGCTCCGCGACTGCCTGTGGGTGCTGTTCCTGAGCGGGCTGATCTACGCGCCGTTCGCGCTCTACGAGGTCCGCATGAGCCCGCAGCTGCACCGCATCGTCTACGGCGCCGCGCAGCACAACTTCCTGCAGACGATTCGCGGCGGCGGCTACCGCCCGATGGTCTTCATGCACCACGGCCTCGAGCTCTCGATGTGGCTGTCCTGGTCCTCGATCGCCGGCCTGTCGCTGTGGCGGTTCCTGGGCGTGCGCCGGGTGCTCGGGGTCCCGATGGCGCTGGCGTGCGCCGGTCTGCTCGGCACCGTGCTGCTCTGCAAGTCGTCGGGCGCGCTCGCGCTCCTCGGCCTGACGATCGTGATGATGGCGCCGCGGTCGTCGCGCTGGCTCCGCGGGCTGGTGCTCTTCGGAGTCCCGGCGTTCCTCTTGGTGCGCACTTTCAGCGACGGCGTCGTCGAGCGGCAGGTCGTCGAGTGG
>JBMHDP010000024.1:0-7828 GCA_049889335.1 Planctomycetota bacterium
CCCGCGCGGGGCGCGCTCGCGCCCAGCCGAGACCCGGCGTCGACGGCGCAGCCCGGTCGCGCGGATTTGCTCGAGCTCCCCGACGGCACCTCTGTCGCGACGCTCAACGGCGCGGTCGACGCCCCGCCGCTGGGCGACTTCTGGGGGCCCTTCCCCTGGAGCCCGATCGTGGGCGTCGAGCGCAACGACGCAGGGCTCGACTGGTACCGCCACGCCGACGGCTCGTACAGCACCACGCAGATGGTCCTGCGCCAAGACCTCGGTCGCGCCGTCGCGATGACCCGCGTCGCCCACCCGGGCCCCGCGCCTGCGGCGACGGCGCCCGGTCGCTAGGACTCCGCCGCGCGCTCGCCGCCGTCGGGTGCCCCGAGCAGCCCGGGCAGCTTCGTCCGCACGCGGTCGAGGTGCTCCTGCTGCTGCTCCCGCGGACCGGTGAGCAGCGCGACCAGCGACAGCAGGTCCTGCGCGCTCACGGTGTAGGAGGCCGACGGGTCCTGCGCGACGCTCGCGCGGAGGCGCTTGGTGGCCGCCTTGGGCGACAACACGCGGCGCGGCGGCGGCGCCTTGGCCTCGAGCGCAGCGTCGACCACGGCGCCCTCCTCTCCCGGCGCCGCGGCGAGCGCCGCGCGGCAGATCGCCTTGGCCCGGCTCCACGAGAGCTGGTCCGCGTCGAGCGCGGCGCGCACGCGCGGGTCCATCGACGGCACGAACCGCAGGATCTCTTCGACCCAGGTGACGCTGCGGTCCAGGAACGCCGCGATGCGCTGCTTGTCCCAGCCGGCGTTGCCCAGGAAGACGACCGTGTCGAAGTACTCGGTCAAGCGCGCGTCGAGGCGATCGGCGTTGAGCTTGAGGTTGAGCGCGCGCATCTCCTCCAGGTCGCCCGCGACGACGCGCACGTCCACGCGGTCGTAGTAGCCCGGGTGCTCGCCGCGGATCAGCTCGATCGCGTGGAAGCGGTGGAAGCCGCCCACCAGGAACAGCTCGCCGCGGTTGCGCTCCCAGACGACCAGCGGCTCGAGCAGGCCGTTGTGCAGGATGTCGTCCTTGTAATGCAGCACCTTCTGCCGGTTGACCGGCCGGTGGTTCACGATCGACGGGTGCAGGTAGATCGTGCTGTAGGGGACGTAGTCGTGTCGTTTCGTCGCGATCATGTCGATCCCCGGTGCCGGGACGCCTGATCGTGCCGGGGCGCCGTCCTCGCTCCATGCAGAAAAGGAAATGCTGGGCCGGCGCGCACCGCCGGCGAAGATGCCGGCATGAGGATCGTCGCAGCCGTCGCCGCCCTGGCGCTCGCCGCCTGCGAGGCGCACCGCGCGCCCCTCCCGACGCCGCGCCCGCCCGAGACCTCGGTCCTGTTCGTGGGCAACAGCTTCACGTTCTGGCGCGGCGGGCTGTGGCGACAGCTCGAAGCCCTCTCTGACACCGCGGAGCCGCGCCTGGGGTACCGGACCGACTGCGTCGTGCGCGGCGGCGCGTCGCTCGAGGTCCTGTGGGACCGCACCCGCGCCCGCGACCGCATCGCCGAGGGCGGCTGGGACGTGGTCGTGCTGCAGGAGGACCTGCCGGAGACGAGCGTGGCGTCCTTCCGCGAGCACGCGGCGCGCTTCGTCGCTGCGGTCCGCGCGGTCGACGCCCGCCCGCTGCTCTACATGACCTGGGCGTACGACCGGCTCGACTGGATCTCGCTCGACCAGATCCTCGCCGCGCACCGCGAAGTGGCCGCGTCGCTCGACGTCGAGGTCGCGCCCGTCGGGCTCGCGTGGCGCATCGCGCGTGCGCTCCGCCCCGACCTCGACATGTACGCGCGCGACCGCGAGCACCCGAGCGCCGCCGGCTGCTACCTCGCCCTGATGGTGATCGAGTCGACGATCTCCGGGCACCCGCCGGTCCCGCACGACCCCGACGAGGCGCGCCTGCCCGGGCTCGAGCGCGTCGAGCCCGAGGACGCGCGGTTCCTCCAGGAGGTGGCCCGGCGCGCCGTCGCCGCGTGGCGCACCGGCGCGGGCCGCTGAGACTTCGCGGGCGCGGACGCAGCGGCGCGGCTGCGGCTCGGCTAGCATCCCGGGCATGCCTGCTCTGCGACCCTTCGTCCGCGCCGCGCTCGGCGCCGCGTTGCTCCTCGCCGCCGCCGCCGCGCAGCGCGCGCCGGTCCGCGTCTTCGTGCTCGCCGGCCAGTCGAACATGGAGGGCAAGGCCCAGAACAAGCTCTGGGAGCACCAGGCCCGCGACGCGAAGACGAGGGCCTTCTTCGCGCCGTTCCGCGACGGCGACAACGAGTCCTGGGTCGTGCGCGACGACGTCTGGATCAAGTTCTTCGGCGCGAAGGGACCCCTGACGCTCGGCTTCGGCTCGCGCGGGCGCACGGGCCTCGAGTTCGCGTTCGGCCTGCGCGTCGGCGACCACTTCGAGGAGCCGGTCCTGCTGGTCAAGACGGCCTGGGGAGGGCGCTCGATCCGCAAGGACTTCCGACCGCCCTCGTCGGGGCTGCCGTCGGACGCGACCCTCGAGAAGGAGCTCGCCGCGGCCGTGAAGCGCACCGCGGACAACAACAAGAAGCGCAAGCGCGACGACCCGCTGCCGACGCGCGCGCAGATCGAGGCCGGCTACGGCCGCGACTACCGGCTGATGATCGAGGAGGTGCGCGCCACGATGCAGCAGGCGGGCGAGCTGTTCGGCGAGCTGAAGGGCCGCGACGTCGAGCTCGCCGGGTTCGTCTGGTTCCAGGGCTGGAACGACCAGTACGGCGGCGCGGAGCTCGAGTACGAGCAGAACCTGCGCAACCTCATCGGCGACGTGCGCAAGGACCTCGACGCGCCCGAGCTGCCGTTCGTGATCGGCGTGATGGGCCAGAACGGCGCGGGCGAGGCCAAGGGCGCGATGCTCGCGATCCAGTCGGCGCAGGTCGCGGTCACGGACATCCCCGGCGTCGTCGCCGTGCAGACCGACGCGCTGGAGGACGAAGCCGCGGCCAAGCTCTACCCGGAGTGGAAGCAGCGCTTCGAGGAGTGGGAGCGCACCGGCTCCGACCACCGCTACCACTACCTCGGCAGCGCGATCTGGTTCTCGCGCATCGGCTTCGCGCTCGCCGACGCCGCGATCCAGCTGCAGTAGCGCGCGGCCCGCAGCGAGCGCCGCTGGGCGCGCCGCGGCGATCAGCGGCGCTGATAGACCCGCACCCAGTCGACGCTCATGCGCTGGGGAAACGCCGTCTCGTCGTCGGGAGGCCCGGCCCAGCGTCCGCCGACGGCGAGGTTGAGGATCAAATGGAAGGGCTGGTCGAAGGGCGCGGGGAACGCCCCGCCGTCGCTCTGCCACTCGTCCTGAACCTGGTAGCGCTCGCCGTCGACGAACCAGCGGACCACGCCCCGCTCCCACTCGACGGCGAAGACGTGGAAGTCGTCCGCGAACGTCCCTTCGTCGAGCTCGTAGGCCGCGCCGCGGCTCCGGTTGTCGGGCCATGCGCCGCCGAAGTGCAGCGTGCCGTGCACCTTGTCGGGCTCGTGCCCGCGGTACTCCATGACGTCCAGCTCCCCGCTCGCGGCCCAGCCGCCGTAGGCCTCGTCGGTCGGCAGCATCCAGATCGCGGGCCAGAGGCCCTGGCCGCGCGGCATGCGCGCGCGCACCTCCACCCGACCGTACCGCCAGTCCCCGCGGCGCTTGGTCCGCACGCTCCCCGAGGAGTAGCCTCGCTGTACGCCGAGGCCAGCGTAGCCGTCGGCGTGGGCCTCGAGCACCAGGGCCCCGTCCTCGATCCGGACGTTGTCGCGGCGGTCGGTGTAGAACTGCAGCTCCTGGTTGCCGCCGCCGAGCGCGTTGTAGGCGACGCCCCACTTGCCGTAGTCGAGCGCCGGGCCCTCGAACTCGTCGGACCAGACGAGCCGCCAGCGCGCCTCGCCTCGCGCAGACCACGCGGTCGACGCCACCAGCGAGAGCGCCGCGACCGAGAGCAGGCAGGAGGAGCGCTTCATGCCGCGATTGTGGTCCGGGCGGGGTCGAAGCGACAGCGGCCGACGGTTTCCGGTCGACCGCCGCAGGGACGCGGCGCCGCCGCGCTTGCGACGAGGACCGCGGCGCCTACCCTGCCGCTCCCGGCGCGCGCGCCCACGACCCTGACCTGCACCCCCATGAACAAGCTCTCGTATCTACTGTTGACCCTCTTCGCGCCGTTCGCCGTGACCGCGCAGACCGGCCTCGAGAACGGCAACGCCGTCGACGTCCAGCTGCCGGGCAACGGCTTCGACTTCGCGGTCGACGACTCGCGCTCGCTGGTCTACGTCTCGATCCCGTCGACCAACCAGGTCCTCGCGATCTCGACGCTGAGCTTCACGGTCGTCGGCCAGATGTCGCCCGGCGGCAACCCTCACGGCCTCGACGTCAGCGGCGACGGCGCGACGCTCTACGTCGCTTTGAGCGGCTCGGGCTCGGTCGCAGTCGTCGACCTCGGCACCTTCACGCTCAGCAGCACCGTCAACGTGGGCAGCCAGCTCGGGCACCCGTCGACGTGGGACGTCGTCGAAGGCATGCCGGGGGAGGTGTTCGTGTCGGCCAACCCCGGCAGCGGCGGGTTCGCCTACATCACGCGCATCGACCGCAACAACGGCAACCAGGCGGCGCGCGTCGCCGGCAACCGGATCATCCGCGCGGGCCCGACGATGCGGACGAGCCCCGACCGGACCGCGCTGTTCATCGGCGAGGGCTTCTCGCCGAACAGCCTCTACCGGCTGGACATCACCCAGCCCAGCGCGCCGCTGGTGCTCGAGGACAACCACGGCTCGCTCAGCGGGACGCAGTACACCGCGCTGCACCCGCTCGGGGACCGCATCTTCCTGCGCAGCGGCCAGGTGCTGAGCACCGGCTCGTTCAACCAGCTCGGCACGATCGGGGGCGGCCACTCGACGATCTCGCGCGACGGCAGCTGGGCGTTCGTCGTCCCGACGAGCTTCGGACAGGGGCCGGACCGCGTCGAGGTCTACGACGCCACCAGCCTCGCGCTGGCTCAGACCGTCACGCTCTCGTGTCCGACGACGACCGTGGCGGCCGTCGCGACCCTCGAGCAGGACCGCGGCGTGCTCGTGCTCTCCGACGACCGGCTCTGCGGTCGCGTGCTGCCCGGCGGCTCGCTGTGCTCGCTGCCGGGGACCGGCGAGGACCTCCAGCTGCTCAGCCAGGGGAACGTGCTCAACTGCAAAGAGGTCGACACCGCCGACACGATCACCGTCCAGCTGCGGTCCCCGGGCGGCACCTTCCTGGGCGCTGCGCCGATCCTCGCGCTGCAGGCGTACGACGCGTCGACGACGCTCTTCCCCAGCCTGCCGGGCCTGCAGCTCGACGCGAACCAACCTACGCTGGTGCTCACCCAGCTGCTCAGCGGGCCGCTCGGCCCCACCACCCTGCCGCCGCAGGGCATCACCTACCAGTTCCAGGTCGCGCCCGTCTGGGCGCTCTGGACCCTGCGAGCGCAGGGCGTCGCCTTCGACCCCGGCGCAGCGGCCAACGGCATGTTCGCGACGACCGACGCGCACGACCTCGCGCTGGTCAGCGGCCAGACGCCGCTGGTCGACTCGGTCCTGCCGATGTCGGCGCAGCCGGGCCAGACGATCACGATCCTCGGCTCGCAGTTCGACCCGGGCGTCGAGGTGACGATCGACGGCGTGGTCGTCACGCCGCAGATCCAGACGGACACGACGATCCTCGTCGACGCGCCGGTCACGCTCGGCTGCGACACGGCGATCCGGCTGCGGAACAACGGCGGCCGCAGCGCGACGGTGCCGTTCAACCCCGAGCCGGTCGTGACCTCGACGCTGAACCCGACCGGACCCGCCGCGGGCGGCACGCCCTTCGTGATGCTGGGCAGCGGCTTCGTCGGCGGCCTGACCGCGACGGTCGGCGGCGCGGCCGCGACCGTGGTCAGCAACACCAGCTCCTCGGTGGTCGTGCTGACGCCGCCGGGCGCGGCCGGCGCCGCCCAGGTCGTGGTCAGCGCGCCGAACGGCTGCGTCGTGACGGCGCCCTTCACCTACCGCTGACCGCGACGCGCCCGTGGCACGGGCGCGTCGGCGAGCCGGGCCGCCGCGGGCGGTCCGGAGGGGCTTGAGGGGACCGCGCAGGTCCCCACCATGGAGCGGATGGTGCGTCCGTCCACCCAGCTCCTGGCCGTCTGCGGCGCGCAGCGCTCCGGCACGACGATGCTGCTCGAGGCCCTCGAACGGCACCCCTCCCTGGAGGTGCACCACGAGTCCAGTCCGGCGGTGATGAGGGACTTCCGCGTCGTCTCGCTGGAGCAGGTCCAGCAGGTCGTCGACGCCGCAGCCTGCGGCGGCGTCGTGATCAAGCCGCTGTGCGACAGCCAGTGGGTCGACCGCATGCTCGACGCCGTGCCCCAGAGCCGCGCGCTCTGGATGTTCCGCGCGTGGCACGACGTCGTGAACTCCGCCGCGCGCAAGTGGCCGGGCCACGCCGCCGAGATCCTCGCGGCGTTCCGCCGCCGGGACGAGTCCTACCTCGGCTGGCGCTCCGAGCGCATCCACCCGGACACGCTCGCGGCGTTCGCGGCGCTGACCCGTCACGTCGAGCCGGACGACGACCGCGGCGCGTGGGCGGCCTGGTGGTGGCTGCGGAACCGCCACCTGTTCGACCTCGGGCTCGACCAGCACCCGGACCGCGTCCGCCCGCTGCGCTACGAAGACCTCGTGCGCGACCCGGACCGCTGGCTCGCCGCCAGCTGCGCGTTCGCCGGCTTCCCCGGACGCGCCGGCCTCACCGCGCGCATGCACGCCCGGAGCGTCAACCGCGCCGCGGCGCCGACCGTGCCCGACGTCGTCGGCGCCGCGTGCGACGACCTCTACCAGCGACTCTGCGACGCGGCGGCGCGGGCCTGGGCCTAGCGCGCGGACCGGGTCCGATTCTGCGAGAAACGCGCGTGCGCGGCGGCGCGGCCGGCTCTGAGGCTCCACCATGAGTTCTCCCTCCCTGCGCTCTCGGCCGATGCCGAGCCGCGCGCCGCGCCGCGCGGCGACCGACCTGCGGGCGCCGTTCTTCTGCCGGCTCGACCGCGACCCGTCGGCGCACACGGCGCGCGCGGGCACCGCGGTGCTCGACCTCGAGGACAGCGTCGCGCCCGGCCGCAAGGTCGCGCAGCGCCGCGCCATCGCGGCGGCCCTCGCGCGCCCGCTGCCCGAAGACGTCCGCGTGCTGGTCCGCTGCCACGGGGTGCGGGAGTCCGAGGAGCTCACGCGCGATCTCGACGCCAGCGGCGTGGAGGCCCTGACCGGCTTCGTGCTGCCCATGGTCACCGACCCCGACGAGGTCCGCGCGTTCGACGCGCAGCTGCAGCGCCTCGAGGAGCGGCGCGGCCTCGCCGCCGGGCGCTTCGAGGTCCACCTGCTGATCGAGCAGCCGGCGGCGCTGCTCGCGCTGGAGGAGCTCGCGCGCAGCTCGACGCGGGTCGCCTCGCTGATGTTCGGCAGAGAGGACTTCATGGCGTGCCTGCCGCTGGCTTCCGGGGCCGCCGCCGCGCAGGCCGAGCGACGCCTGCCGCTGGTCGCCGCCGCGCTCGGCCTGCCCGCTGTCGCCTCGCCTTACTGTGACGTCTGCGACCTACCCGCGTTCGAGCGCTACGCGCGCCGCGCGCGAGACCTGGGCTACCAGGGCGTGCTCACCGTGCACCCCGCCCAGCGCGCGGTCGCCGAGCGCGTCTTCACGCCGTCGGCGCGCGAGCAGCGCGCGGCCCGCAAGGTCCTCGCCAGCGACCCAGGCGTGCCGGTTCGGCTGAACGACGGCCGCCTGGTCGGGCCGCCGATGCGCCGGCGCGCCCGCGGGCTGCTCG
>JBMHDP010000025.1:0-3685 GCA_049889335.1 Planctomycetota bacterium
CCCCTGCGCCGGCGGCGGCGGGTCCTGCGCGGCCAGGGTCAGCGACGCGACCGCGGCGACGAGCCAGCCGCGCGCGGCGAGGCGCGCGCGCGCCAGGCCGCTACTGCATAGGCTCGGCTCGGCGCGTGTAGTTCTCAAAGCGCATGAACTCGCGGAAGAAGCGCAGGGCGACCTCGCCGGTCGGCCCGTTGCGCTGTTTGGCGATGATGATCTGGGCGAGGCCGCGGTTCTCTTCGGTCGGGTTGAAGTAGTCGTCGCGGTGCAGCAACAGGATGACGTCCGCGTCCTGCTCGATCGCTCCGGACTCGCGCAGGTCGCTCATCCGCGGGCGGTGATCGTCCCGGTTCTCGACGTCACGGTTGAGCTGGGAGAGCGCCAGGACCGGCACCGACAGCTCCCGCGCGACGCTCTTGAGGCCCCGGGAGATCGCCGAGATCTCCTGCTGCCGACTCTCGAAGCGCCCCCCGCCCGTCATCAGCTGGAGGTAGTCGACGACGATCATGTCGACGCCGTGCTTCTGCTTGAGCCGACGGGCCTTCGCGCGGAGCTGCGTGATCGAGATGCCCGGCGTGTCGTCGATGAAGATCGGCGTCTCGTAGAGCTTGGCGGCCTCTTCTTGGAGGCGCTTGTACTGCTGGTCGGTGATCCGCCCCTTGCGCATGGCCGAGCCGTCGATCTGCGCGCGGCAGCAGAGCATGTTCTGGATGACCTGCTGGTTGGACATCTCGAGCGAGAAGAACGCGATGCCCTTGTTCAGGTTCGAGACGCGCTCGGTCAGGTTGAGCGCGAACGTCGTCTTCCCCATCGACGGGCGGGCCGCGATGATCACCAGCTCGCCGGGCTGGAGGCCGCCGGTCATGTCGTCGAAGTCGTAGTACTCCGTCGCGAGGCCGGTGAGGCGCCCTTCGCGCTCACGGAGTCGGTCGATCTTCTCGAACGTCTTCTGCAGGACGTCGGCGATGCTCACCGCGTCTCCGCTCTTGTCCATTCCGGAGATCTCGAAGATCTTCCGCTCGGCCTCGTCGAGGAGCTCCTTGGCCTCACTCTCGTTCTCGTAGGCGCGGCGCGCGACGTCCAGGCACGTCTCCAGCAGACGGCGCGCGATCGCCTTCTCGCGCACGATCTCGGCGTGGTAGACCACGCCCGCGGCCGTGATGACCCCCTCCATCAGGTCCATCAGCTGCTCGTGGCCGCCGATCTCCTCGAGCTTGCCCTGCCGGGACAGCTCCTCCCCGACGACGATCGGGTCGGTGGCGCTGCGCGCGTTGTAGGTCGCCAGGATCGCCTGGAAGACCTGCTGGTGCTTGGGCAGGTAGAAGTCGTCGGGCTTGAGGAAGGTGACGTCCACGACCGCGTCGGTGTGGAGCAGCAGCGCGCCGAGCACCGAGCGCTCCGCGTCGAGGTTCTGCGGCACGCCGCGGCCGTCGAAGTTCTGCTGTAGGTCCACCATCCGTTGAGCCTGTCCTAGTTACCGGGCTCGGCCTGCGGCGCAAGGGCCGGACCCGTTGACAGCCTGTGGACAGTCGTGGAGAGGCTGGGGGGACCAGGCGCGCATCAGCGTCGCTCGTCCGCCGAGAGCAGGCCGCGAGAGACCAGCTCGGAGAGCAGCTCCTGCGCGAGGTCGTAGTCGATGCGCAGCTTGCGCTGCAGCAGCGAGGCCGAAGGTCGCCGCCCGGACGCGAGCAGCGCGCGCGCTTCCTCGACGAGCCCGTCGTCGACGCCGACGCCGAACAGATTCTGCTGTCGACCGCGATCTCCGCCCGCGGGCGTGGACGGCGGCGTCGGCGGCGACACGACCGGCGGCTCCGCCGGACGGGGGATCGCGACCGCAGCGCTCCCATCCGCCGCGCCGGCGCACTCCACGTCGTCCTCGCCGCCCCGCGGCCCCGCGTCTTCGACCGCCTCGGCGGCCTCCTCTCGCTCCAACTCCTTGTCCTCGTCGAGCTCCTGCTCTTCCTCGGACTCTCCGTCGTAGGCGAGTTGCCCCTCGTCGTCGACTTCGTCGCCTTCGTCGAGCTCCTCGTCTTCCTCGACTTCGTCGTCCTCGTCGAACTCTTCCTCTTCGTCGAGTTCGTCGTCCTCGTCGAGCTCTTCCTCTTCGCCGGCTTCGTCGTCCTCTTCGAGCTCCTCCTCTTCGTCGGCTTCGTCGTCCTCGTCGAGCTCCTCCTCATCGTCGAGCTCTCCGTCTGCGTCGAGCTCTGCCTCGTCCTCGAGTCCGTCGTCCTCGTCGAGCTCCGCCTTTTCTTGCTCGAGCTCCTCGGCCTCGCCCGCCGCGGGCGCTCCTGCCACGCGGAGCTCGTCGCCCGCGCCGCCGCGCTCCACGACCTCGACCTCCAGCTGGATCTCGTCCGGCTCTTCTTCGTCCGGATCCAGCACGATGACCTGCGCGTCCTCGCGCGCGTCGACGCTGTCCTCAGCGGCTGGGGGCTCGACGAGTTCGGCGGGGCCGCCGAGCTCGTCGCGCTCGACCGCGCCGCGCTCCGACTCGCCCTGCTCCACGTCCAGCAGCGCCGCGACCTCGACGTCGGCCCCGTGCGGCGCGGGCCTTCGATCCGTCGCGCCCGCGCCGGCCTCCCCCGGCGCCGGCGTCGCGCCCTGCTCGTCGGCCAGCGCGCGCAGGTGGTCGGTGACCGCGAGCTCGACGCCGGACTCCGGCTCGCCGCCGCGCGCCGACCGCTCGAACCACTCGCTGAAGAACCAGTCGGTCGCCAGCAGCAGCGACGCGAAGGTCGTCACCAGCACCACGACGAGGCTGGGGAGATAGCCGACGGCGGACACCAGCCTCCCCGCGAGCCACGCGCCGAAGGCGCCCTTGTGCGGTTCCTGCACGACGCCGCCGTCCCCGAGGTTCAGGAACACGCCCAACATCACCGCCATCACGACCAGCCGCGCAAGCCGGGCGAACGGGCGCTCCAGGACGCCGGTCACGAACCAGATCAGCGACCACGCGAACACGAGCAGGAAGAACACCACCGTCGGTGCCCAGCCGAAGGTGTCGTAGAGGCCCGCGAACGCCACCTGGAGGAAGCTCGTGGGCTCCAGCTCCACGCGGTGGAAGTGGTAGTAGAACAGCGCCGAGATCGAGAACAGCGCCACCCCGCCGAGCAGAAAGGGCAACATCCACTCGGCCACCGTGCGCGAGCCACGATCGAGCGCCGCGCGCCCCGTCTGTAGGTCCGTGCCCTGCGTCTTGTCGTTCATGCGCCCCTCCCGGACGTGTTCGGACGCGTGTCCGACACCACCGGACACGCTGTCAGGAGGTTACTGGCGCGCTGGCCGGCTCACAAGCGAGCGCGGCCAGGAAGATCACGCGGGCTCGGAGTCCGCGGCTGCGGCCGCGGCGTCCTCGGCCCCGTCCGCGTCGCCGCCGTCGACCTCGGACTCGTCGACCGATTCGTCGTCATCCTCGTACTCGAAGCCGTCCTCGTCGGCGGCCTGCTCCTCCGCCTCTCGGCGCGCCTGCCACTCCTCGTGCGTGAGCAGCACCTCCCGAGACTTCGCGCCCACGAACGGCCCGACGATGCCGTCCTCCTCCATCAGCTCCAGCAGGCGAGTCGCCCGCGTGTAGCCCACCGACAGGGCTCGCTGGATCAGCGTCGCAGACCCACGCTGCTGGCCGACGATCACCTCCACCGCCTCGTAGTAGCGCTCGTCCTTGTCGGCCGACGACGGCCGCGAGCTGCTC
>JBMHDP010000026.1:0-4442 GCA_049889335.1 Planctomycetota bacterium
GCGCCGGCGACGCGATCCTGCTGCCTTCGCACAGCCCGGACGACGTCGCGTGGCACAGCGTGCTCGCCCTGGGAGATCGTCCGAGCCTGGCCCACTCCTACGGTGTGTTCGGACGCGAGGCGGATTACGACGTCGGCGGCGACCCATGGCTCGCCGCGGGCGACCAAGCTAGCATGGCGAGATGAGCGGATCGGCGGGCAGCCTGGAGCAGCACCTGCGGAACTGGGCCGCGGCCTACGGGCCGGACCTCGCGATCCCCCCTGGCCAGCTCGCGCCGCGGCCCGCGCCGGGCTCGCCGACAGCCGAGCCGCGCTCCGCCGAGCACGGCGTCCGAGCGACGCCCTCGTCTTCTCCTTCCGAGCGGACAGCCTCGCCGAGCGCCGAGTCACAGAGCACAGAGGCGCCCAGCACAGACTCGCTGCCAAGAAGTTCGGGCGCAAGCGTGCGACGCAAGGAACAAATGCCGGTCGAAAGTGACCGAGACCGCGCGGCGGCGGGGCAACCCGAGGCCGGAGCCCGTTCGGAAGCCCCTCCGGCGGGCGACGCGACGCTCCCGGCTGACGGCGCCCCAGATAAGGACAACGCGGCTGCAGCCCTCCGGGAGCTCCGCGAAGAGGTCCTCCCCTGCACGCGCTGCAAGCTGCACACAGGCCGCCGCTCGACCGTATTCGGCGAGGGGAACGCGCGCGCGCGGGTCCTGTTCGTCGGCGAAGCGCCCGGCGCCAAGGAGGACCAGTCGGGGCGCCCGTTCGTCGGCCCAGCGGGCCAGCTCCTGGATCGCATCCTGGAGGGAGCTATGGGCTTACGGCGATCCGACGTCTTCATCGCCAACGTCAACAAGTGCCGTCCGCCCAACAACCGCGCCCCCGAAGCCGACGAGGTGGCCGCTTGCCTGCCGTTCCTCAAGCGTCAGGTCGAGATCGTGCAGCCCGAGGTGATCGTGTGTCTGGGTCGCACCGCCGCCCAGAACCTGCTGGGCACCACCGAGTCGACCACCGCGATGCGGCAGCGACAGCATGAGTATGCGGGCACGCCGGTCGTCGTGACGTGGCACCCGGCCTACCTGCTGCGCGAACCCGGCCGCAAGCGCGAGACCTGGGAGGACATCAAGAAGGTCAACGCGCTGCTCGGCCTGCCCGAGGTCCCCGGCAGCGCGCGCTGACGGCGCGCTCGGACTCGCAACGCAAACTCGCAGGGAACGCGTTGTTGCAACCTTGACCGCCCCGCGCCCGGTCGATAGGGTCCGGCCTTCCCCAGGCCTCTTTGCGTCCCGAGGAGGTCCTGGCTCACCCGAAGACGGGCTCGCCCCTCTCGTTCGGTTTCGTCGCGTCCTGCTGCCGCAGGAGACGACGTCGCCAGCGCGAGCGGTCGTCCGCCAGAGGCGTGAGCGCTCTTTGCCCTGCCGTCCCCTGTCGCTCCCGGCCGTCGCTCTTCAAGCGGAGACCGCGCGCGTCGCACGCCCTCTCCGCCACTCTCGTTCCGGCGCGAGGGCACCCTTCGGCAGGGTCACTCAGATCCCCTCTCCCCGATCGCCACCTTTCAGGCACTCAGCATGATCAAGGTTCAGACCCTGCGCCTGCGCGGCCTCTGTGCGTCCTCCCTGTTGGCCCTCGCCGCGTGCTCCGGCACGACGACGGACTTCATCGACGTTCAGACCGGCTCCTCCGAAGGCACCCCCCTCACCTCGTCGCCCGTCCTCGAGGACGTCACCGGGGGTGCGCAAGACCCGCAGGACCCGCAAGGCCGCGCCGCCATCGTCAAGAAGGCCGTCGCCAACGCGCGTCGCTCTCTCGACCTCCGCCTGTTCGAAGACGCGCGCAGCGAAGCTGCCTACGCGCTCGAGCTCGACTCCAGCAACGCCGAGGCGCGCGAGATCCTGCAGCGCTGCCGCGAAGTGCTCGGAGAGGAGACGAACGCCGGCGACAACCGCTTCCGCAACCTCATCGTCACGGAGCGCGTGAAGCAGGAGCGTGAGCGCTCGATCGTCAACAACGAGCTCGCCCTGGGCCGCGCCGAGATGGACCTCGGCAACTTCAGCGCCGCGATCGACCGGTTCGAGCGCGCGGTCACCACGCTGCAGTTCTCGACCTACGTGCAGCCGAAGGACGCCCTGCGCCTCGAAGCCGAGAAGATGCTCGAGGAGGCGCGCCAAGCTCGCCGGGACGCCCTGAAGATGGCGGCGCAGGACGCGAAGGCCGCCAGCGAGGCCGAGCTCGCACGGATCGCGCGCGACCGGGAGATCGCCCGCGAACTGAGCGTCGAGCGCCTGCTCGAGGCCGCCAACGTCAAGTTCCAGAACGGCGAGTACGAGGACTCGGTCAACCTGGTCGACCAGGCGCTCCGCCTCGACCCGATCAACCCGACGGCGACGGCGCTCCGCGACCTCGCCGACCGCGCGCGCCACAACGCGCAGATGGACCTCAACCGCGAGCGCTGGCGCACCGAGTGGAACAAGACGTTCACCGAGCTCAAGCACAGCACGGTGCCGCAGACCGAGACGGTGGTCTTCGACCCGTCCCGTTGGGCTGCGGTCAACCAGCGCAAGCCCGCCAGCTACGCGCAGGCCGAAGAGCTCGAGTCGCCGCAAAACCAGGCGGTCGCCAAGCTGCTGAGCGAGACCGTGCTCGAGCACAACTTCGCGAGCGCGACGGTCGAGGACTGGGCCAGCTACTACGCCCAGGTCACCGGCGCGACGTTCTTCGTCAGCGAAGACGTCAAGGGCATGGACGCCGAGACGACGACCCTCAACGAGTTCCGCCTGCCGCGGCGCTCGGTCGCGGGCGCGCTCAAGGCCATCGAGGCCGCGACGGGTATCGCCTACAAGATCCAGGACGGCCTGGTCATGCTGGTCACGCCCGAGAACGCGATCGGCAAGCTGATCCTGCAGCCGTTCAACGTCAGCGAGCTGGTCTCCGGCGTGCAGAGCAAGCCGGGCCCGGACCTGCGCCTGAAGGTGCCCGGCGACGACGCTCCGCTGTTCCCGGAGGTCGACGAGGAGCCGCAGCCGTCGGTCGTCGATGACGGCCGCCTCACCGAGCTGCTCACGGCCACCATCGCCCCCGACAAGTGGGACGACTCGCCGTTCGGCATGCGCTACCAGGGCGGCGTGCTCTACGTGCGCGCCGACCGGGAGACGCTCGACGCCGTCGGCAAGCTGCTCAACGAGCTGCGCCGTCACGTCGGCATCCAGATCGACATCGAGTCGCGCTTCCTGAGCGTCGAGGACAGCTTCCTCGAGGACGTCGGCATCGACCTCCGCGGCCTGGGCAACCAGAGCGCGCAGGGCCTCGCCGGCCGCGGCCTCGAGAAGAACGGCGACCGGGCCAACGCCGGCTTCGACGACTTCGGCCCCCGCCAACAGCAGAACGCGGCCGTCCCCGGCATCGTCGGCACCGGCACCGAGCCGGGCATCTTCTTCGACGACGGCGAGGACGGTGACGCGATGGCGCGCGTCGAGAACCTCTTCAACTCGACCCTCGGCGGCCGCAACGGCGGCCTGACCAACGCGGGCGGCCTCTCGCTGCAATACGCTTTCCTCGACGACACCGAGGTCGAGGTCGTGCTGCGCGCGGTCAGCAAGCAGGAGCGGAGTGAGCAGATCGAGGCCCCGCGCCTGCTGGTCTACAACAACACCCGCGCCTCGATGCACTTCCTGCGGAACATCAGCTACATCCGCGACTTCGAGGTCGAGATCGCGCAGGCGGCGGCCGTGGCCAACCCGGTCATCGGCACGGTGCACGACGGCGTCGCCCTCGACGTCCGCCCGGTCGTCGACAGCGACCTGAAGTTCATCACCATGGAGCTCCGGCCCACCGTGATGGCGCTCTCGCTGCCGATCCCGACCTTCACCACGACGCTGGGCGTCGGTCAGCCGATCTCGATCCAGCTGCCCGAGGTCACGTTGCAGCGCGTCCGCACCACCGTCACCGTCCCGGACGGCAGCACGATGATGCTGGGCGGCATGCGCCTCGTCGAGCGCCAGAACCTGCGCTCGACCGTCCCGCTGCTCGGCAGCCTCCCGGGCCTCAGCTGGCTGTTCAGCCGCAACGGCACCTCGGTCCAGAACCGCAAGATGCTCATCCTGATCCGCAGCAAGATCGTGCTGATGGAAGAGCTGGAGCCGGACCCGGAGACCCTGCCGACCGACATCCTGTCGATGCGCTGATCGTCAGCGCCCCGACGGAGCGCCCGGACGAAGGGCGCAGCGGCGGTCCGGTTGCCCGACCGCCTCCCCCGAGCCGGGGGGGGGGGGGGGGGCGGCCCCGCGGCCGGCGGGGGGGTGGGGGGCGGGCGCGGCCCCCCCCCCCCCCCCCCCCGCCCCCCCCCCCCCCCCCCCCCCCCCCCCGGGCTCGGGGGAGGCGGGCGGGCAACCGGACCGCCGCTGCGCCCTTCGTCCGGGCGCTCCGTCGGGGCGCTGACGATCAGCGCATCGACAGGATGTC